>NZ_CP007790.1:325908-651817 GCF_000835165.1 Corynebacterium marinum DSM 44953
ACTGGCGGAAGGTGATGTCGTGCTCGTGCGCTCTGGTGCCAGAGTGCCCGCGGACGGCACCGTGGTGTCCGGCTCGGCCGAGTTCGATGAGGCCATGATCACCGGCGAATCCCAACCGGTGCTCCGGGGCGAGGGCGATCACGTGGTCGCGGGCACCGTGGCCACGGACAACCCGGTCCGCGTCCGGGTCGAGGCGGTGGGCGAGGACACCGCCCTGGCCGGCATCCGGCGGATGGTCGCCGACGCTCAGGCTTCTTCCTCCCGGGCGCAGGCGCTGGCGGACCGGGCCGCAGCGCTGCTCTTCTGGTTCGCGCTCACCGCCGCGCTCATCACTGCGGCGGTGTGGGCCGCCCTCGGCAGCCCGGACGACGCCGTCACCCGCACGGTCACCGTCCTGGTCATCGCCTGCCCGCACGCCCTCGGCCTGGCGATCCCTCTGGTCATCGCCATATCCACCGAGCGTGCGGCGAAGTCCGGCGTGCTGATCAAGGACCGGATGGCGCTCGAGCGGATGCGGACCATCGACGTCGTCCTCTTCGACAAGACCGGCACCCTGACCGAGGGCGAGCACGCCGTCACCGACGTCGCCGCGGCGGGTGTCTCCGAGGGCCGTCTGCTGGCACTGGCCGCGGCCGCCGAGTCCGCCAGCGAGCACCCCGTGGCACGCGCGATCGCCGCGGCGGCCGCCGGGAACTCCGAGTCCGCCGGCCTGGGGCTGACAGGCTCCGGATTCACGTCGGCCTCGGGCCGGGGGATCAAGGCCGAGGTCGACGGTTCGGAGATCCTCGTGGGCGGGCCGAACATGCTGCGCGAGCTGCGGCTCACGCCCCCGGAGGGGCTGGCGGAGAGCACCGGGGAGTGGATGCGGCGCGGGGCCGGCGTGCTCCATGTCGTGCAGGACGGTTCCGTCATCGGCGCGATCGCGGTGGAGGACCACGTCCGTCCCGAGTCGCGCGCCGCCGTCCAGGCCCTGCAGGAACGCGGCATCCGGGTCGCCATGATCACCGGCGACGCAGACCAGGTTGCCCGGGCCGTCGGTGCGGACCTGGGTATCGACGAGGTCTTCTCCGAGGTCCTGCCGGAGGACAAGGACTCGAAAGTGACTGAACTGCAGGAGCGCGGGTTGACCGTGGCCATGGTCGGCGACGGCGTCAACGACGCCCCCGCCCTGGCCCGCGCCGAGGTGGGCATCGCCATCGGCGCGGGCACCGACGTCGCGATGGAGTCGGCCGGTGTGGTGCTGGCCAGCGACGATCCCCGTTCCGTCCTGTCCATGATCGAGCTCTCCCGGGCCAGTTACCGCAAAATGGTCCAGAACCTGGTCTGGGCGTCCGGCTACAACCTCGTCGCCGTGCCGCTGGCTGCCGGTGTCCTCGCGCCGGTCGGCTTTGTGCTGTCCCCGGCCGTCGGCGCGATCCTGATGTCCCTGTCGACGATCATCGTGGCGCTCAACGCACAGCTGCTGCGCCGCCTGGACCTTGCCCCGGAGCGGCTGGCCCCGGGCCGCGCCGGGCGGTCCACTTCGCGCCCCCTCAGCAACTCTGTCCGGGGGGCCGCGGCACCTTAGGGGGGTGCGAAGCGGACGCGGCCGCCGCCGCGCGGGTTGCGCGGCGGGGGAAAGCGGGCCCGGCGGGTCGGCGGTTCGTATTCCGCCCGCCGCTCGGCAACAATGGGGGCCATGACTCGCCGTAACATTCCCCACGCCCCGCTCCTCGCCGCAGCCGCCGGCGACACCCCCGACCGCACCCCGGTGTGGTTCATGCGCCAGGCAGGCCGTTCCCTGCCCGAGTACCGGAAGGTCCGGGAGGGGATCTCCATGCTGGACTCCTGCTTCATGCCGGAGCTGCTGGCGGAGATCACCATGCAGCCGGTGCGCCGCCACGGCGTCGACGCCGCGATCCTCTTCTCCGACATCGTCGTGCCCCTGCGCGCGGCGGGCGTCGGCGTGGAGATCGTCCCCGGACGCGGCCCGGTGATGGACAAGGCGATCACCACCCGCGCCGACATCGACGCCCTGCCGATCCTGGAGGAGGATGTCCCCGAGGTGGCCGAGGGCATCGGCATCATCCTCGACGAGCTCACCGACTCCCAGGCGCTCATCGGCTTCGTCGGGGCGCCCTTCACCCTGGCCAGCTACCTCGTCGAGGGTGGCCCGAGCAAGAACCACGAGAAGACCAAGGCCATGATCCACGGGGAGCCGGAGACCTGGCACGCGCTCATGGAGCGCCTCACCCCGACGATCACCCGTTTCCTGCGCCTGCAGATCGACGCGGGCATCGACGCCATGCAGCTCTTCGATTCCTGGGCGGGTTTCCTCACCGAGCGCGACTACCGGGAGCACGTCCTGCCCTACTCCGTGCGCATCCTCGAGGAGATCGCCGGCGAGATCCCCCGCATCCATTTCGGCGTGGGCACCGGCGAGCTGCTGGGCGCCATGAGCGAAGCCGGTTCCGAGGTGATGGGCGTGGACTGGCGGGTTCCGTTGGACGTCGCCGCCGAGCGCATCCACGCCGTCTCCGGGCCGAAGGTCCTGCAGGGCAACCTCGATCCGGCGGTCCTGTTCGCCGGCCGCGACGCCCTCGTCTCGGAGGTGGCCCGCATCAAGTCCGAGGCCGTGCGCGCCATGGAAGCCGGCCATGCCACGGGCCACATCTTCAACCTGGGCCACGGCGTCCTGCCGAACACCCCGGCCGAGGCGATCACCGAGGCCGTCGCCATCGTCCACGGGGAGAACTGACCGTGGCTCCCACCCGCTACGCCGTCATCGGCGCGGGACTGGCCGGCCTGACCAGCGCCTACGAGATCCGTAAGGCCGACCCCGAGGCTGTCATCGACGTGTTCGAGGCGGAGGACCGGATCGGCGGCAAGCTGTTCACCGTCCCCTTCGAGTCGGGCCCCACCGATATGGGCGCGGAGGCCTACCTGGCGCTGCGTTCCGACGCCACCGACTTTTTCGCCGAGCTCGGCCTCGCTGATGAGCTGGTGAGCCCCTCCGCCGCGCGTTCGCTGATCTACACCGGCGGGGAGCTGCAGAATCTGCCCGCGGGCGGCGTGATGGGCATCCCCTCCCATTCCGCCCCGGTGGCGCATCTGGTGTCCCCGGAGACGGCGGCGCGTATCGACGCCGAGGCCGACGCCGCCCCCATCGACTGGCAGGTCGGCGGGGACGTCAGCGTGGGCGAACTCGTGCGCGAGCGCTACGGCGCCGAGGTCGTCGACCGGATCGTCTCCTCGCTGCTGGGCGGGGTGTACTCCTGCGCGGCCGAGGATCTGGGCGTGCGCGCCACGGTCCCGCAGCTGGCGGAGGCGCTCGACGCGCTGGCGGAGGCAGGGGAGAAGGTCACCCTCTCCGCCGCAGTGAAGAGCTGCGAGGCCCGGCGCGCTCCGCGCGATCCCGGCGCCACCCCGACCCCGGTGTTCGCCGCCTTCCGCGGCGGTTACGCCCTCGCCTACGAGGCGCTCGCGGAGAAGTCGGGTGCGGACATCCACCTCGACGTCTTCATCACCGGCGTCACCCGGGATCTGCGCGGATTCCACCTCTCCGGCCAGGGGGTCAGCACCGACGGCGCCTACGACCGCCTCATT
Organism: Corynebacterium marinum DSM 44953; assembly: GCF_000835165.1. Taxonomy (NCBI): domain Bacteria; kingdom Bacillati; phylum Actinomycetota; class Actinomycetes; order Mycobacteriales; family Corynebacteriaceae; genus Corynebacterium; species Corynebacterium marinum. The sequence goes on from NZ_CP007790.1 coordinate 329,494, forward strand.
CTGGCCACCCCGGCGCCGACCACCGCGGCGCTGCTGCGGAGCGTCGCGCCCGAGGCGTCCCAGGCGTTGAAGTCGGTGGAGCTGGCCTCCAGTGCGGTCGTCGGCATGAAGTTCGACTCCGACGAAGGGTTGCCCGACAACTCCGGCGTGCTCGTCGCCATCGACGAGCCGGACGTGCAGGCGAAGGCGTTCACGTTCTCGTCGAAGAAGTGGCCGCACCTGGGCGAGCGGGGCGGTGCGCTGGTGCGCGCCAGTTTCGGTCGCTTCGGCGACGACGCCATCGTCCGCGCGGAGGAGGACCTCATCGTGGATACGGCCCTCGACGACCTCGCCCGCATCACCGGCTTCGACGGCCGTGCGGCCGGGCTGTCCGAGATCTACGTCCAGCGGTGGTTCGGCGGCCTGCCGCGTTACGACGCCGCGCATCTCGCGACCGTCGAGAAGGTCCGGGCCGGCATCGCGGACGTCCACGGGCTCGCGGTCACCGGCGCCTGGGCGGGCGGGGTCGGCGTGCCTGCTGTCATCGACGACGCCCGCGCGGCCGCCGACCGCGTCCTGACGCTAGGGTAGGGCCTTAACCAGCCCGGGCGGAACCGGGCCCGGACGAGGGAGCCGTACCCGGAGTCGCGACAAGACGGCCAGGAAGGTCTCCCATGTCCTGGGTCATTCTCGTCCTCTCCGGCGCCTTCGAGGCGGTGTGGGCCATCGCGCTGGACCGCTCCGCCGGATTCACCCGCCTGTGGCCCTCGGTGGTCTTCTTCGCCGCGTTGATCGTCTCGATGGGTGGCCTCGCGGTCGCGCTGAAGGAGCTGCCCGTCGGCACCGCGTACGCGGTGTGGGTGGGGATCGGGGCGTCGATAGCGATCGTCTACTCCTTCGCCTCGGGGCAGGAGGCCGTCTCCCTGGCGAAGGTGCTCTTCCTGCTCATGATCGTGGGCGGAATCATCGGGCTGAAGGTGGTCAACTGACCGGGGGGAAAGTTTAACCCCGGTTGACCCCGGCCGTATGATGGTCGGCATGAGTCTGACGTCCGCCCGTACCCAGCAGTCCGCGAAGCTGCACGACCGTGCACGCACCCTCATCCCCGGAGGGGTGAATTCCCCGGTCCGGGCCTTCGGATCCGTCGGCGGCCAGGCCCGCTTCATCGACTCGGCCCACGGCTCCACCCTGGTGGACGTCGACGGCAACGAATACGTCGACCTCGTGTGCTCCTGGGGCCCGATGCTCAACGGCAACGCCCACCCCGAGATCGTCGAGGCGGTGCGGGAGGCCACCCTCAAAGGGCTGTCCTTCGGCGCGCCGACCCTCGCGGAGATCGAGCTGGCGCAGATGATCGTGGACCGCACCTCGGTGGAGGAGGTGCGCCTGGTCAACTCCGGCACCGAGGCCACCATGTCGGCCGTGCGCCTGGCGCGCGGTTTCACGGGCCGGCCGAAGATCCTCAAGTTCGACGGCTGCTACCACGGCCACGTCGACGCCCTGCTGGCCTCGGCCGGCTCGGGCGTGGCCACGTTCGCGCTGCCCGACTCCCCGGGCGTGACCGGCGCGTCGGCGGCCGACACCATCGTCGTCCCCTACAACAACCTGGACGCCGTGAAGCAGGCCTTCGCCGAGCACCCGGGCGAGATCGCCTGCATCATCACCGAGGCGGCGGCCGGCAACATGGGCGCCGTGGCCCCGGGCGAGGGATTCAACGCCGCGCTCAAGGAGATCGCGCACGCCGACGGCGCGCTGCTGATCATGGACGAGGTCATGACCGGTTTCCGCACCTCGTACTCGGGCTGGTACGGCGTCGACGGTGTCGCCGGCGACCTGACCACCTTCGGCAAGGTCGTCTCCGGCGGGCTCCCGGCCGCGGCCTTCGGCGGCCGCGCCGACATCATGGAGTACCTCGCTCCCTCCGGCCCCGTCTACCAGGCGGGCACCCTGTCCGGTAACCCGGTGGCGATGGCCGCCGGCATGGCCTCCCTGCGCCTGGCCTCCGAGGATATCTACCCGGTTCTCGACGCCAACGCAGACCGCCTGTCCGGGCTGATCTCCCAGGCGCTGACCCGCGAGGGCGTGGCCCACCACATCCAGCGCGCCGCGACGATGTTCTCCGTCCGTTTCGCGGAGGGGGAGGGCCGCACCTTCGCCGACATGAAGGCGGCCGACACCTTCCGTTTCCCGGCTTTCTTCCACGCGCTGCTCGACCACGGGGTCTACGCCCCGCCGAGCGTCTACGAGACCTGGTTTGTGTCCACCGCCCTGACGGACGATGATTTCTCCCGGATCGAGGATGCACTCGTCCCCGCCGCCCGCGCGGCCGCAGCAGCAACCGCTTAAGGAACAGGCATGTCGCACACGATCGTCCACCTCGTCCGTCACGGCGAGGTCCACAACCCTGACCGGATCCTCTACGGCACCATCCCCGGATACCACCTGTCCTCCCGCGGCCGTTCGCAGGCCGCGCGGGTGGCGCGCTCCTTCGAGGGGCACGACGTCACCTACCTGGGGGCCTCCCCGCTGCAGCGCGTCCAGGAGACCGCCGAGCCCTTCGCCGAGGTCACCGGCCTCGAGGTCGAGACCGTGCCGGAGATCGTCGAAGCGGGCAACCGCTTCGAGGGCCTGCGCACCAAGGGGTGGCGTTCCCAGCTGTGGAACCCGGTCCGCTGGCCGCTGATGCTCAACCCCTTCGAACCGAGCTGGGGCGAGGCCTATGTCGACATCGCCGAGCGGATGATGGGCGCCGTCGAGCAGACCCGCCGGAAGGCGGAGGGCCATGAGGCGATCCTCGTCAGCCACCAGCTGCCGATCGTGATGGTGCAGCGCGCCGCGCTGGGCCTCCCGCTCGCGCACGCCAGCCGCGAGTGCGAGATCGCCTCCGTCACTTCCCTGGTCTTCGACGGCTCCGAGATCACCGACCTCTTCTACACCACTCCCGCTAAGGACATCTGACATGCGCCTGCGCACCGTCGCAGTTCTGCTCGCCGCCACCTCCCTCACCCTCACCGCCTGCGGCGCGGAATCCGGCGCCGCGAAGAACGCCGTCGCCGTCGGAGGTACCTTCCAGTTCCACTCTCCCGGCGGGCAGACCGAGATCTTCTACGACGAGGACGAGCGCGCCCCGCTGCCCGACTTCGGTGGAGAATCCCTCATGGCGGAGGGGGAGACCATCAACCTCGACGACTTCGCCGGCCAGGTCGTCGTTCTCAACGCCTGGGGCCAGTGGTGCGCGCCGTGCCGCGCCGAGGTGGATGACCTGCAGAACGCGCAGCAGGCCCTGGAACCGCTGGGCGGCACCGTCCTGGGCATCAACGTCCGCGACTACAACCAGACCATCGCGCAGGACTTCATCACCGACAACGGCGTGACCTACCCGTCGATCTATGACCCGCCGTTCCGCACCGCCGCCGCGCTCGGCGGAGTGCCCACCTCCGTCATCCCGACCACCATCATCCTGGACAGGCAGCACCGCCCCGCCGCGGTGTTCCTCCGCGAGGTGAACGAACAGGACATCCTCGACGTCGCCCTGCCACTCGCCGAGGCTGACGCATGACCGATATCGGGCAGCTCTTCGCCGACCTGGCGGCCTCCGGTCCGCTGCTCATCGGCATGCTGGCCGCCGCGGCCGCCGGCCTGGTGAGTTTCGCCTCCCCGTGCGTGGTGCCCCTGGTGCCCGGCTACATGTCCTACCTGGCCGGCGTCGTCGGCGGCGAGGTCCGCCCCGACGCCGAGCACGGCGCCGTGGTGACGAAGAAGCGGCAGTGGGCCGTCGCCGGCGCCGCCTTGATGTTCATCCTCGGCTTCACCGTGGTGTTCGTCCTGGCCACCGTCACGGTGTTCGGGGCGATCAGCATGCTCACCCTCAACGCCGAGACCCTCATGCGGATCGGCGGCGTGGTGACCATCATCATGGGCCTGGTGTTCATGGGCATGGTCCCCGTGCTGCAGAACGACACCCGGATGAGCCCGAAGCGCTGGACCACCTGGCTCGGTGCGCCGCTGCTCGGCGGCGTGTTCGCGCTCGGCTGGACCCCGTGCCTCGGGCCGACCCTGGCGGCGATCATCTCCGTCTCCGCGGGCACCGAGGGCATGACCGCCGCGCGCGGCGTGCTGCTCATCATCGGTTACTGCCTGGGCCTGGGCCTGCCTTTCCTGCTCATCGCCCTGGGCTCGGCGCGCGCGATGCGCACCTTCAGCTGGCTGCGGAATCACTCCCGCAGGATCCAGATGATCGGCGGCGCCCTCATGATCGCCGTCGGCGTCGCGCTGCTCACCGGCGCGTGGGCGCACTTCATCAACTTCGTGCGCCAGTGGACCGTCGAGTACGGCGCCACCTTCATCTAGTCCTCCAGCCCCTCTCAAGAATCTGCCCGAAACAGGAGTGGAATTGCGCATCGTCGTGACGTACCTCAAGAAGGCCTGGCACTGGCTGACCAGCATGCGCACCGCGCTGGTGCTGCTGTTCGTGCTCGCCGTCGCCGCCATTCCGGGCGCACTGCTCCCGCAGCGCAGCCTCAACCAGGACAACGTCAACGAGTACATCGCCAACAACGGCCGGCTCGCCGAGATCTACGACCGCCTGCAGCTCTTCGACGTCTTCCAGTCCACCTGGTTTTTGGCCATCCTCACCCTGCTGACGATCTCGCTGATCGGCTGCATCCTCCCGCGGTCCTGGGACCACTACCACGCGTGGAAGACCCCGCCCACCCGGGCGCCGAAGAACCTGACGCGGCTGCCGCTGCATGCGGAGGGCGGCGTCGATAAGCCGATGGCAGAGGTGACCGCCGACGCGAAACGTCTGCTCGGGCGCTGGAAGGTCGCCGAGTACCGGGCCGCCGAGGACCGGGCCGGGAGATTCTCCCTGGCCGCCGAGCGGGGCTACGGCCGCGAGCTGGCCAACCTCCTGTTCCACCTGGGGCTGGTGGGCATGATCGCCACCGTCGCACTCGGCCGGATGGTCTACTACGAGGGCCACGTCATCGTGGTCACCGAGTCCGGCAACTACGAGACCCCGCCGATCGAGCAGAACACCGAGTTCTGCAACACCTCGACCGCCAACTTCGACTCCTTCCGCGCCGGCCCGCTCTTCGACGGCACCGGCCTGACCACCTTCTGCTTCGACGCGCACGACTTCGCCGCCGACTACCTGCCCAACGGCCAGGCCGAGATGTTCACCTCGAACATCTCCTACGCGGTCGGCGATGACATCAACCGGCCGAAGGATGAGTGGACCGACTACGAGCTCAAGGTCAACTACCCCCTGCGGGTGGAAGGCGACCGCGTCTACCTCCAGGGCCACGGATTCGCGCCGACCTTCACGGTCACCTGGCCGAACGGTGAGTCCCGCACCCAGACCATCCAGTGGCGTCCCGACGACCCCACGTTCTTCCTGTCCTCCGGCGTCATGCGTTTCGACCCGCCGGCCGGCATGTACCCCGACCTCTACGAGCGCCGCCAGAACCAGATCGCCATCCAGGGCCTGTTCGCCCCGACCGCCGAGTGGTCCGGCGAGAACAACGAACTGCTGACCTCCCAGTTCCCCGCCATGAACGACCCGGCCGTGGCCATTGACGTCTACCGCGGCGACGCCGGCCTGGACACCGGCCGGGCGCAGTCGCTGTTCAGCCTGGACACCGCGCTGCTGCACTCGGGCCAGCTGCAGAAGATCGAGCGCGTCAACCTGCTCAAGGGCGACACCGTCACCCTCGACGACGGCACCACCGTCACCTTCGACGGGGCGAGCGAGTTCGCGAACTACCAGATCTCGCGCGACCCCTTCCAACCGTGGGTCCTGGCGACCACCGTCATCATGCTGGCCGCGCTGGTCGGCTCCCTGCTGATCAAACGCCGCCGCATCTGGATCCGCCTCACCCCGCTCGAGGGCGGTGGCACCCACGTCGAGCTCGGCGGGCTCGCGCGCACCGACCGCGCGGGCTGGGGCCCGGAGTTCGACCGGATCCACCGCGAGTTGCTCGGTCTGCCAGATCCGGACGAGATCGACGATGATGAACTCGTCCCCGCGGATGCCCTCCGGGTGTCCACCTAAAGTTGGAGAATTCGTCGGTAGTCTGTTGGATAAGCCCACTCCGGTGGGGTAGCGTCTCTGGAGTATTACTCCGGCTCTTCGACCTTTGAGGGTGTCCCCACACATGCCTGTCAATCAGACTCTCTCCAACTTCTCGGACGTCGCGTTCCAGTCGGCGTTCGCCATTTACCTCGTGGCGCTGGTGCTCGCGCTCGTGTACTACGTTCGGATGCAGAGCGTCATCGACGCCCGGCGCGCGTACGCCCGTATGGAGGAGAAAGCGCTCGTCGCGGTCGGGGACGGCGGCACCGAGGTGGTGGCGGGGGACGACGCCGGCGCACCCACCCTCGCGGAGATCGAGAAACTCGAGGCCGGGGCCAACAAGTTCGGCGGCATGACCCAGTCGCTGGTCTGGCTGGGCATCATTGTCCACGTCGCCTCCGCCGTCCTGCGCGGCCTGGCCACGGAGCGGTTCCCCTTCGGCAACCTCTACGAGTACGTCCTGGTTATCAGCGCCTTCACCATGATGATCGCGGCCGTGGTCATCCAGCGAAAGGAATGGCGCATCGTGTGGCCCTGGCTGCTCGTGCCGGTCCTCGCGCTGCTGTTCTTCGGCGGGACCAAGCTCTACGCGGACTCCGCCCCGGTCGTCCCGGCGCTGCAGTCCTACTGGCTGCCGATCCACGTGTCCACCATCTCCGTCGGCGCGGCCATCGGCATGCTCTCCGGTATCGCCTCCCTGCTCTACCTGCTGCGCATCTGGCAGCCCCAGGGCAAAGAGCACGGCTTCTTCGGCACCCTGGCCAAGCCGCTGCCCAGCGCCAGGAAGCTCGACGCGCTGGCCTACAAGTCCGCCATCCTCACCCTGCCGATCCTCGGCCTGGGCATCGTCCTCGGCGCCATCTGGGCGGAGGCCGCGTGGGGCCGTTTCTGGGGCTGGGACCCCAAGGAGACCGTCTCGCTGATCACGTGGGTCCTCTACGCTGCCTACCTGCACGCCCGCGCCACCGCCGGCTGGCGCGACCACAAGGCCGCGTGGATCAACATCCTCGCCCTGGCGACCATGATCTTCAACCTCTTCTTCATCAACATGGTCGTCTCCGGCCTGCACTCCTACGCGGGCCTGAACTAGGGCATCCGGGATACACTCGGAGACATACACGTTCGACCCCGAAGCAGGGAGTGAGCCAGTGACCGGCACATCAGCACCCAGGAAGAAGACCGGGAAACCAGCCGGCGACGACCCGGTTCTGCTCGCTCTCGGGGAGCAGCTGGCCCAGCGCCGCCGCGATCTCGGCGCCCTGCAGTCCGACATAGCGGACCGGGCGGGAGTGTCCCGTTCCACCCTGCACACCATCGAGCACGGCGGCACCGGGGTCCGGTGGGAGAAGGTGACGGCCGTGGCTCACGCGCTGGGCCTGCACATGCGGTTCGAGGCCGACGGGGCCGAACCCGAGTAGCCGCCGTTACAGAGCAGAATCCGCTGACGTTCGCCCTTGCGGGGCAATCCTCCGCGGATTCCGTCTATCCGGGCCGGGCCCGGTTACTCCTCCGGGGGGTCGGATTCCCCGGCGGATTTCCCGCCCGGTTCTTCGCCGGGTTCGCGGTAACGTTCCTCGGCGCGCTTGCGGCGCTCCTCCTCTTCCCGCGCGGCGTCCTCGCGGGCCCGGCGTTCCTTGAAGCGGTTCTTCTCCAGCGTCCAGAGGAATTCCTCGTCGTCGTCCGGCCCCTTGACTGCGCGGGTTTCGGCTTCCGCCACCTGGTTTCGTTTCCAGGATGAAGGCCCGAAGGCCTTCCACAGCAGCACAACGGCCACGATGATGAGTAGTACTAGCAACAGTCGTCCCATGGTTCCTCCTTCTTCCCGTCCAGCTTACGGGCCCGAGTAGGCTGCAGTATGTGACTGCACCTGACCCGATGCCCCAGCCCCCATCCGACGCTCCGCCGGAGCTTGACCCCCAGGTCCGCCGCCAGGCGAACATGGCGCTCCTGAAGTACGGTGGCGCGCGGCTCGGCCTGTTCGTGGCGCTGACGGTCGTCATCCAGCTCTTCGCCGTGCTCATCGACGCCCCCGTGCCCCTCGTCATGTCGGCGCTGCTCGCCCTCATCGTCGCCTTCCCGCTGTCGATGCTCATCTTCCGCGGGCTGCGCCTGGAAGCGAACCGTTCGGTGGGCGCCTGGAACGCCCAGCGCACCGCCCGCAAGGCGTGGGTCAAGCGCGAGCTCGAGAGCCGCTGACACCGGTCAACGGCCGAAGAGCAGCGCGATGCCCAGCATCACCGGGAGTGCGCCGAACGTGGTGAGGAACACGGTGTCGCGGGCGATGATCATGCCCCGCTGGTAGGAGGCGGCGTAGTTGTACACGTTCTGCGCCGCCGGCAGCGCCGCGAGGATGACGCAGGCGTAGACCTGCTCCTCCGGCAGGCCCATCCCCAGCGCGATGAGCCACGCCACGGCGGGCATGCCCACCAGCTTCAGCCCCGTGGCGAGGAGCGTGCCCGGCCGGTCGGCCGGGGTGGCCAGCGGGGCGGTGTTACGCAGCGAGGCTCCGAAGCTGATGAGGATCATCGGGATCGACGCGCCGCCCAGGATCTCCAGCGGACGCATGACGGGGTCGGGGATCTCCAGGCCGACGACCGCCACGAGAAGTCCGAGCGCGGAGCCGATGACCACGGGGGAGAGCAGCGCCGTGCGGACCGAATCGGCGATCTTGGCCACCCGGTTACGCCCGCCCGCGTCCTCCGCGCCCAGCCCGGCGAGGATGAACGGCGTGAACACGACCATCTGCAGGACGAGCACCGGGACGACGTAGGTCGCCTCCCCCAGGACGTAGACGCTCACCGGCAGGCCGATGTTGACGGAGTTGAAGTAGCTCGCCGACGCAGCGCCCATCGTCGTCGTCGGGATGTCCTGCCGGAAGAACACGGCCGAGGAGAGGATGTAGACGGCGGCGGTGGCGAGCGTCGCAAAGAAGATGACCACGATGACCGGGGAGAACAGCGTCCGCGCATCGGACTGCGCCACCGCCGTGAACAGCAGCGCGGGGGAGGCGGCGTAGAACGCGACCCGGTTGAGGACGAGGCGTTCGCGGTCCTCTTTGATTACTCCCGTGCGGGAGAGGATCACGCCGACCCCGATGACCGCCAGGATGATGGCGAACCCGGTGATAACCCCCTGCATCTACAGCGCCGGCGAATTGAGGAACAGCACGAGGCCGGTGATGACGGCCCACAGGAGCATGGCCTGGCCGGTGGACTTGATCAGCGGGATCAGCGCCGGCCCGGTCGCCCCGCGCAGCGCGACGAGGATGCCGCTGAGAGCGAGGGGCAGGGCCAGGACGGCCAGGACCAGGGGCAGCAGCTCGGCGGCCATGAGGAAGGACACCGCGAAGGGAGTGGCGGCCAGTGCCGTGTAGAGGAAACGGGTCCGGCGGTCGCCCAGCCGCACGGCGAGGGTGATTTTGCCGGACGCGGAGTCCGAGGGGATGTCGCGGAGGTTGTTGGCCAGGTTGACGGACGCGGAGATCGCGCCCACGGCCACGGCGCAGCCCAGGCCGATCCAGCTGAGCGCACCCGCCTGGGTGAACTCGGTGCCCAGGACGGCCACGAGCCCGAAGAAGATGAACACGGCCACCTCCCCGAGGCCGCGGTAACCGTAGGGGTTCTTGCCGCCGGTGTAGAACCAGGCGCCGGCGATGGCGACGGCGCCGACGAGGATGAACCACCACGCGCTGGCCAGGGACAGGGCGACGCCGGCCAGCGCCGCCACGCCGAAGGAGAGGAAGGCGGCGCGCTTGACGTGGGTGGGCCTGGCCAGGCGGCCGCCGGTCAGCCGCGTCGGCCCGGTGCGGTCCTCGTCGGTGCCGCGGATGCCGTCGGAGTAGTCGTTGGCGTAGTTCACGCCGACGATCAGCGCCCACGCCACCACCAGGGCCAGCAGCGCACGCCACCAGGAGAAGCCCCCGGCGTAGGCGGCGGCACCGGTTCCGGCGATGACGGGGGCGAAGGCGTTGGGCCAGGTGTGCGGGCGGGCCGCCTGCCACCAGTCCCGGGGCGTGGCGGACCAGGTGTGTTGATCAACGGACATGCGGACCATTGTCCTCCATCGGCCGGTGAAGCGCCGAGCCGGGGTGCTCCGGGTGGCGCCCCGGCCCAGTTGCCGGGCGGGAGGCGCCGGGGAACCGTAAGGTTGGCCAGGTTATGTGGATCAGTTACGTGCTCGGCCAGGCGGTCAGCTTCTTCTTCACCCTCTTCCGGATGATTCCGTTGGCGTGGAACAACCATTTCTCCCGCCGGCGTTTCCCGCAGGAGGGCGACGTGGTCATTTCCCTGACGTCGCACGGGGACCGGCTCGACCGGGTGCACTACACCCTGGAGTCCATCGCGCGGGGGACCGTGAAGGCGCCGGTCGTGCTGTGGCTGGATGAGAAGGACTACCGCGGCGAGTGGCCGAAGACGCTGCGCCGCCTGGTGGGCCGGGGCCTGCAGGTCCGCTGCTCCGACGGGCTCTACGGCCCGCACACGAAGTACTGGAGCCAGTTCCGGGAGGTGGCGGGCACCGGGAAGCGCGTGGCCACCGTGGACGACGACATGATCTACCCCGAGTGGTTCCTGGAGCGGCTGCTGTTCGTCGGCGACCTGCGCGACGACGCGGTCATCGCCTACCGCGCCCACCGCATCGAACTGCGCGACGGCGACCTGCTGCCCTACGTCAAGTGGACCGCCGCGGACACCTGCCGGGCCAGCTTCCTCCACTTCGCCACCGGCGTCTCCGGGGTGCTGTACCCGGCGTCGTTCATCGCCTACGTCGTGGAGCAGGGGGACGTGTTCCGGGAGCTGAGCCCGCGCGCGGACGACGTCTGGTTGCACGCCTGCGCGCTGCGTTCGGGGCACCGGATCCGGCAGGTCTACGCCAGCCCCCGCAACTTCGCGGTGGTGCCCTCGACGCAGGGCGGCGCGCTCGTCATCGGCAACACCCTCATGGGAGGAAACGACGAGCAGATCGCCCGGGTGTATGACGGGGACGACGTTGCCCGGCTGGTCGCCGCCAGCCGCACCGAAGACTAGAAGAGCTTCTCGACGCCCCGCCGGTCCACCTTCCCCGGCCCCGTCAGCGGGAGCTCCGGCAGGCGCAGGAGCTCCTTGGGCAGCTGCCACCGCGGCAGGTGATCCAGGCCGGCGATGACCTCACCCGGGGTGGCGGGACCGGTGTAGGCAGCGACGATCGCCTGGCCGAGCCTGGGGTGGGGGACGCCCACCACGCATGCGCCGGTGACCCCCGTGACGGCGAGCATCGCCTGCTCCAGTACCTCCGGCTGCAGCTTGAGGCCCCCGGAGTCGATGATCGCGTCGAGGCGACCGGTGACCGTGAGGCGGTGGCTCTCGATGAACCCCGCGTCGGAGGTGGCGAACCAGCCGGACTCGGCGAAGGCCTCGTGGCCGGGATGGTTGCGGTAGCCGTGGGCGATCATCGGGCCGCCCAGGTGGATGCGGTCGCCTTTCAGCCGCACTTTCGCCCCGGGGATGGGGCGGCCGTCGTAGACGCAGCCGCCGGCGGTCTCGGAGGACCCGTAGGTGGCGACCACCCTGATCTTCAGCTCCCCGGCGGACGCGGCCAGCTGCGGGTTGAGGGCGGCGCCGCCGACGAGGACGGCGTCGAAAAGCTGCAGCGCCTCGATGCCCTCGAGGGTGTCCATGAGCTTGGCCAGCTGCATCGGGGTGAGGGAGGTGTAGACGTGCCCGCCGGTGCGGGCGAGCCGGCGGGCGGCGCGGGCGAAATCCGGGGTGCGGAAGCCCTCCGAGAGGTCCAGGGTGAGGGGGTCGACGCCGGCGATCAGCGAACGGACGAGCACCTGCAGGCCCGCGATGTGGTGGGCGGGCATGGCCAGCAGCCACTGCCCCTCGCCGCCGAGGAACTGGTGGGTGGCGTCCGCGCTGGCGACCAGGTTGGCGGCGCTGAGCTGGGCGCCCTTCGGTGTCCCGGTCGACCCGGAGGTGGCCACCACGAGGGCGATGTCCCCGTCGATGGGCTGCCCGGCGCGCTGGGAGTCCCGCAGCAGCGCGGCGCGGGCCGGGTCGTCGGCCGGGACCGGTAGGAGGGTGCGCTGCCCGGCGATGGCGGCCTCGAGGTCGGCCAGGATGGCGGCGGGGTCGTGGGCGTCGACGGCCAGCGGCTCGAGGTGGTGGCTCATGACTGCTGATCGTAGCCCGGTGCGGACAGCAGAACGGCGCCGCCTCCGGGTGGAGGCGGCGCCGCGTCGGACCGGTGCAGCCTCAGGCGTTCTGGAGTTCCCGCTCGGCCGGGGCCTCCTGGCCGCGCTGGGGCAGGTAGGCGTCGACGCTGTAGCGGCCGGCGCCGAGGCCTGCCAGCAGGAGGGTGCCTGCGCCGATGGCGCCGACGAGTTCCCAGCCGCCGTTGGTGACGAAGATGCCCTGGGCGAGGTGGGCGAAGGCCGCGGCGCCGAGCATGAGGAGGGTGAGCACGATGCCGGTGACGCGTGTGAAGGCGCCGATGATGAGCAGGATGCCGCCGATGATCTCCACGAGGGCAACGGCCGGGGCTGCGGCAGCGGCGGCGGGGATGCCGATGCTGTCGAAGTAACCGGTGATGCCCTCCAGGCCGGTGATCTGGAACTTGTCCCAGCCGTGGGCGATGAGGATGACGCCCAGGATGATGCGGGAGGCGAGCTGGGCGACAGGTGCGTATGTTGTCATGACACCGAACGTTAGAGCCATGTTGAGGACGTGTCAACTAGGGTGGCCGTGGCGGGGCGGTCACCGTCAGTAGTAGAAGGGGAACTCATCCCAGTCGGGGTCGCGCTTCTCCAGGAACGCCTCCTTACCCTCCACCGCCTCGTCGGTCATGTACGCCAGACGGGTCGCCTCGCCGGCGAAGACCTGCTGGCCCATCAGGCCGTCGTCCAGCAGGTTGAACGCGAACTTGAGCATGCGCTGCGCGGTGGGGGACTTGCCGTTGATCTCCCGGGCGGCCTGGATCGCCTCGGCCTCGAGCTCGCCGTGGTCGGCGACGATGTTGACGGCGCCCATCCGGTGCATGTCCTCCGCAGAGTAGGTGCGACCCAGGTGGAAGATCTCGCGGGCGAATTTCTGCCCCACCTGCTTGGCCAGGTAGGCGGAACCGTAACCGGCGTCGAAGGAGCCGACGTCGGCGTCGGTCTGCTTGAAGCGGGCCTCCTGGCGCGAGGCGATGGTCAGGTCGCACACCACGTGCAGCGAGTGCCCGCCGCCGGCCGCCCAGCCGTTGACCACGGCGATGACCACCTTCGGCATCGTGCGGATCAGACGCTGCACCTCGAGGATGTGCAGGCGCCCGCCCTCCACCTTCGTGCGGGCTTCGTCGACGGTGTCCTCGGTCTCGCCCTCGGCGTAGCGGTAGCCCGAACGACCCCGGATGCGCTGGTCGCCGCCCGAACAGAACGCCCAGCCGCCGTCCTTCTCGCTCGGCCCGTTGCCCGTGATCAGCACCACGCCCACGTCCGGGGTCCGCCGCGCGTGGTCGACCGCGCGGTAGAGCTCGTCCACGGTGTGCGGGCGGAAGGCGTTGCGCACCTCCGGCCGGTCGAAGGCGATACGGACGATCCCGTCCCTGCGTTCGCTGCCCACGTGGCGGTGGTAGGTGATGTCGGTGAGGTCCTCGAAGCCCTCGACGGTCCGCCACTGGGTGGGGTCGAAGGGGTTGTCGGTGCTGTAGTTGCTCATGCCGTTCAGCTTAGGCGGGCGCCACCCCCAGCTTTTCCGCATGCCGGTTGATGTCCCGGGCCAGGTCAATGTCCAGGCTGGTCACCCCGCCCACGTCGTGGCTGGAGAGGGTGACGGACACGCTGGGGTAGGTCAGCGTGACATCGGGGTGGTGGTTGGCGGCGTCCGCCGATTCGCCGATCAGGGTCACCAGGTGCAGCCCCGTGGCGAAGTCGCCGGTGGCGAACTCCGCCCGGATGGTGTCCCCGGCGTGTTGCCAGCCGCCCAGTCCGGCCTCCTCGACGTCGGCCGCGGTCAGTTTCTGTTTCGGATCAGTCATACCCCCATCCTGCACCACCTGTGACGCAGGCAACACCCCCTCGCCGTTCTACGCTGGACGGTATGACGAAACCTTCAGTCGATGAGATCCTGGACCGCGCCCATGTCGTCGCACTGCCGATGGCGGTGAGGTTCCGGGGCGTCGATACGCGCGAGGCGCTGCTCATCGACGGCCCTGCCGGGTGGGGCGAATTCGCCCCTTTCCTGGAGTACGGTGCGGAGGAATCCGCCGCCTGGCTGCGCGCCGGGCTCGAGGCCGCCTTCGTCGGCTTCCCCGCTCCGCGACGCCCCCTCGTCGAAGTCAACGCCACCGTCCCCGCGGTCCCCGCAGCCGCCGTGGCAGAGGTGCTCGCCCGCTACCCCGGTTGCCGGGTGGTGAAGGTCAAAGTTGCCGAGCAGGGGCAGACCCTCGCTGACGACGTCGCCCGCGTGCAGGCCGTCCGGGACGCCGTCCCCGGCGCCGTGATCCGCGTCGACGCCAACCGCGGCTGGACCGTCGACCAGGCCCTGGAGGCCGCCCGCGTCCTCGGCCCGCTGGACTACATGGAGCAGCCCTGTGATTCCGTCGAGGAACTCGCCGACCTGCGCCGCCTGCTCATGCGCTCGGGAATGTTCGTCCGCGTCGCCGCCGATGAATCGATCCGGCGCAGCGACGACCCCTACCGCGTCGCGGACCTCATGGCCGCGGACGTCGCCGTGGTCAAGGTCGCCCCGCTGGGCGGAGTCCGCCGGGTCCTCCAGCTGGCCGCCGACCTGCGCGCCCGCCACATGGACGTCACCGTCGCCTCCGCGTTGGACACGGCCGTCGGCATGAACGCCGGCCTGGCCGCCGTCGCCGCTCTCCCCGTCATCGCCGACGACGACGCCATGGACGTCCCGCCCGCCGCCGCCGGCCTGGCCACCGGATCCCTGTTCGTCGAGGACGTCGCACCGCCCCGCGCCATCGTCGACGGCTTCATGGCCACCGACCCCGTGGCCCCCGACGCCGACCGCCTCGCCGCCCTCGCCGCACCCGCCGACCGGCGCGAGTGGTGGTTCCGACGGCTTCTCGACGCCCACCGGTACGTGTAGTTTGGTCCGCATGAACCCGCGCAACCCCTCCGACGGCCACGACGAAACCCGCTACCTCGGCCCCGTCCGTGGTTCGGACGAGCCGCGCGGGGAGCGCCCGAAGCAGTACTTCCCGGGCGAGCACGATCCCGGCTACCGGTACCAGGAACCCCAGTACGAACCACCCCAGTACCAGCAGCCCCAGCCGGCCTACCAGCCGCCGGCGGAGCAGAAGTCCGGCGGCGCGCTGCCCATGCTGCTGGGCATCCTCTTCGGCCTGACGCTGCTCGCCGCCGTGGCCTTCTTCTTCCTCTGGCGCAACGCCGCCGCCGAGGCCGACCGCGAGCCCCCGGCACCCGTCACCGTCACGTCGACGGTGTCCCGGACCCTCACCGAAACGGTCACCGAGGAAGCCCCGCGCCTGCCGACCCAGATCCCCACCCAGATCCCCACCGAAATTCCGAGCGACATCCTGCCCTCCGGCATCCCCGGGATCGACCTCGACGGCCTGCTCGACCGTTTCACCGGCGGCGAACCCGCCCCCGCCCAGTAGCTCCACCGCTCAGTGGGGCGGTTCGGGGAGGAGTTCCTGCATAGAATCCCCGGCCCACCCGGTGCAGCTGCCCCCTTCCGGATGAGCTTCCGGACGGTGTAGTCGCCGTTCCCCAACCGGGCCAGTTCCTGCCTGGTCCAGTATTTCCCCTCGAGTCCCATTCCCTATTGGACTTGAGTTTCCGCGCCGGGGTTCCCCGTGTCTGGAGTGCCACACGGTTCGACGTTTTTCTGGGGTGGTTTCGGTGCAGGCGTGCGGCGTTTCAGACAAATGGGCCGTCCACAGGCCCCCGGCGTCGCCAACTAGACTCGGGCCCATGCAATCCGAGTCGATCAACCTGGCGCAGTCCGTCGTCGAGCAGCTTTCCCGCCATGTCAGTGACGTGGTGATCTGTCCGGGCTCCCGGAACTCCCCTCTCTCGCTGGCGCTGCTGGCGCGGAAGGACATCAGGGTGCACGTGCGCCTCGACGAGCGCAGCGCCGCTTTCCTGGCCCTGGGCATGGCGCGGGTGCAGAAGCGGCACGTGGCGGTGGTGATGACCTCGGGCACGGCAGTGGCGAACTGCCTGCCGGCGATGGTGGAGGCGCATTACGCGCATGTGCCGCTGGCGGTCGTCAGCGCGGACCGGCCCCGCAGACTGCAGGGCACGGGTGCGAGCCAGACCATTGACCAGGTGGGGATCTTCGGCAGGTATGCGGAGACCACCGAAATCCGGGAGGGCGCCGACATCCCGTTCCTGGCGGAGGCGTTCACCGGCCGGAACCAGGTGCACATCAACGTGGAACTGGATGATCCGCTCGTCGGTGACGAGTTGCCGGGCGAACCGACCAGCCGGACCCTCCGCCGGGCGCCCGTGCCTCGGCAGGTCAACCACGGCGAGGTCGAGGTGGACCTGAGCCGGAACACCCTAGTCGTCGCTGGCGACGAAGCCTGGCTGGTGGACGGGTTGGAGGATGTGCCCACCATCGCGGAGCCGACCGCGCCCGCCCCGTACCACCCGGTGCACCCGCTGGCGGCCAGGGTCTTCCGGCGCCAGCAGGTCAGCGCGAACGATTACGTCGTGGACACGAAGCCGGAGCAGGTCATCGTCGTCGGGCATCCGACGCTGCACCGCGACGTGCTGGCGCTGCTCAAGGACCCGGAGATCGACCTGATTACGCTGTCGCGCTCGGCCGACTTCACTGATCCGCGCGGCGGTTCGACGCGGGGGACGTCGGTGAAGGTTACCGGCGAGCCGACCTCGCAGTGGCTGAAGATCTGCTCGGCGGCCTCCGAGCTGGCGGCCGACGCCGTCCGTCTGACCGTGGCTGATTCGGCGCACGGGTTCACGGGGCTGCATGCGGCGGCGGCTGTGTCGGACACCCTGGGCACGGGCGATTCGCTGGTGCTGGGGGCGTCGAACCCGGTGCGCGACGCGAGCCTGGTGGGTTTGCCCTACGACGGTGTGGACACCTATTCGCCGCGGGGCGCCGCCGGTATCGACGGCACCGTGTCCCAGGCCGTCGGCGTCGCCCTGGCGGTGCAGGCCGCGCACCCGGACGAGCCGCGGGCCCCGCGCACGGTGGCGCTGATGGGGGATGTCACCTTCCTGCACGACGTCGGGGGGCTGTTCATCAGTCCCGGGGACGTGCACCCCGAGCACCTGACGATCGTCGTCGCCAACGATGACGGCGGCGGCATCTTCGAGTCGCTGGAGATCGGCGCGGAACCGCTGCGGGCCAGTTTCGAGAGGGTCTTCGGGACGCCGCACGGGGCGTCGATAAGCAGCCTGTGCGAGGGTTACGGCGTCGCCCACCGCGAGGTGTCGACGTTGGCGGAGCTTCTCGACGCCCTGGGCGGCCAGTCCGAGGGACTGTCCGTCATTGAGGCCCGCACGACGCGGGCCACCCGGCGGCAGATGGACGAGGCTCTGCGGGAGAGGGTCGGCTGGTGAGGCGGAGCATCGTGCGGCGGGGGCGGCAGCTGGTGCTGATGCTCTACGCCGCGGCGATGCTCGGCAGCGTCGCCATGGTCGGCGGACCCGCGCTCAACGACCGGACCATCAACGCTGACCCCGGCCGGGCGCTGGCCACGGTGACGGGCACGGACTGGTTGCGCACCACGGTGGAGTACCGCGACGAGGACGGCATCTACCATTCTCCGCCGACGGGGTTGCTCTACCCCACAGGCCTGGGGGAGGGACAGCGAGTGTGGGTGGCGTACGCGAAATCCGACCCCGACCTGGTGAAGGTGGAGGGGCGGGAATGGACCCTGTCCGTCATTCCGGCCCTGAGTGTTGCTCTGCTGGCGACGATTCTCGCGGCGCTATTGTGGTGGGCAGTCGGCAGCTTCGCCCGGGGTGCGGCACGTTCACCGAAAGTTCTCCCGGAGTAAAGCTGGATATCAAGGCGATGTCGCCTGGCAGAGAGAGGATGTCACGCATGCGTGTAGCGATCGTCGCGGAGTCATTCCTGCCCAACGTCAACGGTGTGACGAACTCGGTCCTCCGGGTTCTGGAGCATCTCCACCGGGAGGGGCATGAGGCATTGGTCATCGCGCCGGGAGCGCGCGACTTCCAGGAGGAGGTCAGCGAGTACCTGGGCTTCGAGATCGTGCGGGTGCCCACGGTGCGTGTCCCGCTGATCGACTCGTTGCCCATCGGCGTGCCCAACCCCGCCGTCACCGACGCGTTGCGGGTCTTCCGGCCGGACCTCATCCACCTGGCCAGCCCGTTCGTGCTCGGCGCGGCGGGCGCCTTCGCGGCGCGTCAGCTGCGGGTGCCGGCGGTGGCGCTCTACCAGACGGACGTGGCGGGCTTCGCCACCAAGTACCGCCTCACGCCGCTGGCCAACGCCGCGTGGGACTGGACCCGCCACATCCACAACATGTGCCAGATGACCCTGGCTCCGTCCTCGCTGACCATCCGCGACCTGGAGGCTCACGGCATCAACAACGTCCGGCACTGGGGCAGGGGAGTCGACGCGGTCCGCTTCCACCCGGAGAAGCGCTGCCCGCAGTTGCGCCGCCAGTGGGACCCGACCGGCCGGAAGAAGATCGTCGGTTTCGTCGGCCGCCTGGCCGCGGAGAAGGGCGTGGACCGCCTGGCTTCCCTGCACGGCCGGCGCGATATCCAGCTGGTCATCGTCGGTGACGGGCCCTCCCGCGGCGAGCTGGAGACGCTGATGCCGAAAGCCGTGTTCACCGGCGCCCTGGGCGGCGAGGACCTGGCCCGCGCCTACGCCTCGCTGGACCTGTTCGTCCACGCCGGCGAGTTCGAGACCTTCTGCCAGGCGATCCAGGAGGCGCAGGCCTCCGGCGTGCCCACCATCGGCCCGCGCGCCGGGGGTCCGGTGGACCTGATCCAGGAGCGCTACAACGGCCTGCTGCTCGACGTCGAGACGTTCTCCCGCGAGCTGCCCGCCGCCGCCGAGTGGCTGCTGCACCGCGACCGCCACGATCAGCTCCGCCGCAACGCCCGGGTCTCGGTGGCGGACAAGACCTGGGAGGCCCTGTGCGATCAGCTGCTGGGTTATTACGCCCGGGTCCTCGAAGAGGCGCGCCGTGTCCCGTTGACCTTCTTCGGCCCGCGCCCGGAGCTGCCGCTGTGGGCAGCCAAGGCGTTGGGTGCGCGCGTCGCCGGAAGTTCCCTGACCTAGACTCGTGGTCGTGGCTAAGGCAGACCTGGACAAGAAACCCTTCGACGTCGCGTCAATGTTTGACGACGTCGGGGCGAAGTACGACCTGACCAACACGATCCTCTCCTTCGGGCAGGACGCCCGGTGGCGGCGGCGCACCCGTGAGCGGCTCAACCTGAAACCGGGGGAGAAGGTCCTCGACCTGGCGGCGGGCACCGCCGTCTCGACGGTGGAGCTGGCGAAGTCAGGCGCCTGGTGCGTGGCGTGCGACTTCTCCCAGGGCATGCTCGCCGCGGGCAGGGACCGCGACGTTCCGAAGGTCGTCGGCGACGGCATGCGGCTGCCCTTCGCGGACAACTCCTTCGACGCGGTGACCATCTCCTACGGCCTGCGCAACATCCACGACCACGCGGCCGGCCTGCGGGAGCTGGCGCGGGTGACCCGGCCGGGCGGCCGGCTGACCGTGGCGGAGTTCTCGACCCCGGTGGTGCCCCTGTTCGGCACGGCGTACAAGGAGTACCTCATGCGGCTGCTGCCGAAGGTGGCGCGCCTGGTCTCCTCCAACCCGGACGCCTACATCTACCTGGCGGAGTCGATCCGCGCGTGGCCGGGTCAGGAAGGCCTGGCGCAGGTGATCAACGCCAACGGCTGGGAGAACGCCGGGTGGCAGAACCTGAGCTTCGGGATCGTGGCCCTGCACTCGGCGACTAAGCCGTTGTAGCCCACAGCGGGGTGTCGCGGCGCACCCTCGAGACGGCGGCGCCGGCCAGGCGCCAGGCCCGTGCGATGAGGTCGCGGTCGTCGTCGGCGACGAGGTTGCCCATCAGCCGCGCGGCGGCCGGCATGACCATCGCGCCGACGGGGCCGCGCAGGCCGAGCGGCCCGACGGCCGGCAGGAACTGCGGGTAGGTCAGCAGCCGCGCCGCCGTGCGGGCCAGCAAAAACGCCTCGCCGTAGGTCTCGCGCAGGAGGTGCGGCCACACCAGGGTGAGGTCGCGGCCCGGACGCAGCAGCTCCACGGCCATCTCGGCGGACTCCATTCCGTAGTCGATGCCCTCGCCGTTGAGGGGGTTGACCAGTGCGGCGGAGTCCCCAATGAGCATCCAGTTCGCGCCGGCCACGTCGGAGACCGCGCCGCCCATCGGCAGCAGCGCGGAGGCGACGTCCTGTTCCGGGCCCAGCTGCCATTCCTCGCGGCGTTGCGTCGCGTAGTGCGAGAGCAGCTTCTTCGTGTTCACCTTTGCCGGCCGGGCGTCGGTGGACAGCGCGCCGGCGCCGAGATTCACCCGGCCGTCGCCGAGCGGGAAGATCCAGCCGTAGCCCGGCTGGACGGTGCCCTCGGCGTCGCGCAGCTCCACGTGGGAATGGATCCACGGCTCATCCGACATCGGCGAAGCGCAGTAGGAGCGCGCCGCGATGCCGTAGACCTCGCCCCGGTGCCACTGCCGGCCCAGCAGCTTGCCGAAGGTCGAGCGCACCCCGTCGGCGACCAGCAGCCAGCGGGGCCGCACCTGCTTCTCGACGCCCCCGTGCCGCACCGTCACCGCATCCACCCGCGGTCCCGCGAACTCGACGCCCGTGGCCGTCGCACCCTCCCACAGGGTCGCGCCGCGCTCCACGGCGGTGCGCACCAGCAGGTGGTCGAACTCCGTGCGCGGCATGGCGGAACCGAGCGTTCCGTAGTGGCCCTCCGGCCAGGGGGCAGTGACCGAACCGCCGAAACCGTGCAGTTTGAGACCCCGGTTGTGGTAGCTGGACGTCACCGCCTCCGCCAGCCCGAGCCTGCCCAGCTGGTGGATGGCCCGTGGGGTCAGCCCGTCGCCGCAGGTCTTGTCGCGGGGGAAGACGGCGGCGTCGAGAAGCAGAACCTCGTGGCCGGCCTCCGCCGCATGAATCGCGGCCGCGGAACCCGCGGGTCCTGCACCGACTATCAGGACATCGACAAGACCGGGGTTTCCACTCATGCGGTCCATTGTGGCATTCCACGCCACCCCTTAGTACGGGGTGGGGCAACTTTGGACTACGGTTGAGTGCGATCATCCTCACCGTCAGACCGCTGCAAGGACACCTCGACATGACCAACGGCACTACCTATCAGTCCACCCCGGCCGGGAACGTGGATCTGGGAGACGCCGAGCTCAATGAGCGTATCGCGACCGGAATGGCCGAGGTCGAGGTCCTGCTGCGCGAGGAGCTGGCGAAAAGCGAGGATTTCCTCGTGGACAAGGTGATGCACCTGATGGAGGCCGGCGGCAAGCGCTTCCGGCCCATGATGACGCTGCTCGCCTCCCAGTTCGGACCAGGAGCGGGTTCATCCGAGGTGGTCAAGGCCGCCGCCGTCCTGGAGACGGTCCACCTGGCCACGCTGTACCACGACGACGTGATGGACGAGGCCGAGCTGCGCCGCGGCGTCGACTCCGCCAATGCACGCTGGGACAATGCGGTGGCGATCCTGGCGGGGGACATCCTCTTCGCCCATGCCTCCCGGATGATGAGCGAACTGGACACCCATACCGTGGGCCACTTCGCCCAGACCTTCCAGGACCTGGTCACCGGACAGATGAGGGAGACCATCGGCGCGGAGGGGCGCGACCCCGTCGAGCACTACATGGACGTCATCCACGAGAAG
Source organism: Corynebacterium marinum DSM 44953 (assembly GCF_000835165.1). Classification (NCBI taxonomy): domain Bacteria; kingdom Bacillati; phylum Actinomycetota; class Actinomycetes; order Mycobacteriales; family Corynebacteriaceae; genus Corynebacterium; species Corynebacterium marinum. The sequence goes on from NZ_CP007790.1 coordinate 351,386, forward strand.
ACCGGGGTGCTCATCGCCTCCGCCGGCCACCTCGGCGCGTACCACTCGCACGCCAGCGAGGAGCATATCGAGGCGTTGTCCCGGATCGGCGGGGCGATCGGCATGATCTTCCAGATCGTCGACGACATCATCGACATCTTCTCCGCGCCGGAGCAGTCCGGCAAGACCCCGGGCACCGATCTGCGCGAAGGCGTGTTCACCCTGCCCGTGCTCTACGCCCTCCAGGAGGACGGAGAGGTGGGGGAGCAGCTCCGGGCGCTCCTCACGGGTCCGCTCACCGAGGACGACGACGTGGAACGCGCGCTCGACCTCCTCGGGCGTTCGCAGGGCCGCCAGCGCGCGCTCGCCGACGTCCACCGCTACCTCGTCGAGGCCGAGAGTCAGATGGACCGGCTCCCCGACTCCGCCGCCACCAATGCGCTGCGCATGCTGGCCAACTACACCATCCAGCGCGTCGGATAAGTGGCGTGACCTGCCGATTTGCAGGTCTTCCGGTGTCTCGTAGTAGAGTATGTCACGCACCGTATGGTGCACGCCAGGTTGCCCGAGCGGCCAATGGGAGCGGACTGTAAATCCGCCGGCTTACGCCTACACAAGTTCGAATCTTGTACCTGGCACAACTTCAGACCCACCCGAACTGTTGGTTCGGGTGGGTCTTCTGCCTTTCGCGGCTTTCCTCGAATTCCGGCGCCCGGGACCGCCGCGCAGTCCCGGTTTCATGCAAACCCGGCAGGCCCGGCAGGGGCGATTTCAGGCGGTTTGAAACGCCCCCATTTGATGGCTGAAAATGCGTCGTGACGTGCCGATTTGTGTAACCTCAGCGCATCGGGTTAATCTGTTCAAGGCTTCAACGGAGCGGGCAAGATAAATACGTCCGGTGCCAGAGGCTACGCCCCCTTAGCTCAGTCGGTAGAGCGTTTCCATGGTAAGGAAAAGGTCATCAGTTCGATTCTGATAGGGGGCTCTGTTTCTTTTCTCCCTCGGTCGCTGCAGAACCGTCGGTGGCTGGGGAAGTGTGAAACGGCCACCAGGCGGTGTAGCTCAGTGGTAGAGCAAGCGACTCATAATCGCTGTGTCGCGGGTTCAATTCCCGCCATCGCTACCGGTTAGCCGGCCAGCAGGTAGTTTCGGAAGGATCTGCCCGTCTGGTAAGGTCAACCGTGCTGTTCAGGCAGCGCACCAAGGGGCGTAGTTCAATTGGTAGAGCAACGGTCTCCAAAACCGTAGGTTGCAGGTTCGAGTCCTGTCGCCCCTGCCAATACGGGCCGGTCATCGAGGATTTTCCTCGGTGCCGGCCCGTTCTGCTGTTCCCTGTTGGCCTCTGGTAGGCTCAACGGAGTTCTGAACACGAGATGTCTTTTCCGAGGAGTGCTGTGACCGATCAACAGCCCAACCAGCCCGGCGCGGCCCGCCCGACGGGCAAGCGCCAGATGACGGGCGTCGGCACCACCACTGCCTCGTCCTATGAGGCGAAGCGGGTCGTCAAGGCTGACCCGGAGGACGACAAGCCTGGCGGCGGCGTCGTCAGCTTCCTGCCGGAGGTTGTCTCGGAGATGCGGAAGGTCATCTGGCCGACCGCGCGCCAGATGGTCGTCTACACCCTGGTGGTCTTCGCCTTCCTCATCGTGGTGACGGCACTGGTCTCGAGCGTCGACTTTCTGGCGGGCCTCGGAGTTGAGAAGATCCTCACCCCTTAGGTACAGTCGTCACCATCAGTTTTCATCCCGTCGAGCCCACCAGGGTCGGCGGGATTATTCATTGGCCGCGGCCGGTAAACTGGCTCGAAACGGCCTTTCCGAGTTGCCCTACACACCTGGAGCATCATGAGCGAAGAATTCGCATCCGAGAACCTGTCCGAGAACCTGTCCGAAAACCCCGAGAACGCCGGGGCCTTCGACGCCGCCGAGCTGCTCGGCGATGACACCGCGGACCTCGCCGACGAGGCCACCGCGGAGACCACCGACGACGAGGCCGCTGTCGCGGACGTCGAGGCCGAGGTCGAGCCGGAGGAAGCTCCCGCCGAATTGGCCGAAGAACCCGAGGTGATCGAGGAGGATTCCCTGGCCGCCGCCGCCGCGGCGCTGGGCGACACCACCGAGGAAGACACGGAGGCCGAGTACCGCCGGCGCGTGCGCGAGTACACCCGCGAGCTGAAGAAGCTGCCGGGCGACTGGTACATCATCCAGTGCTACTCGGGCTACGAGAACAAGGTGAAGACCAACCTCGACATGCGCGCCCAGACCCTTGAGGTCGAGGAGTACATCTACGACGTCGTCGTCCCCATCGAGCAGGTCATCGAGATCAAGGACGGCAAGCGCAAGCTGGTCAAGCGCAAGCTGCTGCCGGGCTACGTCCTGGTCCGCATGGAGATGAACGACAAGGCGTGGTCCGTCGTCCGCGACACCCCGGGCGTGACGAGCTTCGTGGGCAACGAGGGCAACGCGACCGTGGTCAAGCACCGCGACGTGGCGAAGTTCCTCATGCCGAAGGAAGCCTCCGTCGAGGGCGAGGCCGCGGCCGTCACCTCCGAGGGCGAGAAGGTCGTCGCCATGCCGGACGAGCAGTCCAAGCCGTCCCTGGCGATGGACTTCGCGGTCGGCGAGGCCGTCACCATCCTCACCGGTGCGCTGGCCTCCGTGTCCGCGACGATTTCGGAGATCGATCCCGCCACCGGAAAGATCCAGGCGCTTGTCTCCATCTTCGGCCGTGAAACCCCCGTGGAGCTCACCTCCGACCAGATCGAAAAGATCAACTGATGATTTGGGCGGCACGCTGACCGTGCCGTAGGCTTGACCCTCGCGCGTGCGCAAGTGCCGCGCGACATCCAGACATTCATCCCCGGTGGCCGGGATACGTGAAGATCCAGCGACGTCCGTCCTGGTAGCGGGGCCCGGCATCCGGACGGCGGCCGTCATCATCGTGACGGTTGCCGGTACCACGGAACGAGGTAATTCGATGGCTCCCAAGAAGAAGAAGAAGGTCACTGGCCTCATCAAGCTGCAGATCGATGCTGGCGCCGCTAACCCGGCTCCGCCGGTCGGCCCGGCCCTCGGTGCCCATGGCGTCAACATCATGGAGTTCTGCAAGGCCTATAACGCGGCGACCGAGTCCCAGCGCGGCAACGTCATCCCGGTCGAGATCACCGTCTACGAGGACCGCAGCTTCGATTTCAAGCTGAAGACCCCGCCGGCCGCCAAGCTGCTGCTGAAGGCCGCCGGCCTGCAGAAGGGCTCCGGCGTCCCGCACACCCAGAAGGTGGGCAAGGTGACCATGGCTCAGGTCCGCGAGATCGCTGAGACCAAGAAGGAAGACCTCAACGCCCGCGACATCGACGCAGCAGCGAAGATCGTCGCCGGCACCGCCCGCTCCATGGGCATCGAGGTCGAGGGTTAATCCCTCTCCCTTCCCCCGACGACGTGGCAGGGCCAGCTCCGGCCCGCCTGACCACATCAATCCCTCCCAAGAAGGAATTGCACAATGAGCAAGAACTCCAAGGCATACAAGGCCGCCGCCGAGCTGGTCGACAAGTCCCGCACCTACTCGCCGATCGAGGCAGCGAAGCTGATCAAGGAGACCTCCTCCAAGAACTTCGACTCCACCGTCGACGTCGCGATCCGCCTCGGCGTCGACCCGCGCAAGGCTGACCAGCTGGTCCGCGGCACCGTCTCCCTCCCGCACGGCACCGGCAAGACCGTCCGCGTCGCCGTCTTCGCCGCAGGCGAGAAGGCCACCGAGGCTGAGGCCGCCGGCGCCGACGTCGTGGGCACCGACGAGCTGATCGAGCAGATCACCGCCGGCACCATCGACTTCGATGTCGCGATCGCCACCCCGGACCAGATGGCCAAGGTCGGCCGTGTCGCCCGCGTGCTCGGCCCCCGCGGCCTGATGCCGAACCCGAAGACCGGCACCGTCACCACCGACGTCGCCAAGGCTGTCGCCGACGTCAAGGGCGGCAAGATCTCCTTCCGCGTGGACAAGGCCTCCAACCTGCACGCCGCCATCGGTAAGGCGTCCTTCGACGAGAAGGCACTGGCTGAGAACTACGGCGCTCTGCTCGACGAGCTGCTCCGCATCAAGCCGTCCTCCGCCAAGGGCATCTACCTGAAGAAGGTCACCCTCTCCTCCACCAACGGCCCGGGTGTCCCGGTCGACGCTTCGGTGCAGAAGAACTACGCCGGCGAGGCTTAACCCTCCACCGGTAGCCGACCAGAAACGCGGCGCGGGACTTAAAAAGTCCCGCGCCGCGTTTTTCATGCCCCGGCCCGCCCCGCCGGCGGCCCTATACTCGGCGGCATGAGCCGCATCCGAGACTTCGCGCAGGTGGACGTGTTTTCCGCCGAACCCTACCGGGGCAACCCACTGGCCGTCATCCTCGACGCGGAGGGACTCGATGAGGCGGAGATGCGCCGGATCGCCAGCTGGACGAACCTCTCGGAGACCACGTTCCTGTGCCCGCCGGTCCACCCGGAGGCGGACTACCGTGTCCGCATTTTCACCCCCGCCGGGGAGCTGCCCTTCGCCGGGCACCCCACCCTCGGTTCGGCGCACGCCTGGTTGACCAACGGGGGTTCCCCGCGGCGCACGGGGGAGGTGGTGCAGGAATGCGGTGCGGTCCTGATCACCGTCCGGCAGGCGGGGGAGGAGCTCTTCTTCGCCGCGCCGCCCACAACACGCTCCGGGCCGCTCGACGAGGAGACCCTCGGCCGGATCTGCGCCGCCCTGCGCATCGGCCGCCGTGACGTGGCCGGCCACCAGTGGGTGGACAACGGGCCGGGCTGGTGCGCGGTGCAGCTGCGCAGCGCGGCCGAGGTCCTCGCGTTGGAGCCGGACCTCCGCGAGTCCGGCGACCTGAAGTTCGGCGTGCTCGGGCCCTGCCCGGAGGGGGCCGAGCACGCTTTCGAGATCCGCGCCTTCGTGCCCTTCGCGGGCAACGGCGAGGATCCGGTGACCGGCAGCCTCAACGCCTCCGTCGCGCAGTGGCTGCTCCGGGAGGGGCAGGTGAGCGGCGGGTACCGGGTATCGCAGGGCACCCGGCTGGGGCGGGCCGGTTCGGTCGCCGTCGAACTCACCGCTGACGGCCAGGTGTGGGTCGGGGGAGCGGTGACGACCTGCTTCCGGGGGAGCGCGATCGCCTAGGTGTATTTCCCAGGGGGATGAGGCCAGCCTGTGCATCCTGGTGGATCCCTCTTTTCCGGAGAACAATGGGGGGTATGACCACCACAGCCCCCCAGACCACGACCCCGACCCGCGCGCCCGACCCGTGGGCACTGTTCATCCGTTCGCGCGACGGACTGATCACCGTCGCCACGCTCGTGGCCATCTTCGTGCACCTCATCCTGTGGTTCGGGATCGGGCTGGACGGTTGGGCGCGGGACTGGCCGCTGGTGGTGGTCGTCGTGCTCGGCGGCATCCCGTTGATGGTCGAGGTGGCGAAGTCGGCCGTGGCCACGCGGGGCGGCGCGGACACCCTGGCCGCCGTCTCCATCATCACGTCCGTGCTCCTGGGGGAGTGGCTTGTCGCGGCCATCATCGTGCTCATGCTCTCGGGCGGCGAGGCGCTGGAGGAGGCGGCGTCGAAACGCGCCTCGGGCACCCTCGACGCGTTGGCCCGCCGGGCGCCGACCACCGCGCACCGGCTGCTGGGCGGCACGTTCGCCGGGGGGACCGAAGAGGTCCCCGTCAACGACATCGCGGTCGGGGACCTGGTGGAGGTGCTGCCGCACGAGCTGTGCCCCGTGGACGGGGAGGTCGTGGAGGGCCACGGCAGCATGGACGAGTCCTACCTGACGGGCGAGCCCTACGTGGTGAGCAAGTCCCGCGGATCGGAGGTCATGTCGGGCGCCGTCAACGGCGACACCCCCCTGACGATCCTGGCGGGCCGGCCCGCGCAGGATTCCCGCTACGCGCAGATCGTCGGAGTGCTGCGGGAGGCGGAGGAGAACCGCCCCGCCATGCGCCGCCTCGCGGACCGGTTGGGCGCCTGGTACACGGTCGTCGCCCTGGTGCTCGGCGGCCTGGGCTGGGCGGTCTCGGGCGATCCGACGCGTTTCCTGGCGGTCGTCGTCGTGGCCACCCCCTGCCCGCTGCTCATCGGCGTGCCGGTGGCCATCATCGGCGCGATCTCGCTGGCGGCCCGGCGCGGCATCATCGTGAAGAACCCCGGCATGCTGGAGAACGCCTCCAGGGTCAGGACGGTCATGTTCGACAAGACCGGCACGCTGACCTACGGCCGACCGGCCATCACCGACATCCACACGGCGGAGAGCTTCTCCGAGGACGAGGTCCTGGCGCTCGCGGCGTCGGTGGAACGCTACTCCCGCCACCCGCTGGCCGAGGCGATCCGCGCCGGCGCGGAGCAGCGCGGACTCGAGCTCCCCGCCGTCACCGAGGTCTCCGAGAAGCCCGGCCAGGGATTGACCGGTGTGGTGGGCGGTCGGCGCATCCGCATCACCAACCGCCGCACCAGCCACGAGATCGACCCGGGCAGCCGCGATCTCATCCCCGTGACCGCCTCCGGCATGGAGTCGATTGTCCTGGTCGACGACCGTTACGCCGCCATGATCCGGTTGCGGGACGAACCGAGGTCGTCGGCGAACGACTTCATCGCCCACCTGCCGAAGAAGCACAACGTGGACAAGTTGATGATCATCTCCGGCGACCGCGAATCCGAGGTCCGGTACCTCGCGGACAAGGTCGGCATCGAGGAGATCCACGCGGGCGTCAGCCCCGAGGGCAAGCTGACGCTGGTGGAGGAGCACAACCGGCGCGGCCCGACGATGTTCCTCGGCGACGGGATCAACGACGCCCCGGCGATGGCGGTGGCGACGGTGGGCGTGGCGATGGGCGCGGGTTCCGACATCACCTCCGAGGCGGCCGACGCCGTCATCCTGGACTCCTCCCTGGAGCGCCTCGACGACCTCCTCCACATCGGCGCCCGCATGCGGCGCATCGCCCTGCAGTCCGCCCTGGGCGGCATGGCGCTGAGCATCATCGGCATGATCCTCGCGGTCTTCGGCCTGCTCACCCCGCTCATGGGCGCGGTCGCGCAGGAGGTCATCGACGTCCTGGCGATCCTCAACGCCGCCCGGGTCGGCCTGGTCCGGGGCCCGTTGAGCGACTTCGACGAGAAGTAACCGGGGGGCAGGGGAGGGGCGGCGACGCGACGTCGCTAAGATATCGACAGCGTGTCGGTAACATCTGCCGGCGCCGCCTCCCTGACCCTGACCGGAGCCCCCACCCATGTTTCTAGCCTGGCGCGACATGCTCTTCGCGCGCACCCGATTCCTCCTGATGGGCCTGGTTCTGGCCCTCATGTCCATCCTCATCGTCATCATCTCCGGCCTCACCGCCGGCCTGGTCAACGACGGCGTCTCCGGCCTGAAGGCCATGGACGCCGACGTCATCGCCTTCGAGGAGGGCACGCAGACCGATTCCGCGTCCACCCGCTCCGTCGTCGACCTCTCCGCGGCAGGCGACCTGGCGGCCGCTGAAGGTGTGGAGGAGACGACCCCCATGGGTCTGACCATCGTCAACGCCCGCAACCAGGACGCCACGCCGGTCGACCTCACCCTCGTCGGCGTCGAACCGGACTCCTTCATCGCCCCGGCGGGACTGCCCGCCATGAGCCCCGGCCGCGTGGACGGCCAGCCCACCCCGACCCCGCACGAGGTGGTCCTCTCCGGCACGCTGCAGGACGACGGGCTGTCCGTCGGCGACACCGTCATTCTCGACCGGCTGGAGACCGAGCTGACCGTCGTCGGTTTCACCGACGACCAGCGCACCTTCGGGCACGTCGACCTGGCCTACGTCCCCCTCGACATCTGGCAGGAGGTCCACGCCGGCGCCCGCGCGGGCGAAGCCGCGGCGCCCTACGCCTACGACCAGGCCTCCGTCGTCGTCGCCCGGGCGCCTGAGGCGGACGTCGAGAAGCTCTCGGCCGCCGCCGGCCTGGACGCGCGCCCCCTCGAGGAGAGCTTCGGTTCTTCTCCCGGATACAGCGCCGAGACGATGACGCTGTCCATGATCGAGTGGTTCCTCTACATCATCACGGCACTGGTGACGGGCGCCTTCTTCCTGGTCTGGACCATCCAGCGCGCCGGCGACATCGCCGTCATGCGCGCCATGGGCGCCACCCGCGCATTCCTCCTGCGCGACAGCCTCGGCCAGGCGGTGGTCATCCTCGCGCTGTCCATCGCCGTGGGCGTGGCACTCGCGGTGGGTCTCGGCCTCTGGCTGGAATCCACGCCGATGCCGTACGTCACCGAGGCGGGTTCCGTCCTCGCGGGCGCGGCACTGCTCTTCATCGCCGGACTGGTCGGCGCACTCATCGCCGTCTTCCGCGTCACCCGCACCGATCCGCTCACCGCACTGGGGGAGAACCGATGACCACGCCCGCTCTCATCCTCGACGACGTCCGCGTCAGCTACGGCGACGGCGACTCCGAGGTCCACGCCCTCGACGGCGTCTCGTTGACCGTCAACCCCGGCGAATTCGTCGCCGTCGTCGGCCCCTCGGGCTCCGGAAAATCCACCCTGCTGGCGGTTGCCGGCGCATTGACGACGCCGGATTCCGGCCGTGTCGCGGTCGCCGGGGAGAAGATCACCGGCCTGGCCGACGCAGAGCTGGCACGCGTCCGCCGGGAGCACATCGGCTTCGTCTTCCAGTCCTCCGGCAACCTCCCCTCCGCGCTCCGCGCCCGGGACCAGCTCGAACTCGCCGCCCGCATCCTCGGGCGGCGCGGCCGGCGCAGCAACGACGAGCTGCTCGAGGCGGTCGGCATGGCGCACCGCGCCTCGCACCGGCCGGCCGCGCTCTCGGGCGGCGAGCGCCAGCGCATCGGCATCGCCCGCGCGCTCGTCGGCGGCCCCGACCTGCTGCTGGTCGACGAACCCACCGCCGCCCTCGACCGGCAGCGCGCCCACGAGATCGTCGCGCTGCTCGCCGAGGAATGCCACGAACTCGGCGTCGCCGGCGTCATGGTCACCCACGACCTCGAGGTGATCGCGCACTGCGACCGCGTCCTCCAGATGGTCGATGGACGGTTGAGCGCCAGGGACTAGGCTTCGGGTCATGCCGAAGATCTCGGAGGCCACCGTCGCACGCCACCGCGCCGCCCAGCAGCGCGCGGTGCTGGACGCCGCCCGGAAGCTCATCGTCGACGGCGGCGGAAAAGTGCCCACCCTCGCCGAGGTGGCCGCCGACGTGGGCCTCGCACGCTCCAGCGTCTACCTCTACGTGTCCTCCCGGGAGGACATGGTCGTCCAGCTGCTGCGGGAGACCATCCCGGCCTGGCTGGACGAACTTGCCGGGCAGATCGGCCGGGCCGGCACCGACCCCGCCGACCGCCTGGCCGTCTACGTCCGCGTCACGCTGGACCTGTTCGTCGAGGGCTCCCACGGGCCGCTCATGACCGCGGCCCAGGCCTTCCCCGGAGCCTTCGCCGACGAGCGGGTCCAACAGGAGCACAACGGCCTGGAGCCTGCGCTGCACACCCTGCTGGGCGATGCGGCGTCCCTGTCCCGTCCACTGCTCGACGCCGCGATCCAGCGCGGCGCGGAACTGGTCGCCCAGTCAGGCGCCGACGTCGAAGCGGTTGCGGCAGTGCTGCAGCGGATGGCACGGGCCTCGTTGGCGGGCGATTTGGAGGAATCACCGGTGGGGGACTAACGTCAACCATCGAAGTTTGAACGGCTCGTGAGAGCCGAGCTCAAGTTTCACCGAAGACCGTCGGTCATCCGATAAGGATCGAAGGATTCCAGGACACTGGAACGGCCCACGCAGGAGACACTTTCGAGCCACCACCTCCTTCCGGGAGGTGATGCGCCCCGTGCTCTTGCACGGGGCTTTTTTCGTTGAAAAGGGTCCCGGCGGATCAACACGACACGTAAAGGGAAGGAGGCGAAGTAATGGCAAACGCGAAGAACCAGGCTGATCTTGCAGATCTCAAGGCCAAGTTCGAGGAAGCAGACACTGTTGTCCTCACCGAGTACCGTGGCCTGACCGTTGCGCAGATCTCTGAGCTGCGCGGCGCTCTCGGCTTCGACGTCCAGTACTCCGTCGCCAAGAACACCCTCATCAAGATCGCTGCCCAGGAAAAGGGCATCGAGGGCCTTGACGAGCACCTGACCGGTCCGACCGCAATCGCCTTCATCAAGGGCGAGGCTGTCGACGCCGCCAAGGTGATGAAGAAGTTCGCCGACGACAACAAGGCGTTCATCCTCAAGGGTGGCTACATGGACGGCAACGCTCTGTCTGCCGACCAGGTCAAGGCCATCGCCGAGCTGGACAACCGGGAGACCACTCTCGCGAAGCTGGCCGGTGCCATCAAGGGCAATCTGGCAAAGGCCGCAGGCCTGTTCAACGCTCCCGCTTCCCAGGTCGCACGCCTCGCCGTTGCGCTCCAGGAGAAGAAGGAAGCTTAAGTCGCCGCTACGGCGCAACAGTTCGACCCCCACACATTCGGGCCTGCTGAAACGGGCCCACAAAGAAAGGAAGCCACCATGGCTAAGCTCACCAAGGACGAGCTCATCGAGGCATTCAAGGAGATGACTCTCATCGAGCTCTCTGAGTTCGTCAAGGAGTTCGAAGAGGTCTTCGAGGTCACCGCTGCCGCTCCGGTCGCAGTTGCTGCCGCAGGTGCCGCCGGCGGCGACGCCGCTGCCGCTGAAGAGCAGTCCGAGTTCGACGTCGTTCTCGAGGACGCCGGCGCCAAGAAGATCGGCGTCATCAAGGCTGTCCGCGAGCTCGTCTCCGGCCTGGGCCTGAAGGAGGCCAAGGAGCTCGTCGAGGGCGCACCGAAGGCCATCCTCGAGGGCGCTTCCAAGGAAGACGCCGAGGCTGCCAAGGCCAAGCTCGAAGAGGCCGGCGCCAAGGTCACCCTCAAGTAAGAGGAACCCCTTTCGCGTGGAACCCCGCACCATCCCTTCCGTGGATGGGGCGGGGTTCTCCCGATTCTGCGCCCAGTGGGGGCCTGTCCTGGCCGGCAGGTAAACTCTCCCCCATGCTGCCTAAGTCCCGCGTGTTCTCCTTCCTCCTGCTCAGCGTCGGAATCGCTCTGCTGGTGGCGGGCCTGGCGGCGCCGCGTTTCCTCCACGAGGACAGCCGGCTGCCGCTGGACCTGGAGAACACGACGTGGACGCTCACCGACGGTGACGCGCAGACCCGCCTGATGACCGATCCCGGCGGCCGCGTCCTCGAGGTGCCCGTCTCCCGCCAGCTCCACATGGAGATCCAGAACCCGGCGGACGAGAACACCGCGACGCTGCGGGTGGGGGAGACCCTCATGCGCGACAGTATGCAGGGGGAACTGGACCGGCTCATCTCCGCCGAAGTGTGGACCTTCGGCGTGGACCGCTCGACGGGTGAGTTCACCACCCCGGCGACGCTCACCGACCAGCTGGCCAGCCCGGTGAGCGAAGTCCCGGTGGACGGCGTGTGGCTGACCTTCCCCTCGGGTGCGGAGCAGACCGCCTACGACGTGTTCGACCCCGAGCTGCGGGAGACCCGCCCGGCGGAGTTCGCCGAGGAGCTCGACATGGACGGCCGCACCGTCCACCGTTACCGGCAGGAGATCGAGCCGACGAACGTGGCGGAGCTCTACGCCGGCCCGTTCAACACCACCACCTTCGCGGACGACGAGCGCGGTTACCTCTTCCACTCGGTCACCCGCGATTTCCTGGTGGACCGGGTTTCGGGCCTGGTCGTGGAGATCCGGGAAGACGTGGACGCCTACTACGGCACCGCCGACGGACAGAAGCGCGAGCAGGTCCTCCTCTTCGAGGGGCGTATGCCGCAGGAGCAGATCGACGCACACCTGGCGGAGGCCGGCGAGATCCGGGACCCCGCGTTCGTCGATGCGGTGCGCCGGGTGGCCATCGGGGTCGGTGCGGTCCTCGCTCTGCTGGGCCTGGCCGGCGCTTTCGGCGTGTTCGGGAGACGACGGGGCCGGTGAGCGGTTCGCCGGGACACTCCGGGAGCGGGCGCGTGGCGCGCAGAGAGTCGTGGTAGAGTCCCGCCGTGAATCCGGGAGAACTCCGGCACCCGAACGGGCTTTACAATACCGGCGGCGTGATATAGGCTGATTCGTTGCGCTGGAATTCGTCTCTGGCCATCACCTGAACCTTGATCTAGCGGCTTGGAAAAGTCGACTTGACAAGGTGATTTTGTGCTATCTGGGGACGGTCATTCCACAGCAGACCGAATGCTAAAATTACCAGCGGCTTCGGTGGTTGTCAGCCAGAACAGCCATCGTCCCGCGTGAGGTGCTGGAAGGACCCATCTTGGCAGTCTCCCGCCAGACCAAGTCAGTGGCCGATATCCCCGGAACTCCCAAGCGTTACTCGTTCTCGAAGAACGCTGAGCCGATTGAGGTTCCCGGGCTCCTTGACCTGCAGCGTGAATCCTTCGCATGGTTGATCGGTACGCCCGAGTGGCGCGCCCGCCAGCAGGAGGAGCGTGGGCCGGAGGCCCGCGTCACCAGTGGTCTTGAGGACATTCTCGACGAGCTCAGCCCGATCCAGGACTACTCCGAGAACATGTCCCTTTCCCTGTCCGCCCCGCGATTCGAGGATGTCAAGCACACCATCGATGAGTGCAAGGACAAGGACATCAACTACTCCGCGCCACTGTATGTGACTGCGGAGTTCATCAACAACGAAACCCAGGAGATCAAGTCCCAGACCGTCTTCATCGGCGATTTCCCGATGATGACCAACAAGGGCACGTTCATCGTGAACGGCACCGAGCGTGTCGTGGTCTCCCAGCTGGTCCGCTCCCCGGGCGTGTACTTCGATCAGACGATCGACAAGTCGACCGAGCGTCCGCTGCACTCCGTGAAGGTCATCCCGTCCCGTGGCGCATGGCTGGAGTTCGACGTGGACAAGCGCGACACCGTCGGTGTCCGCATCGACCGTAAGCGTCGCCAGCCCGTCACCGTCCTGCTCAAGGCGCTCGGCTGGACCGCCGAGCAGATCAAGGAGCGCTTCGGCTTCTCCGAGATCATGATGTCCACCCTCGAGTCCGACGGCGTTGCCAACGTCGACGAGGCTCTGCTGGAGATCTACCGCAAGCAGCGTCCGGGCGAGCAGCCCACCCGCGATCTCGCGCGTTCCCTGCTCGACAACGCCTTCTTCCGCCCGAAGCGCTACGACCTGGCCCGGGTCGGCCGCTACAAGGTCAACCGCAAGCTCGGCCTCGGCGGCGACCACGACGGTCTGATGACGCTGACCGAAGAGGACATCGCCACCACCCTGGAGTACCTGGTCCGCCTGCACACCGGCGAGCGCACCATGACGTCGCCGATCGGCGAGGTCATCCCGGTCAACACCGACGACATCGACCACTTCGGCAACCGCCGTCTGCGCACCGTCGGCGAGCTCATCCAGAACCAGGTCCGCGTGGGCCTGTCCCGGATGGAGCGTGTCGTGCGCGAGCGCATGACCACCCAGGACGCCGAGTCGATCACCCCGACCTCGCTGATCAACGTCCGTCCGGTCTCGGCCGCGATCCGCGAGTTCTTCGGCACCTCCCAGCTGTCGCAGTTCATGGACCAGAACAACTCGCTGTCGGGTCTGACCCACAAGCGCCGTCTGTCCGCCCTCGGCCCGGGCGGCCTGTCCCGTGAGCGCGCCGGCATCGAGGTCCGCGACGTGCACCCGTCCCACTACGGCCGCATGTGCCCGATCGAGACCCCTGAGGGCCCGAACATCGGCCTCATCGGCTCGCTCGCGTCCTACGCCCGCGTCAACGCCTTCGGCTTCATCGAGACCCCGTATCTCAAGGTCGTCGACGGCAAGGTCACCGACGAGATGCACTACCTCACCGCCGACGAGGAGGACCGTTACGCCATCGGCCAGGCCTCCGTCGAGCGCGACGCGGAGGGCAACATCACCTCCGACCGCATCGAGGTCCGCGTCAAGGACGGCGACATCGCCGTCACCGACGGCAAGGGTGTCGACTTCATCGACGTCTCCGCCCGCCAGATGGTCTCCGTGGCCACCGCCATGATTCCGTTCCTCGAGCACGACGACGCCAACCGTGCCCTCATGGGCGCGAACATGCAGCGCCAGGCTGTGCCGCTGGTCCGCGCCGAGGCCCCCTACGTGGGCACCGGCATGGAGAAGCGCGCCGCCTACGACGCCGGCGACATGGTCATCACGCCGAAGTCCGGCGTCGTCGAAAACGTCTCCGCCGACCTGATCACCATCATGGACGACGAGGGCATCCGGGACACCTACCTGCTGCGCAAGTTCGAGCGCACCAACCAGGGCACCTGCTACAACCAGACCCCGCTGGTCGACATGGGCCAGCGCGTCGAGGCCGGCCAGGTCATCGCTGACGGTCCGGGCACCCACCACGGCGAGATGTCGCTGGGCCGCAACCTGCTGGTCGCGTTCATGCCGTGGGAAGGCCACAACTACGAGGACGCGATCATCCTCAACCAGCGGATCGTGGAGGAGGACATCCTCACCTCGATCCACATCGAGGAGCACGAGATCGACGCCCGCGACACCAAGCTGGGCGCCGAGGAGATCACCCGTGAGATCCCGAACGTCTCCGAGGACGTCCTGCGCGACCTCGACGACCGCGGCATCGTCCGCATCGGCGCCGACGTCCGCGCCGGCGACATCCTCGTGGGCAAGGTCACCCCGAAGGGCGAGACCGAGCTGACCCCGGAGGAGCGCCTGCTGCGCGCCATCTTCGGCGAGAAGGCCCGCGAGGTCCGCGACACCTCCATGAAGGTGCCGCACGGCGAGAACGGCAAGGTCATCGGTGTCCGCCGCTTCGCCCGCGAGGACGACGACGATCTGGCGCCGGGCGTCAACGAGATGATCCGCGTCTACGTCGCCCAGAAGCGCAAGATCCAGGACGGCGACAAGCTCGCCGGCCGCCACGGCAACAAGGGCGTCGTGGGCAAGATCCTGCCGCCGGAGGACATGCCGTTCATGCCGGACGGCACCCCGGTGGACATCATCCTGAACACCCACGGTGTCCCGCGCCGTATGAACATCGGCCAGGTCCTGGAGATCCACCTCGGCTGGCTCGCCGCCGCCGGTTGGACCGTCGACCCGGCCGTCGTGGAGAACGCCGAACTGATCGAGACCCTCCCCGAGGAGCTCTACGACGTCCCGGCCAACTCCCTGACCGCCACCCCGGTCTTCGACGGCGCCTCCAACCAGGAGATCGCCGGCCTGCTCGCCAACTCCAAGCCGAACCGCGACGGCGACGTCATGGTCAACCCGGACGGCAAGGCGATGCTTTTCGACGGCCGCTCCGGCGAGCCGTTCCCCTACCCGGTCTCCGTGGGCTACATGTACATGCTCAAGCTCCACCACCTGGTGGACGAGAAGATCCACGCCCGCTCCACCGGCCCGTACTCCATGATCACCCAGCAGCCGCTCGGTGGTAAGGCCCAGTTCGGCGGCCAGCGCTTCGGTGAGATGGAGGTGTGGGCGATGCAGGCATACGGCGCCGCCTACACCCTGCAGGAACTGCTGACCATCAAGTCCGACGACGTTGTCGGCCGTGTCAAGGTCTACGAGGCCATCGTCAAGGGCGAGAACATCCCGGACCCGGGTATCCCCGAGTCCTTCAAGGTTCTGCTCAAGGAGCTCCAGTCCCTGTGCCTGAACGTCGAGGTCCTCGCCGCCGACGGCACCCCGATGGAGCTGTCCGGCGACGATGACGACGATCTCGACGCCGGCGGATCCTCGCTGGGCATCAACCTGTCCCACGACGAGCGTTCCGACGTCGACGCGTCCTAACCTCTAACCCGATATTCGCCATTCAATCCCTCCCCGCCGGGAGGGGAAAGGGAGTTACGTGTTCGACGTAAACCTCTTCGAAGAGCTCCGCATCGGCCTGGCTACCGCCGACGACATCCGCCGTTGGTCCAAGGGCGAGGTCAAAAAGCCGGAGACCATCAACTACCGCACCCTCAAGCCGGAGAAGGACGGTCTCTTCTGCGAGCGCATCTTCGGCCCGACCCGTGACTGGGAGTGCGCCTGCGGCAAGTACAAGCGAGTGCGTTACAAGGGCATCATCTGCGAGCGCTGCGGCGTCGAGGTGACCAAGTCCAAGGTGCGCCGCGAGCGCATGGGACACATCGAGCTGGCCGCGCCGGTCACCCACATCTGGTACTTCAAGGGTGTCCCCAGCCGTCTCGGCTACCTGCTCGACCTCGCGCCGAAGGATCTCGAGCGGATCATCTACTTCGCCGCGAACATCATCACGTCCGTCGACGAGGAGGCGCGTCACAACGACCTGTCCACCCTCGAGGCAGACATGCTCCTGGAGAAGAAGGACGTCGAGGCCGAGGCCGAGTCCGACATCGCCGAGCGCGCAGCCAAGCTGGAGGAGGACCTCGCCGAGCTCGAGGCCGCCGGCGCCAAGGCCGACGCACGCCGCAAGGTGCAGACCGCCGCAGACAAGGAGATGCAGCACATCCGCGAGCGCGCGGAGCGTGAGATCGACCGTCTCGACGAGATCTGGCAGACCTTCGTCAAGCTCGACACCAAGCAGATGATCATCGACGAGACCGTCTATGAAGAGCTCATCGACCGCTACGAGGACTACTTCACCGGCGGCATGGGCGCTGAGGCCATCCAGACCCTCATCCGCAACTTCGACCTCGAGGCAGAGTCCGAAGAGCTGCACACCATCATCAACGAGGGCAAGGGCCAGAAGAAGATGCGCGCCCTCAAGCGCCTCAAGGTCGTCGCCGCGTTCCTGCGTTCCGGCAACGACCCGGCCGGCATGGTCCTCGACTGCATCCCGGTGATCCCGCCGGAGCTGCGCCCGATGGTCCAGCTCGACGGCGGCCGTTTCGCCACCTCGGACCTGAACGACCTGTACCGCCGCGTGATCAACCGCAACAACCGCCTCAAGCGCATGATCGACCTCGGCGCGCCCGAGATCATCGTGAACAACGAGAAGCGGATGCTGCAGGAGTCCGTCGACGCACTGTTCGACAACGGCCGTCGAGGCCGTCCGGTCACCGGGCCGGGCAACCGCCCGCTGAAGTCCCTGTCCGACCTGCTCAAGGGCAAGCAGGGCCGCTTCCGCCAGAACCTGCTGGGCAAGCGCGTCGACTACTCCGGCCGTTCCGTCATCATCGTCGGCCCGCAGCTCAAGCTCCACGAGTGCGGTCTGCCGAAGCTGATGGCACTGGAGCTGTTCAAGCCTTTCGTGATGAAGCGTCTGGTGGAGAACGACTACGCGCAGAACATCAAGTCCGCCAAGCGGATGGTCGAGCGCCAGCGCCCCGAGGTCTGGGACGTGCTGGAGGAGGCCATCTCCGAGCACCCGGTGATGCTCAACCGTGCGCCGACCCTGCACCGTCTGGGCATCCAGGCGTTCGAGCCGAAGCTCGTCGAGGGCAAGGCCATCCAGCTGCACCCGCTGGCGTGCGAGGCCTTCAACGCCGACTTCGACGGCGACCAGATGGCAGTCCACCTGCCGCTGTCCGCCGAGGCGCAGGCCGAGGCCCGCATCCTCATGCTCGCCTCGAACAACATCCTGTCCCCGGCGTCGGGCAAGCCGCTGGCTATGCCGCGTCTGGACATGGTCACCGGCCTGTACTTCCTCACGATGAACAAGCGCGAGGATGAGATCGGCGGCCAGGGCGCCTACCGTCCGGCCGGCGAGAACGGTCCGGCGACGGGCGACTACTCGTCCTTCGCCGAGGCCATCATGGCCCGGGACCGTGGTGTCCTGGGTCTGCAGGCGCCGATCCGCGTGCGGATCTCGCACCTGCGCCCCCCGGCCGACATCGAGGCGGAGCAGTTCCCCGACGGGTGGGAGCAGGGCCAGATCTGGACCGCGCACACCACCCTGGGCCGCGTCATGTTCAACGAGCTGCTGCCGTGGAACTACCCGTACCTCGAGGGCGTCATGGTCCGTAAGGGCGGCGGCACGGGCTTCATCATGCTCGGCGACGTCATCAACGACCTCGCCGCGAAGTACCCGATGATCACCGTCGCTCAGACGATGGACAAGATGAAGGACGCCGGCTTCTACTGGTCGACCCGTTCCGGCGTCACCATCGCCATGTCCGACGTTCTGGTCCTCCCGAACAAGGAGGAGATCCTCGAGACCTACGAGGCCGAGGCCCGCGAGATCGAGCACAAGTTCTGGGTCAAGGGCGCGCTGCGCGAGCGCGACCGTTACGACCGTCTCGTCGAGCTCTGGCAGGACGCCACCAACAAGGTGGGTAAGGCCGTCGAGGACCTGTACCCGGACGACAACCCGATTCCGATGATCGTGAAGTCGGGCGCCGCCGGCAACATGCGCCAGATCTGGACCCTGGCAGGCATGAAGGGCATGGTTGTGAACTCGAAGGGTGACTACATCACCCGTCCGATCAAGACCTCCTTCCGGGAGGGCCTGTCGGTTCTCGAGTACTTCAACAACTCGCACGGTTCCCGTAAGGGCCTGGCCGACACCGCCCTGCGCACCGCCGACTCCGGCTACCTGACCCGTCGACTCGTCGACGTGGCCCAGGACGTCATCGTCCGCGAGGACGACTGCGGCACCCGCCAGGGTGTCCGCGTGCCGGTGGCAGTGGAGGCCAAGGACGCAGACGGCAACGTCAGCGGATACTCCCGCCACTCGCTGGTGGAGACCTCCGTGTCCGGCCGTGTGCTGGCCACCGAGGTCAACGGTGCCGACGGCGAGGTCCTCTTCGAGGCCGGCGCCGACCTCACCGAGACCACCATCGACGAGCTCGTCGCACGCGGCGTCACCGAGGTCAAGGTCCGCTCCGTGCTGACCTGCCAGACCCCGACCGGCGTCTGCGCCAAGTGCTACGGCAAGTCCATGGCCTCCGGCCAGCTGGTCGACATCGGTGAGGCGGTCGGCATCGTCGCCGCCCAGTCCATCGGTGAGCCGGGCACCCAGCTGACCATGCGTACCTTCCACCAGGGTGGCGTCGGCGGCGACATCACCGGCGGTCTGCCGCGTGTCCAGGAGCTGTTCGAGGCACGTGTGCCGAAGAACGCCTCCCCGATCGCGGAGTTCTCGGGCACCGTCGCGCTGGAGGACGACGGCAACTTCTACAAGTTGACGCTGACCTCCGACGACGGCAACGAGGAGGAGATCTACGAGAAGCTGTCCAAGCGGCAGGGTCTCGCCCAGGTCAAGGTCCCGATGGACGACAACCCGTCGGTCTTCATCGAGCGCACCCTGCGCGACGGCGACCACGTGGAGCTCGGCGAGCGCCTGCTCCGCGGCCCCGCCGACCCGCACGACGTGCTCCGTGTGCTGCGCCGACGCGGCGTCGAGAAGCACCTCATCGACGAGGTGCAGGCCGTCTACCGCACCCAGGGTGTGGCGATCCACGACAAGCACATCGAGATCATCATCCGCCAGATGCTGCGCCGCGGCACCGTCATCAACGCCGGTTCCACGGACTTCCTGCCGGGCACCCTGGTCGACCTCACCGAGGCACGCCGCATCAACGCGGCGATCCGCGCCGAGGGCGGCCAGCCGGCGGAGCTGCGCGACCAGATCATGGGCATCACCAAGGCCTCCCTGGCCACGGAGTCCTGGCTCTCGGCCGCCTCCTTCCAGGAGACGACCCGGGTGCTCACGGACGCGGCGATCAACAAGCGCTCCGACCAGCTCATCGGTCTCAAGGAGAACGTGATCATCGGTAAGCTGATCCCGGCCGGCACCGGTATCTCCCGGTACCGCAACATCGAGGTCAAGCCGACCGAGGCGGCCCGTAACGCGGCCTACTCGATCCCGACCTACGGCGACTCCATCTACGGCGACGACGGCTACGCCGAGTTCACCGGCGCATCCGTGCCGCTGGACGAGGAGTTCCAGCTCTAGTCGGCACGTATGACAGATGACCCCGTTCCCGCAGCCAGCGGGAACGGGGTCATTCTCTTGCGCGCCTAAGGCCGGGGCCGGCGGGGGACGCGCTTGACCTCCACCCCGCCCATGAGACCGAGCCCCCGGACACGGATGACGGGGGCGTCGGCGGGGAGGTCCTCCATCCGCAGAGTCACCTCGGGGTCGGTGCTGATGCCGAAGCCGCCCATGACGCCCGCACCCTCGCTGAAGACGCGGACGTCCTCCGGGACGAGGATATCCACCCCGCCCATGAGGCCGACGGCGTAGATGACGGTCTCCTGTGCGGACAGCCGCGCCTCGGTGAGGTCGATGTCGTTGCCGCCCATGATGGCGATCGAGGTGTGGACGGGTGCGATCAGCCAATCGCCCCGCCTCTCGCTGCCGCCCATGATGGCCAGGCTCAGAGCACTGCCGCCCTGCTCACCCGTCACCAGGCTGCGGCTCGGCGCCGGGTACGCGCGGCTCGCGGGAGCGGGGGAGTCGTCGGGGCGCACGGCCGGCAGCGGGCCCTCGAAGACGGCCGCGGGGTCGGGCAGCAGATCCGCCAGCGGCGCGGAGAGCTCGTCCCGGTAGCGGGCGGCGAGGACCTGTCCGGTGCGTTCGTCGAACTCCTCGAAGTCGATTCGGCCCTCGGAAAATGCCTGGCTGAGGGCCAGGTTGACCCGGTTGCGGTCATCGTCGCTGGCGCGGAGGCGGGGAGAGGGTTCAGTCATGCCCCCGATGCTACGACTGATCCGCCCTCCCCGCTGCGCATTCAGGCGGCGGCACCCTGCCCGTGGTAGCGCCCGTCCGCGTCGCAGTCTCGGGCCCACTGGACCACCAGTTCCTGCCCGTATGCCGCGACCTCCTCCTGCAGCCGGGGAAGATGCTCCTCCAGTACCGACCCCCGCCACACGGTGGTGCGCACCTGCAGGTCGACGCCCGAAGAGGCCAGCAGCTCCAGGGAGCGCCAGGATGCCTGCGCCACGGGCGGGGTGCAGCCGGTGGCGGCGGGCATGTCCCGCGGCAGGCCCTTCACATCCAGGCCGATCCAGTCCGGGGTGGTGGCGGGGTCGGCCAGCAACCTCGTCAGCCGGTTCGGGGCGTACCCGCAGGTGTGCAGGCCGACCCGGAAACCCATCCGGTGGGTCGCGGCGATGGCCTCCGCCAACCCGGGGGAGGCGGTGGGTTCCCCGCCGGAGATGACGAGGCCGTCGAGGAGGCCGCGGCGGGCGTCGAGAAGCTCCAGCACCTCTGCGAAAGTGTGCGCGCCGGACGTGAACTCCTGCAGGGAGGGGTTGTGGCAGTAGACGCATTTCAGCGGGCACCCCTGGGTGAAAGCGGTGGCGGTCAGCGTCCCCGGCCAGTCGGTCGCCGAGAAGGGGATGATCCCGGCAACCGGCAGATCAGGCGTGGGCTTCGCTGTAGTAGAGGCGCTCATGGAACTCCCCCTTCTTTCCCGTGTTGAAGCTGGAGACCGGGCGGAAGTAGCCCATCACGCGGGTCCACATCTCGGTGGGGCCGCCGCACTGCGGGCACGCCGGGTGCTCCCCGGAGAGGTAACCGTGGTCGGTGCAGATGGAGAACGTCGGGGTGACGGTGATGTACGGCAGCCGGAAGGTGCTCAGCGCGCGGCGGACCAGCGTCGCGCAGGCCTCGCCCGAGCTCATCGCCGCACCCATGTAGAGGTGCAGGACGGTGCCGCC
The DNA here is from genome assembly GCF_000835165.1 of Corynebacterium marinum DSM 44953. Lineage (NCBI taxonomy): Bacteria > Bacillati > Actinomycetota > Actinomycetes > Mycobacteriales > Corynebacteriaceae > Corynebacterium > Corynebacterium marinum. The sequence goes on from NZ_CP007790.1 coordinate 372,925, forward strand.
GGTGTACCGGGCCTGCAGGTCCTCCTGGGCGGCGAGGGCGGCGAAGGGGTCCGGGGTGTGGGCGACGGGGAGCTGGGAGGAGTTCGTGTAATAGGGCTCCTCCGCGGTGCCCGCGTGGATGATGCCGGGGAACCGGCGGATGTCCTCCTTTGCCAGACGGTAGGTCGCTCCCTCCGCTGGGGTGGCCTCCAGGTTGAACAGGTGCCCGGTGGCTTCCTGCGCCTCGACCAGCAGGGTGTTGATGTGGTCCAGCAGCCGCAGCACCAGCTCGTGGCCCTGCGGGTCGCTCAGGTCGTAGGCGTCGGCGGTGAAGTTGCGCACCAACTCGTTGCAGCCGTTGACGCCGATGGTGGAGAAGTGGTTGTCCAGGCTGGGCAGCCATCGCTTCGTGTAGGGGTACAGGCCGCGGTCCATCTGCTCCGCGACGAAGTCGCGGCGCCGCTCGAGCGTGTCGACGCCCAGGTGGACCAGCTCCGTGACCCGCGCCAGGAGCGCCTCCTCGTCGCCGGCGTGCTGGTGGCCCAGACGGGAGCAGTTGAGTGTGACCACCCCGATGGAGCCGGTGAGCTCGGCGGAGCCGAACAGGCCGTTGCCGCGCTTGAGCAGCTCGCGCATGTCCAGCTGCAGGCGGCAGCACATCGAACGGATCATGCCCGGGTCGAGGTCGGAGTTGATGAAGTTCTGGAAGTAGGGCAGGCCGTACCGGGCGGTCATGTCGAACAGCGCGCGGGTGTTCTCTGACTCCCAGTCGAAGTCCCTGGTGATGTTGTAGGTGGGGATGGGGAAGGTGAAGGGGCGGCCGTCCGCGTCGCCCCGGCTCATCACCTCGATGAAGGCCCGGTTGACCAGGTCCATCTCGGCCTGGAGGTCGCCGTAGGTGAAGTCCACCGGTTCGCCGCCGATGAAGGGGACGTTGTCCTTCAGGTCCTCGGGGCAGGTCCAGTCGAAGGTCAGGTTGGTGAAGGGCGTCTGCGTGCCCCATCGGCTGGGCACGTTGAGGTTGAAGATGAACTCCTGCATGTACTGGAGCACCTGCGCGTAGGTGAGGTTGTCCAGCCGGATGAACGGTGCCATGTAGGTGTCGAAGGAGGAGAACGCCTGGGCGCCGGCCCATTCGTTCTGGAGGGTGCCCAGGAAGTTGACGATCTGCCCACAGGCCGAGGAGAAGTGCTTCGGCGGGGCGGAGGAGATGGTGCCCGGGACGCCGCCGAAGCCCTCCTCGAGGAGCTGGCGCAGGGACCATCCGGCGCAGTAGCCGGAGAGCATGTCAAGGTCGTGGATGTGGATGTCGCCGTCGCGGTGGGCTGCGCCGGCTTCCGGGGCGAATACGTGGTCGAGCCAGTAGTTGGCGACCACCTTGCCTGAGGTGTTGAGGATCATTCCCCCGAGGGAGTAGTCCTGGTTGGCGTTGGCGTTGACGCGCCAGTCGGAGCGGTTGAGGTACTCGTCGATGGTGCTGGCCGGGTCGACTGCACGGGGGACGTCGGACACAGGGAGGTTCTCGTGGATGGTCACGGCATCCACCATAAGTTGTAATTACAGATTTGAAGGTAATCACGATCGTCCCGATAGGCACTACGGGTAGGTACTGTTTTGAGTTACTGCCACAATATATAGTGTCGTCAGCCGGATATCGCCCGAAAGGCATGTCCACATCTGGGGCTTCCGGGCGGGCCGGGACGCCACCCCCTTCCGGGGTGGCAGGCGTTGTGGCGCACCGGTGATGTGTCAGTGATGCCCCACCGGGGGAGGGTGGGTGGTGGGTGGGCGGTGGGCGGGAGTGGCGGGGAAGGGGGCGGCGGGGTGCTCCGGTGGGCAAGTGGCGCGGGAAAGGGATTTGGGCGGGAGGGCCGGGTGCTGTAGTGTCAACTTCCAGTCCCACGTCTCCATGGTGGGAGCCTGCAGTTTTCCCCGTAAGCCAGCGAGAGCGGCCGACGGGTTTTCGCACGTTTAAAACTCGTGCGGCTAAGCGGCAGGCGAGAATGAAACTCTCAGCCAGTTTTCTCGGTCGGCTCATCCGGCCGGATAAGCCGATCAACACAGAAAGACGGATATGCCCACTATTCAGCAGCTGATCCGCAAGGGTCGCCACGACAAGACCGCCAAGGTCAACGCCGCGGCCCTCAAGGGTTCCCCGCAGCGCCGTGGCGTGTGCACCCGCGTGTACACCACCACCCCGAAGAAGCCGAACTCCGCTCTGCGTAAGGTCGCCCGCGTGCGCCTCACCACCGGCATCGAGGTTTCCGCCTACATCCCGGGCGAAGGCCACAACCTGCAGGAGCACTCCATGGTGCTCGTCCGCGGCGGTCGTGTGAAGGACCTCCCGGGTGTTCGTTACAAGATCGTCCGCGGCACCCTCGACACCCAGGGTGTCAAGGACCGCAAGCAGGCCCGTTCCCGCTACGGCGCCAAGAAGGGACAGTAATCAATGCGTAAGAACCGTGCACCCCAGCGTCCCGTAGTCAAGGACCCGGTCTACAGCTCCGAGCTCGTGACCCAGCTGGTCAACAAGGTCCTCCTGGACGGCAAGAAGTCCACCGCTGAGCGCATCGTCTACGGCGCCCTCGAGGCCTGCCGCGAGAAGACCGGTATCGATCCGGTCGGAACCCTCGAGAAGGCTCTGGGCAACATCCGCCCGGACCTCGAGGTCCGCTCCCGCCGTGTCGGCGGCGCCACCTACCAGGTTCCGGTTGAGGTCCGCCCGGGCCGCTCCAACACCCTGGCACTGCGTTGGCTCGTCACCTTCACCCGTCAGCGCCGCGAGAACACCATGATCGACCGTCTGGCCAACGAGATCCTGGACGCGTCCAACGGTCTCGGCGCCTCCGTGAAGCGCCGCGAGGACGTCCACAAGATGGCCGAGGCCAACCGCGCCTTCGCCCACTACCGCTGGTAGCAGGACAACAACCGCACATGGCCCAGCCGACAGCCGCAGACATGACCGATCTCTGCCGCCCCGCCTTTCTGACGGGCCGGCCGGGGCGGTCATGAGGCGACTCGTCGTTGGGCCTTTGGCGTGTTCAGGGGCAACCCCCGGAGCTTCGCAACCTGCGTGATCATTGGGTGTCGTAGGGCCGGATGCCGGGAAGAATTTTTCCCGCTGATGCCAGTACGGCCAATCAATGGCAGAATTGAACGAGAACTATCCACCGACGGCGTCTGCGGCATATCAGCCCCGGGCGTCTGAGATCTACAAGTTGGGGTAAGACTGTGGCACAAGAAGTGCTTAAGGACCTGAACAAGGTCCGCAACATCGGCATCATGGCCCACATCGATGCCGGTAAGACCACCACGACCGAGCGCATCCTCTACTACACGGGCATCAACCGCAAGGTCGGCGAGACCCACGATGGTGCCTCCACCACCGACTGGATGGAGCAGGAGAAGGAGCGCGGCATCACGATCACGTCCGCCGCCGTCACCTGTTTCTGGAACCAGAACCAGATCAACATCATCGACACCCCGGGCCACGTCGACTTCACCGTCGAGGTCGAGCGCTCCCTCCGTGTCCTCGATGGCGCAGTCGCCGTCTTCGACGGCAAGGAAGGCGTGGAGCCGCAGTCCGAGCAGGTCTGGCGTCAGGCCGCCAAGTACGATGTCCCGCGTATCTGCTTCGTCAACAAGATGGACAAGCTCGGCGCCGACTTCTACTACACGGTCAGCACCATCGTCGACCGCCTCGGTGCGAAGCCGCTGGTCATGCAGCTCCCGATCGGCGCTGAGGATGACTTCGACGGCGTCGTCGACCTTCTCCAGATGAAGGCCCTCACTTGGCGCGGCAAGACCGAGATCGGCACCGAGGCCACCGTCGAGGAGATCCCGGCGGATCTGCAGGAGAAGGCCGCGGAGTACCGCGAGAAGCTTCTCGAGACGGTCGCCGAGTCCGACGACGAGCTCATGGAGAAGTTCTTCGGTGGCGAGGAACTCACCATCGACGAGATCAAGGGCGCGATCCGCAAGATGACCGTCAACTCCGAGATCTACCCGGTCTACTGCGGCACCGCATACAAGAACAAGGGCGTGCAGCCCCTGCTCGACGCCGTCATCGACTTCCTGCCGAACCCGCTCGACATCGGCGAGGTCGAGGGCCACGACGTCAACGACGCGGACAAGATCATCACCCGCAAGCCCTCCGCTGACGAGCCCTTCGCGGCTCTGGCGTTCAAGATCGCCGCTCACCCGTTCTTCGGAAAGCTCACCTACGTCCGCGTCTACTCGGGCCGCGCCGAGCCGGGCGACCAGGTGCTCAACTCCACCAAGAACAAGAAGGAGCGCATCGGCAAGATCTTCCAGATGCACTCCAACAAGGAGAACCCGGTCGAAGAGGCCCGCGCGGGCAACATCTTCGCCGTCATCGGTCTGAAGGACACCACCACCGGTGACACCCTCTGCTCCACCGATGGCCCGATCATCCTCGAGTCCATGGACTTCCCGGACCCGGTCATCAAGGTCTCCATCGAGCCGAAGACCAAGTCCGACCAGGAGAAGCTGGGCACCGCGATCCAGAAGCTCGCCGAAGAGGACCCGACCTTCACCGTCGAGCTCGACGAGGAGTCCGGCCAGACCGTCATCGGCGGCATGGGCGAGCTGCACCTCGACGTCCTCGTCGACCGCATGCGCCGCGAGTACAAGGTCGAGGCCAACGTCGGCGCCCCGCAGGTCGCGTACCGCGAGACGATCCGCAAGCCCGTCGAGAAGCTCGAGTACACCCACAAGAAGCAGACCGGTGGCTCCGGCCAGTTCGCTAAGGTCATCATCTCCATCGAGCCCTACTCCCCGGCCGAGGACGAGCTCGAAGAGGGCCAGAGCCCGCTGTACCACTTCGAGAACGCCGTCACCGGCGGCCGTATCCCGAGGGAGTACATCCCCTCCGTCGACGCTGGTATCCAGGACGCGCTGCAGTACGGCTACCTGGCAGGCTTCCCGCTGGTCAACGTGAAGGCCACCCTCCTCGACGGTGCCTACCACGACGTCGACTCCTCGGAAATGGCGTTCAAGATCGCCGGTTCCCAGGCGCTGAAGGAGGCCGTCGCCAAGGCCAAGCCGGTTCTGCTCGAGCCGCTCATGGCCGTGGAGATCACCACCCCGGAGGAGTACATGGGCGACGTCATCGGCGACGTCAACTCCCGCCGTGGCCAGGTCAACGCGATGGAGGACCGTGCCGGCGCCAAGCTGGTCAAGGCCAAGGTCCCGCTGTCCGAGATGTTCGGCTACGTCGGCGACCTGCGCTCCAAGACGCAGGGCCGCGCGAACTACTCCATGGTCTTCGACTCCTACGCTGAGGTCCCCTCCAGCGTTTCCGAGGAGATCATCTCCGAGCGCACCGGCAAGTAGCCGGAATGCTCCCCCGTCGGAGCCTGGACCCTGAGTGCTCCCCGACGCCCTGTGCCGGCGTCGGGAAGCAGGGTCCCGGATCCGACAACACGGGGAGGTAGCGGTCGGGCTGAGCAACCACCTTTCCCGAGGTGGCGGCTGAGCCGGCCGTTACCCCCTGTGAGATCCCGGATTCACAGCCGTGTCCGCACGGTCCGGAACCCCGGGCCGCGGTTTGAAAAAACAGCGGTAGAAATCTAGGATCGTGTAACTGGCACATTGTGAAGACGTCATTGACTCCGACCTGTCACAGGGGCGGGTGACGATGACGATTGTCAACCAACGTGGCTGCGAAGGTCGTAGCCACCATGAAGTCCAGGAGGACATACAGTGGCAAAGGCCAAGTTCGAGCGTAAGAAGCCGCACGTCAACATCGGTACCATCGGTCACGTCGACCATGGCAAGACCACCACCACGGCTGCCATCACCAAGGTGCTCGCTGACGCATACCCGGATGAGAACGAGGCTTTCGCCTTCGACGCCATCGACAAGGCGCCGGAGGAGAAGGAGCGTGGCATCACGATCAACATCTCCCACGTCGAGTACAACACCCCGAAGCGCCACTACGCACACGTTGACGCCCCGGGCCACGCCGACTACATCAAGAACATGATCACCGGCGCCGCTCAGATGGACGGCGCGATCCTCGTCGTCGCCGCCACCGACGGCCCGATGCCGCAGACCCGCGAGCACGTGCTCCTGGCCCGCCAGGTCGGTGTCCCCTACATCCTCGTCGCCCTGAACAAGTGCGACATGGTCGACGATGAAGAGATCATCGAGCTCGTCGAGATGGAGGTCCGCGAGCTGCTGGCTGAGCAGGACTACGACGAGGACGCCCCGATCACCCACATCTCCGCTCTGGGCGCCCTCAACGGCGAGCAGAAGTGGGTCGACTCCGTCCTGGAGCTCATGCAGGCCTGCGACGACTCCATCCCGGACCCGGTCCGCGACACCGACAAGCCGTTCCTGATGCCGGTCGAGGACATCTTCACCATCACCGGCCGCGGCACCGTCGTCACCGGCCGTGTCGAGCGTGGCTCCCTCAAGGTCAACGAGGATGTCGAGATCATCGGCATCAAGGACAAGGCCACCACCACCACCGTCACCGGTATCGAGATGTTCCGTAAGCTCCTCGACTACACCGAGGCCGGCGACAACTGTGGTCTGCTGCTCCGCGGCATCAAGCGCGAGGACGTTGAGCGCGGCCAGGTCATCATCAAGCCGGGCGCATACACCCCGCACACCGAGTTCGAGGGTTCCGTCTACATCCTCTCCAAGGATGAGGGCGGCCGCCACACCCCGTTCTTCGACAACTACCGCCCGCAGTTCTACTTCCGCACCACCGACGTCACCGGCGTCGTGAAGCTGCCGGAGGGCACCGAGATGGTCATGCCGGGCGACAACGTCGACATGTCCGTCACCCTGATCCAGCCTGTCGCCATGGACGAGGGCCTGCGCTTCGCTATCCGCGAGGGCTCCCGCACCGTCGGCGCCGGCCGCGTCACCAAGATCATCAAGTAACAACTTCTTGATCTGACCCAAAGGGTCCGGAGGAAATTTTCCTCCGGACCCTTTTGGTATTTCCCCTCCACGGGGTATCTTCTTTCTCATGCTCAGAACCATCCTCGGCAGCAAAATCCACCGCGCCACGGTCACCCAGGCAGACCTCAACTACGTGGGGTCCGTCACGGTCGACGCCGACCTGCTCGCGGCCGCCGGCCTCATCGAGGGCGAAAAGGTGGCCATCGTCGACGTCACCAACGGTGCCAGGCTGGAGACCTACGTCATCACCGGTCGCCCGGGCACCGGCGAGATCTGCATCAACGGTGCGGCGGCGCACCTGATCCACCCGGGCGACATCGTCATCCTCATCTCCTACCTGCAGGCCACCCTGGACGAGGCCCTCGAATACGAGCCGCGCATCGTCCACGTCGACGAGAACAACCGCATCGTCGCCCTGGGCAATGACATCGCCGAGGCCGTCCCGGGCTCCGACACCGTCTCCGCCCGGAACATCTAGCCGCCGTGCAGGACCCCCTGCGGATGCCGGGCGTCCTCGACGCCGTCCGCCGCGCGTGGGAGGGGCAGCCCGAGCTGTCCCTGCCCACCCTGTTCGGCATCCTGGCCAACCGGGGCGTCGGCTGGGGCGCGAGCGACGATGACCTCCTGCGTGTGCTGGCCACGGTCGAGCGCACCCATCCGGGGACGCTCCCGTTGTCCGGCTCCCGCGTCACCGCCCGTTACCTCCTGCTCACCCAAGGCCCCGAACACCGCGTGATGGTGGACCCGTGGCGGGTCGTCGTCCGCCGCCCCGGCGTGTCCGCGCAGCCCGGGGTGTGGGACTACGCCACGATCCGCCCCGCCTTCGTGGGTTCCCCGTTGGTGGTCACCTCTGCCGAGGGCATCGACCACCGGCTGGGGGTGCTCAGCCGCATCTCGCTTCTCGACGCCGCCCCGCACTCCGCCGTCGCCGATCTCAGCGGCGTGCGGCGCCGCGACCTGGGCGACGCCGTGTACCTGGTGGCCCTCGACGACGGGTCGACTGTGGTGCTCTCCCACGGCTTCGACCGTTTCACCGCGGGTCGGCGCAGCCTGGAGCAGGAGTCCCTGGCCTGGGACACTCTGACGTCCTGCCGCCCGGGGCAGCCGCTGGTGGTGGGGCCCGCCGGGGGCGGACGCCCGCGGGAGTATGCGCAGGTGCGCGAGATTCTGCTCCTGGAGGATGAGCCGCTCGCGGACTGATCAGCGGCCGACGGGGTAGAGGTGCAGCCGGTAGACCGTGTCCAGTTCGATGCCGGGTACGGCGGCACGGAATTCGCGTTCACTCTGCCCGAGGACGGCCACCAGCGCGGGGACATCCGCATCGGGACGGGCATGGACGGTCAGCGTCATGGTCGGCCGGCCCCGGGAATCAGCCACGACGGCGTGGGCCGAGCCGACCCGCGGGTGCTCCTCCAGGTCCCGGGCGACGGCGTCGGCGAGGGCGGCGAGGTCGATCCCGATGGTGCCGCGCTCATCGGAAGACGGCGAGAGCACCCGGTTGATGCGGTACCGGCGCACGTTGAGGGCGATGAGGAGTCCACCGAGGGCCGCGCTGAGCAGGAGAATGCCGGCGAGGACGAGGTCGAACCAGTCCTGCACCGGAGCCGAGCGCCAGGCGGAAAAGTCGATCCGGCCGGCGATCGCCTGGGCTAAGGGGACGTCGAGGAAGAGCCCGACTGTCCAGACACCGCCCGCCACGGCGGCCAGGCCCGTGAGAAGGGCGACGGCGCGGTCGATGAGCGAGATCCGGCGGTTCACCGCTGCACCCCCTCGTGGGAACGCAGCCGGACCCGGACGCTGAGGTCGAGGCCCAGGTCCGCCAACAGGCGGGTGAGGGCAGCGTCGACGGCGGGGGAGGGGTCGTCGACGGCGGGGCCGGCGGTGACGCTCACGGTGGCGCCGCGGCCGGTGACGTGGCCCGCGGCGTCCACGACCCCCGGCACGCGCAGCGCCGCAGCGGAGAGCAGGCGGGCGATGTCGACGGGCCGCACCCAGACGGAGGCCCCGGAGCTCCCGGAGACGGTCAGCTCCCGGTGGGTCCGGGTGCGGGGGCGGAACGCGACCCACACGAGGAAGCCGCCGAGGAGGACGGCGCCGGCGCCGGCGGGCAGCATCCACGGCTGGAAGGTGGCCCCGGCGACGACGAGCATGACCGGGTCCACCCAGCTCTCCCACCGGATGGAGCTGGAGTTGCGCAGCCACAGCTCCCGGGCGCAGACGGCCGCGACGGCCAGGAGGACCAACCCGGTGACCATCGCAGAGTAGCGGGCCCAGGGGTTCGCGCGCGGGGCGCGGCGGTCACCGGACATGGTGTCCCCTCACGGTGATCGGCCGCAGCGGCACCGGCGCGCGGGTGCGGGGCCGACTGACGGGGCCCGGGCGGACGGTGACGGGGCGGAGGACGGGGTGGCGCGGGTGGGCGTCGAGAAGCTCGGCGGTGACTGGCCGGCCGCGGACGACGGGGCCGACGACGACGTTGACGCGGGTGACGGTCAGCCCGGTGCAGTCCGCGACCCAGGCGGCGACGGTGGCGCGCACGGCTTCGGCGACGGCCGTCACAGGCGAGGGCCACACCACCGCGATGAACGCCTCGATGCTGCAGGTGCGGGCTGCGTTGTCGACGAGGACGTCGTAGCGCGGATAGCTGCGCCCCGCGGGCCGGTCGAGGCTGCGGCCCAGTTCGACGGTGCCGGGGACCGACGCCGCGGCCGCGGCCACGATGCGGGAGACCGCCCGGTCACTGATCTTCAGCCACATCTAGCGTCGACCCCCGAGGTCGCGGAAGAAGGCCCGCAGGTCGATGCGCCGGTCCAGGTGCGCGCCGACGAGCCCGCCGACCGTGGCGAAGATGAGGGCGTAGGCCAGCCCCGCCCAGCCGCCGAGGATGACGGCGAAGGCCAGCGCCAGCCCGAGGAGGATGCCGGTCAGCGTGTTGCGTTTCATGCGGCACCTCCGGCGGCGTCGGCGAAGTGCACGTCGACCGGCACGTCCAGCCACTGCGCGACGACGTCGCGCACCTTTGCCGCGACCTCCGCCAGGGGGCGCGGGCGGGCCAGATCGACGACGAGGTGGACCTCCAGCGCGGAGGGGGTCCGGCGCAGCCCGTTCACGCGGTGCCGGGGGTAGAGCAGGGCGACCTCGCCGTAGCGGCCCGCGTGCAGGCCCGCGACCCCCGGGACGGCGAGAATGCCCGCGGCCAGGAGGTCGGCGAGGGCCCTGTCCACCGGAGGGGCGCTACTGGACGCGCGTGTGCTGCTCGGGTTGCTGGGCATCGGGGTCCTCGTCGGGGCCGAAGTCGAGGTGGACGTCGTGGACGGTGACATTGACCTCGGTGACCTCCAGGCCGGTCATCCGCTCGATCGCGGTGATGATGTTACTGCGGATCGCCTCCGCCAGCTCGTGGATGGCCACCCCGTACTCGGCGACGATGGACACGTCGACGACCGCCTGGGTCTCGCCGACTTCGACGTGGACCCCGTGCTGCGCCGTGGTGGAGGGGCCGGCGAAGGAATCCCGGAGCGCGCCGACCATGCGGCCGGCCCCGCCCCCGAGGGAGTGGACCCCGGAGACCTCGCGGGCGGCGAGTCCGGCGATCTTGCCGACGACGACATCCTCGATCCGGGTGGTACCCCGGGGGCCGGGCGTCCCGGCGGTGCCGGCCGGCGCCGGCTGGTGCTGCTCCGACATGATGTGACTCCTACAAGAATGAGGGTTCGTGCGTGATGCCCATAGTAGTTCAGCAAACGGATTGTGTTCCGGGTATACGACGTGGTTTAATACGAAGGTTGCTTTAACACGACGTGTGCCCGGGCGCAGCCCGGAAACATCGTCGCTGGTGAGGCGAACATGACACCTTCGTCAGGCAGTCCTAGCGGACAGGCCGGGAAGGCTCCGCAATCGGGTCAAGGTCACCGTCAAGGTTGGACACACCCGAGCGTGGGGACCGGAGAAGGGGCATGGCAAATAAACAGCGGCAGTATGCAGGGGCCCACGCTTATCGCGAGATAACTGATCCCTTCCTATCTGACTCACGGGTCTTGTACCCCGTCAGGAGCACTACCGGGTGTTGTTTGTCCATGCCCCGGAAATCTCCCGGCCAGTCATGGCAGTCAGGAACTGGCGTTGCGCCCAGGCCCCAAGCCCGGACAACGTTATAGAGAAATCGAAAAGCGAATTCCCACCGCTCCATCAAGGATGTGGGACAAGCGAGGAAGAGGATAAGCGTGGCCGGACAGAAAATCCGCATTCGGCTTAAGGCCTACGACCACGAGGCGATCGACGCATCCGCTAAGAAGATCGTCGAGACTGTCACCCGTACGGGTGCCCGCGTCGTTGGACCTGTGCCTTTGCCCACCGAGAAGAACGTGTACGCCGTTATTCGTTCTCCCCACAAGTACAAGGATTCTCGCGAGCACTTCGAGATGCGCACCCACAAGCGCCTCATCGACATCCTCGACCCGACGCCGAAGACGGTTGACGCGCTCATGCGCATCGACCTTCCGGCCAGCGTCGACGTGAACATTCAGTGATCGACGAAATACTTGGCAGCGGAGAATAAATAATGAGTGAATACGAGATCAAGGGCATTCTGGGCACCAAGCTCGGCATGACCCAGGTCTTCGACGAGGAGAACCGGGTTGTCCCGGTCACCGTCGTCGAAGCTGGGCCGTGCGTGGTGACCCAGATTCGCACCAAGGAAACCGATGGCTACAACGCCATCCAGATCGCCTACGGCGACATCGACCCGCGCAAGGCCAACAAGCCTGCCGCAGGCCACTTCAAGAAGGCCGGCGTGACCCCGCGCCGCCATGTGGCTGAAATCCGCGTGGACGACGTCTCCGGTTACGAGATCGGCCAGGACATCACCGTCGACATCTTCGACGGCGTCCAGTTCGTCGACGTCACCGGCCAGTCCAAGGGCAAGGGTTTCGCCGGCGGCATGAAGCGTCACGGCTTCGCCGGCCAGGGTGCCTCCCACGGTAACCAGGCCGCGCACCGCCGCGTCGGTGGCATCGGTGCCGCCGCGACCCCGGGTCGCATCTTCAAGGGCAAGAAGATGGCCGGCCGCATGGGTAATGACCGCGTCACCACCCAGAACCTCAAGGTTCAGAAGGTTGACGCAGATGCCAACCTGCTGCTCATCAAGGGCGCAATCCCGGGCAACCGTGGTGGCATCGTGACCGTTAAGACCGCAGTGAAGGGCGGTGCTCACGCATGACCAATCTGAAGCTCGACGTCCAGACCGCTGACGGTTCGACCGACGGCCAGGTTGAGCTGCCGGCTGAGATCTTCGACCGCGAGGTGTCCATCGCTCTGATGCACCAGGTCGTCAACGCCCAGCTCGCAGGCGCCCGTCAGGGCACCCACTCCACCAAGACCCGTGCAGAGGTCGCCGGCGGCGGCCGCAAGCCGTACCGCCAGAAGGGAACCGGCCGCGCCCGTCAGGGCTCGATCCGCGCTCCGCACTTCTCCGGCGGCGGCATCGCACACGGCCCCAAGCCGCGCGACTACAGCCAGCGCACCCCCAAGAAGATGAAGGCCGCCGCACTCGCAGGCGCCCTGTCCGACCGCGCACGGAACGCACGTATCCACGTGATCACCGAGCTCGTCCCGGGCCAGGAGCCGTCGACCAAGTCGGCACGCACCTTCATCGAGCGCCTGACCGGCCGCAAGTCGGTTCTGCTCGTCGTCGGCCGCGAGGACCTCAACGCCCGCCGCAGCGCCAACAACCTGCCCGGCGTCCACATCCTGGATGCCGGCCAGCTGAACACCTACGACGTCCTCAACGCGGACGACGTCGTGTTCTCTGTTGAGGCTCTGCATGCCTTCATCAACCGCGCCACCGGTGCGGACCAGGAGGAGAACTAATGGCGAAAATCGCTAACCCGCGCGATATCATCATCGCCCCGGTTGTCTCGGAGAAGTCCTACGGTCTGATGGAGCAGAACGTGTACACGTTCCTCGTCGACCCGGCCTCCAACAAGACCCAGATCAAGATTGCCGTGGAGCAGATCTTCGGCGTGAAGGTGGATTCCGTGAACACCGCCAACCGTGAGGGCAAGCGCAAGCGCACCCGCACCGGTTACGGCCAGCGGAAGGGCACCAAGCGCGCCTACGTCTCGCTCCGTGAGGGCAGCGACTCCATCGACATCTTCGGCGGCTCCGCCTCCTAAGGGTCGAGAGAAAAGGACATATTATGGCTATTCGCAAGTACAAGCCGACAACTCCGGGTCGCCGTCAGAGCTCCGTCTCCATGTTCGACGAGATCACTCGTTCGACCCCGGAGAAGTCTCTGCTGCGCCCGATCCACAAGACCGGCGGCCGTAACACCCACGGCCACATCACCACCCGTCACAAGGGTGGCGGCCACAAGCGCCGTTACCGCGTCATCGACTTCCGTCGCAACGACAAGGACGGCGTGCTGGCCAAGGTCGCTCACATCGAGTACGACCCGAACCGCACCGCGAACATCGCACTGCTCCACTACTTCGACGGCGAGAAGCGTTACATCCTCGCCCCGAAGGGCATCAAGCAGGGCACCATCGTGGAGTCCGGCGCCACCGCCGACATCAAGGTGGGCAACAACCTGCCGCTGCGCAACATCCCGACCGGTACGACCATCCACAACGTCGAGCTGAAGCCGGGCGCCGGCGCCAAGCTCGCACGTTCCGCTGGTTCGTCGATCCAGCTACTGGGTAAGGAAGGCAACTACGCCATCCTGCGTATGCCCTCCACCGAGATCCGCCGCGTGGACATCCGCTGCCGCGCGACTGTCGGCGAGGTCGGCAACGCCGAGCAGATCAACATCCGTTGGGGCAAGGCCGGCCGTATGCGCTGGAAGGGTGTCCGCCCGACCGTCCGTGGTGTCGTCATGAACCCGGTCGACCACCCGCACGGTGGTGGCGAGGGCAAGACCTCGGGTGGTCGCCACCCGGTGTCGCCGTGGGGCCAGAAGGAAGGCCGCACCCGCAACCCGAACCGTTACTCCAACAACCAGATCGTGCGTCGCCGCCGGTCCAACAAGAAGCGCTAAGAGGAGGTAAAACGATATGCCACGCAGCCTGAAGAAGGGCCCGTTCGTCGATGAGCACCTCCTCAACAAGGTGGATGCTCAGAACGAGGCCAACACCAAGAAGGTCATCAAGACCTGGTCCCGCCGCTCCACCATTCTCCCCGATTTCATCGGCCACACCTTTGCCGTCCACGACGGTCGTAAGCATGTGCCGGTTTTCATCGAGGACTCCATGGTCGGCCACAAGCTCGGTGAGTTTGCACCGACCAAGACCTTCAAGGGTCACGTCAAGGACGACAAGAAGGGACGTCGATAGCGATGAGTGAGACCATCACCTCCGCACGCGCGACGGCCAAGTACGTCCGCACCTCCTCGCTGAAGGCGAGCCGTCTTCTGGACCTGGTCCGCGGCAAGTCTGTCTCCGAGGCACTCGCGATCCTGAAGTACGCTCCGCAGGATGCATCCAAGGCAATCGCCAAGGTCATCGCTTCCGCAGCCGCCAACGCCGAGAACAACTTCGGCCTGGACCCGCGCACCCTGGTCATCTCCGAGGCGTACGCCAACGAGGGTCCGACCATGAAGCGTTTCCAGCCGCGTGCTCAGGGACGTGCTTTCCAGATCCGTAAGCGTTCGACCCACATCACTGTCGTGGTCGAGAGCCAGAAGGAAGGGGCCAAGTAAGTGGGCCAGAAGATTCATCCTCACGGCCTCCGGCTGGGCATCACTTCCGACTGGAAGTCCCACTGGTTCGCCGAGCAGAACTACGCCGACTACGTCGCTGAAGACATCAAGATCCGCCACTTCCTGTCCAAGGGACTGGAGCGCGCCGGTATCGCCGATGTCGTCATCGAGCGCACCCGTGACCGCGTCCGCGTCGACATTCACACCGCCCGCCCGGGCATCGTGATTGGCCGCCGCGGTGCTGAGGCCGACCGTATCCGCCGCGAGCTCGAGAAGCTCACCGGCAAGATGGTCGCCCTCAACATCCTCGAGGTCAAGAACATCGACGCCAACGCCAACCTGGTCGCCCAGTCCATCGCTGAGCAGCTGGTCAACCGTGTCGCCTTCCGCCGCGCAATGCGCAAGGCCATCCAGTCGGCCATGCGTCAGCCGCAGGTCAAGGGCATCAAGGTTGTCACCGCAGGTCGTCTCGGCGGCGCCGAGATGGGCCGCGTCGAGCGTTACCATGAGGGCCGCGTGCCGCTGCACACCCTCCGCGCCGAGATCGACTACGGCACCGCAGAGGCCCACACCACCTTCGGACGCATCGGCGTCAAGGTGTGGATCTACAAGGGTGACGTCGTCGGTGGCCGTCGCGAGTCCGAGATCAACGCACCGGCCGACCGCCGGGGTCGCGGCGGTGACCGCGATCGTCGTCCGCGCCGCGGTGGCCAGCGTCGTCAGCGCGCAGAGCAGAAGCAGGAGGGCTAAGAATGCTTATCCCTAAGCGCGTCAAGTACCGGCGCCAGCACCGTCCGACCCGCTCGGGCATGTCCAAGGGCGGCAACAAGATCACGTTCGGTGACTACGGCATCCAGGCTCTCGAGCCGGCCTACGTCACCAACCGTCAGATCGAGTCCGCACGTATCGCCATCAACCGCCACGTCAAGCGCGGTGGCAAGGTGTGGATCAACATCTTCCCGGATCGTCCCCTGACCCAGAAGGCACTCGGTGTGCGTATGGGTTCCGGTAAGGGCGCCGTCGAGAAGTGGGTCGCCAACGTCAAGCCGGGCCGCATCCTCTTCGAGATGTCCTACCCGGATGAGGCAACCGCCCTCGAAGCTCTGCGCCGTGCCGGCCAGAAGCTGCCCTGCAAGGTCCGCATCATCAAGAAGGAGGACCAGTTCTAATGGCAACCGGTACCCCCGCCTTCGAGTTCCGCGAGCTCGACGCCGCCGAGCTCGAGAACCGTCTGACCGAGGCCAAGGAAGAGCTCTTCAACCTGCGCTTCCAGCTGGCCACCGGTCAGCTGACCAACAACCGCCGCCTTCGCACGGTCAAGCGCGACATCGCCCGCATCTACACCGTTATCCGCGAGCGTGAGCTGGGCCTGTCCGTCGTTCCGGGAGCTGAGGCTTAATTATGAGTGAGGCAAACGTGAACGAGAACCAGAAGGGTGTCCGCAAGACTCGCACCGGCATCGTGGTTTCTGACAAGATGCAGAAGACCATCGTCGTCGAGCTTGAGGACCGCAAGCAGCACGCCCTCTACAGCAAGATCCTGCGCACCAGCTCCAAGGTGAAGGCGCACGACGAGGACGAGATCGCCGGCGTCGGCGACCGCGTGCTCATCTCCGAGACCCGCCCGCTGTCCAAGGACAAGCACTTCCGTCTCGTGGAAATCGTCGAGAAGGCCAAGTAAGCACCAGCTGCTTATCGACGCCTGATCGTCGCCCCGGCCCCGCCCACAACCGTCACCGGTAGTGTGCGGGGCTTCGGCGATTCCGGACCGTGTTTGTATTCGTGGCGGCGGTGCACAATGCGGTGCCGGAATGAGAGGGAGGGGAACGGCCGAGGGACGGGGGTACGACTGACTGGTAGAACACAGGCAGGAATACCTTCTGTTTCCAGCCGGGCGGCTCCTCGAGCCTGGGACGGCTCAGGAATCCGCGGCCACGACAGGCGCGTCCGTCCTGGGGGTGGTTACGCTCGGCGCCGCGCTCATCGGCGCGGGCGTCTACCTCGTGCGCCGCAACCGCCGCCGGGCCTGACCTGCATCATCTGCCGGTGGGGGAGGCTATTTCCCGGCCGCCACGCGGATCGCGTCGAGGAACTGCGAGTACTGCTCCCGGATCTCCAGCAACGGCGCGGCCACCTTCTCCTCCGAGATCTCGGCGACCTCCCTGCGCAGGGCGCGCCGGGTCCGCCACTTCACCGTCGATCCGATGGCCAGCCCGTTCACCGCGGTGAACATGCCCAGCACGATGCCCGTCAGCAGCCCGCCGAGGATGAGCAGCGTGGGCACGGGCCAGCCTTCGACGGTGGGGATCACCTCGTCCAGCAGCGGGTGGAGCACTCCAGGCACGAACGCCGCCAGCAGGAACCAGATCACGCCCACCAGGGCGGTGAGCAGGGCCAGCCACTGGACCACGGTGAACAGTCCCCAGGCGCGGGAGGGCTGGGCGGGCAGCTCGGTGCGGGCGGCGGCGCGGTCGAGCTCCTCGGGCAACGAGTCGATGATGGTCTCGGTGCGGTCGACGACCGCGCTGGTCCACCGGTCCGGCAGGCCCTCGCTGACGTCGGCGGCGTAGCCGCGCACTCCGCGGTTGGCCACCGCCCGCCCGGACGCGTCGAGCGCGGGTATGGAGGAGCGGTGCACCCCGGTGTCGTCGGCCTCCTCCCGCAGGCCCAGCCGTTTGAGGGGGTCGGGGCGCAGCCGCAGCATCCACGAGGTGAGCAGCCAGCCGGTCTTCTGGCCCAGGCGCTTGCGGTAGGCGGCGGCGGTGATGTCGGCGAGGCGGTCGGAGCCGGCGGCGTCGGCAAGCAGGCCGTCCATCCACTCCTTGGCCGAGTCGGGCACCGCCTTCAGCGGCTTCTGGCCGGCCCACGGGGCGGTGACGGTGGCGATGTCCGCCTCGATGCGCGCGGTCTGGGCCGAGTGTGCCGCGGCGATCCGGGCTATGGCCGAACGCAGGTCCCCGATGCCGTAGCCGGTTTTGGCGGAGGTGGGGATCACGGAGACCTTCTTCAGTCCGTCGTCCTTGAGCAGCTGCTCCAGGGACCGGCTCACCGCCTTGCGGTCGGCGTCGGAGAGACGGTCGGACTTGTTGAGCACCGCCAGGGTGACCGCGCTGTGGGAGGCGTGGGGGCGGATGAAGTGGTCGTGGATGATGCTGTCGGCGTACTTCTCCGGGTCGGTCACCCACACCAGCACATCCACCTGGCCGGCGAGACGGGTGGCGATCTCCCGGTGGACCGGCTCCACCGAGTCGAAGTCGGGCAGATCCAGGAGGATGAGCGGCCCGGCCCCGGGGGCGAACTCGCCGGGGCGGATGCGGCGGTCTTCCACCTCGAGCCAGTCGAGCAGCTCCTCCGAACCAGCCGGATCCCACACCGCGGCGAGGGGGGATGAGGTGGTGGGCCGGCGGGCGGCCGTCTTGCCCAGGTCCTCGCCGACGACGGCGTTGAACAGGGAGGTCTTGCCGGAACCGGTGGCCCCGAAGAAACCGACCACGGTGTGCTCGCCGGAGAGCCGGCGCCGCTCGTCGGCGGCGTCGGCCACCCGGGCCAGGGCGGCGTGCTCGGCGGGGGAGAGGTGGTCCCCGCCCAGGGCCGCGGCCTCGTCCAGCGCGGCGAGGCGCTGCGTCAGCGATGCTTTTCTACCGAACATCTGCCTCACGCCCCCGTCTGCTTCCGCACGTCACGCTCGGCCGTCTCCACGGCCTCCCGCAGCCGGGCGGCGGTGGTGCCGCCGGTGAGCCGGGCGGTGACGGCGTCATAACGCGCGCGCTCCCCGGCGAGCAGGGCGTGGATGCGCGTGTCCAGATCCTCCCGGGCCTGCCTGGCCATGCGGCGGACGGTGTCCTCGCCGAAGATCGTCTCCAGCAGCTTCTGGCCCATGACCGCGGAGCCGCCCGCGATGGCGATCTCCCCGCCCGTCAGCCCGGCGGTGGAGGCGAACACCACCAGCATGAGCGCCACCGTGATCACGTTCAGGCCCAGGGACATGATGCGGGCGCGTTTGCGCTTGTCGCCGGCGGTCTCCTGGATGGATTCCACCAGCCCGGCCTGCCACTGCCGGACCAGCTCCGCGGCCTGCCCGTTGATGTCCGCGTCGGCGTGGGCGAGGGCGGGGTCGGAGGAGGCGCGCAGCTCGGGGGCCGCCGAACCCAGATGCGACCAGGATCGGGTGGCGGCGGTCTCCGCTGCGTCGACGACCACGGCGTGCAGGCCCGCCTCGATCTCCGTCTCCATCTCGCGGACCGGCGCGGGACGCCCGGTGAAGAAACTGCCGATGCGGTCCACCGCCATGGAGTACCAGCGCTCGATGGAACGGAACGCGTCCGAGGTGCCCACGAAGTCCTGCCAGCGCTGCAGCACCTCCTGGCGGAGTAGGTTGCCGTCGCTGGTGGCGTCGATGACCTGGTCCCGGGCGCGGAGGTAATTGCCGTCGAAGGTCTCGCCCAGCTGGGCGCCGAACTCCTCCTGCCGCTGGCGTTCCACGGCGAGCCGCTCCACCCGCTCGGCGACACTGCCCAGCGCGCCCTGCACCGTCTTGGCCGCCATGGAACGGCGGGCCGCCGCGTCCTCCGCCAGCCGTTGCAGGTGCCCGCGCAGCGGCGCGACGAGCTCCTCCGGCAGCAGACCCTCCACCTGCCCGTGGTCCGGGACCGTGAACAGGGTGGCCTGCCCGAGGCCGGCCTCGGCCATCATGCGGCGCAGGTCGTCCGGCACGGTCGCCAGGGCGTCCTCGTCCACCCGGTTGAGCACCACGATCACCTCGATGTCGCGCCCGGCCGCGTCGTGCAGGAAGTTCCACACCAGCTGGTCGGCGTAGCGGGAGGGCGTGGTGACGAAGACCCACAGGTCGGCCGCGGCCAGCAGCTGGGAGGCCAGCGCACGGTTGCGGTCGTCGATGGAGTCGAAGTCGGGGGCGTCAAGAAGCGCCAGCCCCGGGCTGACCGCCTCGGAGGCGACGGTGCGCAGGGACGTCGCCGACGGGTTCGCGCCCGCCTCGCCCTGCTCGCGGGCCAGGCCGGGCAGCACGTGGCCGGAGTTGAACCACTCGGAGTCCCCCGGGTTGGCCACCAGCACCGGCTGGCGGGTCGTCGGCCGGATGACGCCCGACGTGGAGACCTGCCTGCCCACGATGGCGTTGACCAGCGTCGATTTGCCGCTGCCCGTCGAACCGCCGACCACGGCCAGCAGCGGGGCGTCAATGTTGGCCAGGCGCGGCAGGATGTAGTCGTCGATCTGGTCCGCCACCGCCTCCGCTTCGGCCGCGGCGGAAGGACTCATGGCGAACTCCGTCGCCGCCACCGCGTCGCGCAGCCCGGCCACCGAATCCAGGGTTGTCTCGATCACTTCTCCATTGTCACACACCCCGTCGGGGAGACTTCGGCATTTGGATTCCAACCTGCGGATATGGTTGACTGTTCGAGTTGACCATGCTGGTCGGTGGTGCGGTTTGTTTTCCGGGCCCCCGCCGAGACCCTTCGACCGCCCCTCGGGGCTGGTTCGTCGCTGAGCGTGGGAAGCGAGTAGTACATAGACCAGGTGCGTACAGGCCGGAAATCTGACGCACATCAATCCAGGTCAAGGAGACCCATCGTGATCCAGCAGGAATCGCGTCTCAAGATCGCCGATAACACCGGTGCACGGGAAATTCTGTGCATCCGCGTGCTCGGCGGATCCGGACGACGTTTTGCTGGCATTGGCGACACCATCGTCGCCACTGTCAAGGAAGCCGCCCCCGGCGGCAACGTGAAGGCCGGCGAAGTTGTCAAGGCCGTTATCGTCCGCGCCAAGAAGGAGACCCGTCGCACCGACGGCTCCTACATCCGTTTCGATGAGAACGCAGCCGTCCTCATCAAGACCGACAACGAGCCCCGCGGCACCCGCATCTTCGGCCCTGTCGCACGTGAACTGCGCGACAAGAAGTTCATGAAGATCGTGTCGCTTGCACCGGAGGTGATCTAGTTGAAGATTCACAAGGGCGATATGGTCCTCGTCATCTCTGGCCCCGATAAGGGCGTCAAGGGCAAGGTCATCCAGGCGTTCCCGAAGACCGAGAAGGTCCTCGTCGAAGGCGTCAACCGCATCAAGAAGCACGTCGCCGACTCCTCCCAGGAGCGTGGCGCACAGTCCGGCGGCATCGTCACCCAGGAGGCACCGATCCACGTCTCCAACGTGATGGCCCTCGACTCGGACGGGACCCCGACCCGCGTCGGCTACCGCTTCGACGAGAACGGCAAGAAGGTTCGCACCTCGCGTCGTAACGGGAAGGACATCTAAGCATGAGCGAGAACTACACCCCGCGTCTGAAGACCCGCTACCGCGAGGAAATCCGCACCAAGCTCAACGAAGAGCTCGGCCTCGACAACGTCATGCAGATCCCCGGCGTGACCAAGGTCGTCGTCAACATGGGCGTCGGCGACGCCGCCCGTGACTCCAAGCTGATCAACGGCGCCCTCGAGGACCTGACCCTGATCACCGGTCAGAAGCCGCAGCTGCGCCGCGCCAAGACCTCCATCGCGAACTTCAAGCTCCGCGAAGGCATGCCGATCGGCGCGCGCGTCACCCTGCGAGGCGACCGCATGTGGGAGTTCCTGGACCGTCTGCTGACCGTGGCCCTGCCGCGTATCCGCGACTTCCGTGGCCTCTCCGACCAGCAGTTCGACGGCCACGGCAACTACACCTTCGGCCTCAACGAGCAGACCATGTTCTACGAGATCGACGTCGACAAGATCGACCGCCAGCGTGGTATGGACATCACCGTCGTCACCACCGCGGCTAACAACGACGAGGGTCGTGCCCTGCTCCGCGAGCTCGGCTTCCCCTTCAAGAAGTAGTCCGCTACTTCTCGTTGCTTAGCGACGCCCCCTGCGACCTCCGGGTCACAGGGGGCGTTCGTGATTCACGGCCCGGCCTGGACCCTACTTTTCTGGTTGAACCCTGCGCCGCAGCGAGGGGCGCAACCAGAAAGGTGGGGGCTGCGGGTGCGGCCCCGGAGCAAAGCGGCTATAGTCGGTGATTTTGTTCTGGGAACGCCAGGGGGTAGCCTGGACCGCTGGACCTGTGCTCCCTCCTGTGAGGGCGGCCGAAGTCCTTTCCGAGAACTGAACATCCAACTTTGTTGCAGGCCCCCCGCCGACACTGGCGACCGAGTGGAAAGTGGCAGCGAGCGCCCCGGACTACTGAGTCCGAGGGAGCGTCAAGTGGCCCGACGGAACACCCGGTACACGCCCCGGTGGGTAGGGAACCGCAACAAGAAAGGTAATACGGTCACCACATATGACCATGACTGACCCCATTGCCGACATGCTGTCGCGCGTGCGCAACGCAAACCATGCGCACCACGACATCGTGTCGATGCCCTCTTCCAAGCTGAAGATCAACATTGCGGAGATCCTCAAGCAGGAGGGCTACATCGCTGAATACACCGTCGAGGACGCCCGGGTCGGCAAGACCCTGTCCCTCGAACTGAAGTACAGCCCGACCCGCGTCCGCTCCATCGCTGGTGTGCGCCGCGTCTCCAAGCCGGGTCTGCGCGTGTACGCCAAGTCCACCGAACTGCCGAAGGTGCTCGGCGGCCTGGGCGTGGCCATCATCTCCACGTCCCAGGGTCTGCTGACCGACCGCCAGGCAACCGAGAAGGGCGTAGGCGGAGAAGTCCTCGCCTACGTCTGGTAAGGGAGGAATAGCAACATGTCGCGTATCGGCAAGAATCCGATTACCATTCCCTCCGGCGTCACCGCCACGGTGAACGGTCAGAACATCGAGGTCAAGGGCCCCAAGGGTACCCTGAACTTCGACGTCCCGGCACCGATTTCGGTCGCCGTCGAGGAAAACCAGATCGTTGTCTCCCGTCCGGACGACAACCGTCAGAACCGCGCACTCCACGGTCTGTCCCGCTCGCTCGTCAACAACCTGGTTGTCGGCGTCACCGAGGGCTACACCACCAAGATGGAGATCTTCGGCGTGGGTTACCGCGTCCAGGCCAAGGGCAAGAACCTCGAGTTCGCCCTCGGCTACTCTCACCCGGTTCTGATCGAGGCTCCGGAAGGCATCACCTTCGCGGTCGACGGCAACACGAAGCTCTCCATCACGGGAATTGACAAGCAGCAGGTCGGGCAGATCGCCGCAAACATCCGTCGTCTGCGGAAGGACGATCCCTATAAGGGTAAGGGCATCCGCTACGAGGGTGAGCAGGTCCGCCGCAAGGTCGGAAAGACGGGTAAGTAAGCATGAGTAACACTGCAGAGAACACCAAGCGCACGCCGGTGGGCAAGGATATTTCCACCCGCCGCCGCACCGCTCGCGCACGTCGCCATTTCCGTATCCGCAAGACCCTGCGTGGCACCGCCGAGGCGCCGCGTCTGGTCGTGCACCGCACCTCCCGCCACCTGCACGTTCAGGTCATCGACGACCTGGCCGGCCACACCCTGGCTGCCGCCTCCAGCATGGAGCCGGAGATCCGCTCCATCGAGGGCGACAAGAAGGCCAAGGGCGCCAAGGTCGGCGAGCTCATTGCTGAGCGCGCCAAGGCCGCAGGCATCGAGCAGGTCGTCTTCGACCGTGGAGGTTACAAGTACCACGGCCGCGTCGCCGCTCTGGCCGACGCCGCTCGTGAAGGTGGTCTGAAGTTCTAATGACCATCGCAATCAAGAACATCAACGGAAGGATCGCGTAATGCCGGGACGTGAACGGCGTGACGGCGGACGCACCGCCGACAGCAGCACCACCACCACCAACGACCGCAACGAGCGCAAGGGCGGCAACCGCCGCGAGCGCGACGATCGTCGCAACCAGCAGCAGGACGACCGCAACCAGTACATCGAGCGTGTCGTCACCATCAACCGAGTCTCCAAGGTCGTCAAGGGTGGTCGTCGCTTCAGCTTCACCGCCCTCGTGATCGTGGGCGACGGCCAGGGCATGGTCGGCGTCGGCTACGGCAAGGCCAAGGAAGTTCCGGCCGCTATCCAGAAGGGTTCGGAGGAAGCTCGCAAGAACTTCTTCCGCGTCCCGATGGTCGGTGGCACCATCACCCACCCGGTCCAGGGTGAGGCCGCAGCGGGCATCGTCATGCTCCGCCCGGCCGCTCCCGGTACCGGTGTCATCGCCGGTGGCGCAGCCCGCCCGGTGCTCGAGTGCGCCGGTGTCCAGGACATCCTGTCGAAGTCTCTCGGCTCCGACAACGCCATCAACGTCGTCCACGCCACCGTGGCCGGCCTGAAGCAGCTGGTCCGCCCCGAGGAGGTCGCCGCACGTCGCGGTAAGACCCTCGAGGAGGTCGCCCCGGCCCGTATGCTGCGCGCCCGCGCAGGTCAGGAGGCGTAACACATGGCACTCAAGGTTACCCAGGTCAAGGGACTGGCCGGCACCAAGCCGAAGCACCGCGAGAACATGAAGACCCTCGGTCTTCGCCGTATCCGCCACTCCGTGGTTCTCCAGGACACCCCCGCCGTGCGTGGCATGATCCACGCCGTGCGTCACCTGGTCACCGTCGAAGAAGTGGCAGGGGAGTAGGTAAACATGAGCGAAATCATCAAGCTCCACGATCTGCGTCCGGCTAAGGGCGCGAACAAGCCGAAGCGCCGCGTTGGTCGCGGCGAAGGCGGCAAGGGCGGCAAGACCGCCGGCCGCGGCACCAAGGGCACCCACGCCCGCAACAAGGTGTCGGCATCATTCGAGGGCGGCCAGATGCCGCTGCAGATGCGCCTCCCGAAGCTCAAGGGCTTCAAGAACCCGAACAAGGTCGTCTTCCAGGTCGTCAACGTCTCCGACCTCGAGATCGCCTTCCCGAACGGTGGCGACGTCACCGTGGCCGACATCGTCGCAGCGGGCCTCGTGCGCCCGAAGCAGCCGGTGAAGGTCCTGGGCAACGGAGACCTCGGCGTCAAGCTGAACGTCACCGCCGACAAGTTCTCCCGTTCTGCCGTCGAGAAGATCGAGGCAGCCGGCGGAACCGTCACCGAGGCCTAAACCAGGCTTCTGACCTCCGCGTCACACCTCAACCCCCGTCCACCGGTTCGCCGGCGGCCGGGGGTTGAGGTGATTCAGGGGTCCGCCGGCAACCGCGCGGCCCGCCGGAAACCTGCGGGGCGAGCCTTGAAGCGGTCGGTAACGCAGTGCACTGCTAGTATGGTCAAGTCAATCGTGTCAATTCCCGCGCCCCCGCATTTCCATGCCGGGGGAGTGAGGCCAGGAGGCTTCGTGTCCGCCATTATCCAGGCATTCAAGGACGTCGACCTGCGTAAGAAGATCATCTTCACAGTGCTGATGGTGATCCTCTATCGCGTGGGTGCGCAGATCCCGTCGCCGGGCGTCGACTATGCGTCGATCAGTGGTCGACTTCGTGAACTCACCCAGGAGCAGGGCAGCGTCTACTCGCTGATCAACCTGTTCTCGGGAGGTGCGCTGCTGCAGCTGTCGATCTTCGCCATCGGCATCATGCCGTACATCACGGCGTCGATCATCGTGCAGCTGCTCACCGTCGTCATTCCGCACTTCGAGGAGCTGAAGAAGGAGGGGCAGTCGGGGCAGGCGAAGATGACGCAGTACACCCGCTACCTCACCCTCGCCCTCGCTCTGCTGCAGGCCTCGGGCATCGTCGCCCTGGCGGACCGCCAGCAGCTGCTGGGCCAGGGCATCGAGGTCCTCAACGCGGACCGCACGCTGTGGGACCTGGTCATGCTCGTGGTGGTGATGTCCGCCGGCGCCATGCTCGTGATGTGGATCGGTGAGCTCATCACGGAGAAGGGCATCGGCAACGGCATGTCCCTGCTCATCTTCGCCGGCATCGCCACCCGCCTGCCC
The DNA here is from genome assembly GCF_000835165.1 of Corynebacterium marinum DSM 44953. Taxonomy (NCBI): domain Bacteria; kingdom Bacillati; phylum Actinomycetota; class Actinomycetes; order Mycobacteriales; family Corynebacteriaceae; genus Corynebacterium; species Corynebacterium marinum. The sequence continues at coordinate 398,329 of NZ_CP007790.1, forward strand.
ACCGACGGCACCAGCATCCTCCAGTCCTCCGGCGGAGTCGTCTTCGCCGTGGTGGTGGCCGCCGTCATCATCCTGGTGGTCGGCGTGGTGTTCGTGGAGCAGGGGCAGCGCCGCATCCCGGTGCAGTACGCCAAGCGGATGGTCGGGCGTCGCCAGTACGGCGGTACCTCCACCTACCTGCCGCTCAAGGTCAACCAGGCCGGCGTCATCCCGGTCATCTTCGCGTCCTCGTTGATCTACATGCCGGTTCTCATCACGGAGATCTTCAACTCCGGTTCCGTCGAGGTCGCGGACAACTGGTGGCAGCGCAACGTCATCCAGTATCTGATGACGCCGGCGTCCTGGCAGTACATCGTCCTGTACTTCATCCTCATCATCTTCTTCTCCTACTTCTACGTGTCGGTTCAGTACGATCCGCAGGAGCAGGCGGATAACATGAAGAAGTACGGCGGCTTCATCCCGGGCATCCGCCCGGGCAGGCCGACCGCGGAGTACCTCGGTTTCGTCATGAACCGTCTGCTCTTCGTCGGCGCCGCCTACCTCGGCATCATCGCCGTGCTGCCGAACATCGCGCTCGACCTGGGCGTGGGTAACACCAGCGCAGGCATGACCGCCTTCGGCGGCACGGCCATCCTGATTATGGTGTCGGTCGCCCTGACAACCGTGAAGCAGATTGAATCCCAGCTTCTCCAAAGCAACTACGAAGGACTCCTCAAATGAGACTTGTACTCCTCGGACCCCCCGGTGCAGGCAAGGGCACCCAGGCCGTCATCCTCTCCGAGAAGCTGGGCGTGCCCCACATCTCCACCGGCGACCTCTTCCGCGCGAACATCGGCGAGGGTACCCCGCTGGGTGTGGAAGCCAAGCAGTACATCGACGCCGGCAAGCTCGTGCCCACCGACGTCACCGCACGCATGGTGGAGTCCCGTCTCGGAGAGGCCGACGCAGCCGACGGTTTCCTGCTCGACGGTTTCCCCCGCACGGTGGAGCAGGCCGAGATTCTCAAGGACCTGCTCGCCGCTGAGGGACATGAGCTCGACGGCGTGCTGAACTTCCAGATCGCCGAGGACGTCGTGGTCGAGCGCATGCTCTCCCGCGGCCGCGCCGACGACAACGAGGAGACCATCCGCACCCGTCTCGGCGTCTACCGCGACGAGACCGCCCCGCTCATCGAGCACTACGGCGACAAGATCATCACCATCGAGGCTGAGGGCGAGGTCGAGGAGATCAACGACCGCGCCATGCAGGCCCTGGGCAAGTAGTCGCCCCGCCCGACCATGAGGGCCGCGCTCCGGAGGACAACCGGACCGCGGCCCTTCCCCCTTTCCCCCTCAGGAGCAGACAACATGGGATTCCGATCCAAGAAGCGCGACATCCCGGCGAAGACACCGGGTGAACTCGACGCCATGCAGGCCGCCGGCGAGATCGTCGGCCGAGCGCTGCAGGCCGTGCGGGCGGCCGCCGCCCCCGGGGTGAGCACTCTCGAGCTCGACGCCGTCGCAGAAACCGTGATCCGCGAGGCGGGGGCGGTGCCCAGCTTCCTCGGGTACCAGGGGTTCCCGGGCTCCATCTGCGCCTCGGTCAACGACGTCATCGTGCACGGCATCCCCTCGGCCGAGCAGGTGCTCGAGGACGGCGATTTCATCTCGATCGACTGCGGGGCGACCCTCGACGGATGGGTGGGGGACTCGGCGTGGTCCTTCGGGGTCGGCGAGATCGACGAGGACGTCGACAAGCTCAACCGTGCCACGGAGTGGGTGCTGGCCGAAGGGCTGAAGGCGATGGTGCCGGGCAACCGGCTCACCGATGTCTCCCACGCTTTGGAGACGGCCACCCGCCGGGCCGAGGAGAAGTTCGGGGTGAAACTGGGCATCGTCGACGGCTACGGCGGGCACGGCATCGGCCGGGCCATGCATGAGGATCCCTATCTGGCCAACGAGGGCCGCCCCGGGCGCGGGCCGCGCATCCAGGCTGGTTCAGTGCTCGCCATCGAGCCGATGCTCACGCTGGGCACCACGGATTCCGCGCTGCTCGACGACGACTGGACGGTGGTCACCCTCGACGGTTCCTATGCGGCGCACTGGGAGCACACCGTCGCGGCCACCGAGGACGGGCCCCGCATCCTCACCCCCCGGAAATGAGATCAGCCCCACATTCGTGTCTGGTTCGGTGCAGCGACAAGTCAGGGCTTATACTCCAGGGCATGCGTGCACTCTCCCGCCCTATCACCGGCCTCCTCGCGTCCCTCGCCACCGCCGCAACCCTGCTGGTTGCCCCGGCCGCGGCCCAGGCGCAGCCCGTCATCCCGCAGTCATCCTCCGACCTGCCGGCTGCCGTCGGATCCTCGGACGCCGACCTGCGCGACTCCGCGTGGAACACCCGCGGCCAGCTGCACCAGCAGACCTCGGTGCTGCACCCGCAGGCCGCCAACGCCGTGCTCGGCGCCTACGACACCGCCGTCGAGACCGTCTTCCCGGGCCTGATCGGCGAGCGCACCGAGGCTGCCCGCCCGAAGCCCGCCCCGGTGCAGGCCCCCGCGGCCGCTCCCGCCCAGGTCCCGGCCGCGAGCACTCCCTGCCCGGCGGACGCCCGGGTCTGCGTCGACATCGACGGCCGGAAGACCTGGCTGCAGCGTAACGGCCAGATCACCTACGGCCCCGTCAACCACGCACCGGGCAAGCCGGGCCAGGAGACCCCGCGCGGCACCTTCTACGTCAACCGCAAGGTCAAGGACGAGATCTCCTACGAGTTCAACAACGCGCCGATGCCCTACGCCGTGTACTTCACCTACAACGGCCACGCCTTCCACCAGGGCAACCTCGGCTACGAGTCCGCCGGCTGCGTCCGCCTCGAGCACGCCGCCGCCGTGACCTACTTCAATGAGCTGCAGATCAACGACAAGGTCTTCATCTACTAGGCCTTCATCCGGCCGCCTCCCGGGGGCGTCGGAAGCCGGGGGAGCTTTCCGACGAACCGGGAATTTTGGTTTTCCGCGCCTCCGCAGGTATCGTGGTCTTTTGGTGTATGCGCTCTAGCACATACACCTGCAGTAGACCTGTTTACCAGCAGGTGCCGTAACCAGCCGGCACCAGGAATGTGGAGGATATGGCAAAGGAAGGCGCCATCGAGGTAGAAGGCCGGATTGTCGAGCCCCTGCCGAATGCAATGTTCCGTGTCGAGCTCGACAACGGACACAAGGTTCTCGCTCACATCAGTGGCAAGATGCGCCAGCACTACATCCGTATCCTCCCCGAGGATCGCGTCGTTGTGGAGCTGTCTCCGTACGACCTGACCCGCGGACGCATCGTCTACCGCTACAAGTAAAGCAAACCGCCTCCTTACTCACCGGCCCTCGCCGCGGGGTTGCTCAACGCCGCCCCTGCGAGTGCCACACTCACCTTCGGCCACGGTGGCTGAAGCCCCACGAATCATGGTCCATCGCCCGGTCATCGGTCCGGACAAAGCACCGTCTGGTGGGGATGAGTATGGAGAAAACCACCGTAACAACCCGAAAGGTACTGCCACATGGCACGTCTTGCTGGTGTTGACCTCCCGCGCAACAAGCGCATGGAGATCGCACTCACCTACATCTACGGCATCGGCCCCGCCCGTGCCGCCAAGCTTCTCGAAGAGACCGGCATCTCTCCCGATCTTCGTACCGACAACCTGTCCGATGACCAGGTTGCCGCTCTCCGCGACGTCATCGAAAACACCTGGAAGGTCGAGGGAGACCTCCGCCGCGAGGTGCAGGCTGATATCCGTCGCAAGATTGAAATCGGCTCCTACCAGGGTCTGCGCCACCGTCGTGGCATGCCCGTCCGTGGCCAGCGTACCAAGACCAACGCGCGTACGCGTAAGGGTCCGAAGAAGACGATCGCCGGAAAGAAGAAGTAGAACATGCCCCCGAAGACTCGCTCTGGCGCACGCCGTACCGGCCGTCGCGTCGTAAAGAAGAATGTGGCTCAGGGCCACGCCTACATCAAGTCCACCTTCAACAACACCATCGTGTCCATCACCGACACCCATGGTGCCGTCATCTCCTGGGCTTCCTCCGGGCACGTCGGGTTCAAGGGCTCCCGTAAGTCCACCCCGTTCGCCGCGCAGATGGCCGCCGAGAGCGCCGCCCGCAAGGCGATGGATCACGGTATGAAGAAGGTCGACGTTTTCGTCAAGGGCCCGGGTTCGGGCCGCGAAACCGCCATCCGTTCCCTCCAGGCCGCCGGCCTCGAGGTGTCCTCCATCTCGGACGTGACTCCCCAGCCGCACAACGGCTGCCGTCCGCCGAAGCGTCGCCGCGTTTAAGAAAGGAAGAGGTAAGCAAACATGGCTCGTTATACCGGTCCTGTAACCCGTAAGTCCCGCCGCCTCCGCGTCGACCTCGTCGGCGGAGATATGGCGTTCGAGCGTCGCCCCTACCCCCCGGGGCAGGCTGGCCGCGCCCGCATCAAGGAGTCCGAGTACCTCCTGCAGCTGCAGGAGAAGCAGAAGGCTCGTTTCACCTACGGCGTGATGGAGAAGCAGTTCCGTCGCTACTACGCCGAGGCCAACCGTCGTCCGGGTAAGACCGGCGACAACCTGGTCATCATGCTGGAGTCCCGCCTGGACAACGTCATCTACCGCGCAGGCCTCGCCCGCACGCGTCGTCAGTCCCGCCAGCTGGTCTCCCACGGCCACTTCCTGGTCAACGGCAAGAGGGTCAACGTCCCCTCCTACCAGGTCTCCCAGTACGACATCATCGACGTCCGGGACAACTCCCGCTCGATGATCTGGTTCGAAGAGGCTCAGGACAGCCTCGTCGACGCGGTCGTTCCGGCCTGGCTGCAGGTCGTTCCGTCCACTCTGCGCATCCTCGTGCACCAGCTGCCCGAGCGCGCTCAGATCGACGTTCCGCTGCAGGAGCAGCTCATCGTCGAGTACTACTCGAAGTAATTCTTTCCGGGGGGTCGGCCATCCGGCCCACCGGGGAATCCTTCACCACTGCAATCCTCATTTTCTGAACGACGTCAAATAGCGGGCGTCGACAAAGGAGATCTTCATGCTCATTTCCCAGCGCCCTGTGCTCACCGAGGAGTACATCGATTCCGCTCGTTCGCGGTTCGTCATCGAGCCGCTCGAGCCGGGCTTCGGCTACACCCTCGGCAACTCGCTGCGCCGGACCCTGCTGTCGTCCATCCCGGGCGCAGCCGTCACCTCCGTCAAGATCGACGGTGTGCTCCACGAGTTCACCACGATCAACGGTGTGAAGGAGGATGTCTCTGAGATCATCCTCAACATCAAGGGTCTGGTCCTGTCCTCCGACTCCGACGAGCCGGTGGTCATGTACCTGAGCAAGGAAGGCGCGGGAGAGGTCACCGCCGGCGACATTCAGCCGCCGGCCGGCGTCGAGATCCACAACCCGGATCTCGTCATCGCCAACCTCAACGAGCATGCACGTCTGGACATCGAGTTCATCGTCGAGCGTGGCCGCGGCTACGTTCCGGCGGCCACCTCCGGCGCCGGCGGTGACATCGGCCGTATCCCGGTCGATCAGATCTACTCCCCGGTGCTCAAGGTCAGCTACAAGGTCGAGGCCACCCGTGTCGAGCAGCGCACGGACTTCGACAAGCTGATCCTCGACGTCGAGACGAAGAACTCCATCACCGCCCGCGACGCAGTCGCGTCCGCCGGTAAGACCCTCGTCGAGCTCTTCGGCCTCGCCCGTGAGCTCAACACCGCCGCAGAAGGCATTGAGATCGGACCCTCCCCGCAGGAGACCGAGTACATCGCCGCCTACGGCATGCCGATCGAGGACCTGAACTTCTCCGTCCGTTCCTACAACTGCCTGAAGCGTCAGGAGATCCACACCGTCGGTGAGCTCGCAGAGTGCACCGAATCGGATCTGCTGGACATCCGTAACTTCGGGCAGAAGTCGATCAACGAGGTGAAGATCAAGCTCGCCGGCCTGGGTCTGACCCTGAAGGACGCACCCGAGGATTTCGACCCCTCCACTCTGGAGGGCTACGACGCCGAGACCGGCGACTTCATCGACAACGACGAAGACGCAGCCGAGGATTCCGAGTAGCACGCCCAGCCGGGCGCCCGACGCAGATGTCGGGAGCCCACGCGCTCACCACATACGTACCCGAGGAGTACCAACATGCCTACCCCTAAGAAGGGCACCCGTCTCGGCGGCTCCGCGAGCAACCAGAAGAAGATCCTCTCTAACCTGGCTGCCGCGCTGTTCGAGCACGGTGCGATCAAGACCACTGACGCCAAGGCCAAGACCCTGCGTCCCTACGTGGAGAAGCTGATCACCAAGGCCAAGGACGGCTCTGTCGCCGCCCGCCGCCAGGTGCTCGCCGATGTTCCGCAGAAGGACGTCGTGGCCTACCTCTTCAATGAGCTGGCCCCGAAGTTCGAGAACCGTGCAGGTGGCTACACCCGCATCATCAAGCTCGAGAACCGCGCCGGCGACAACGCCCCGATGTCCCAGATCTCCCTCGTTCTCGAGGAGACCGTGAGCACCGAGGCCACCCGCGCCGCCCGCGCCGCCGCTTCCAAGCAGGCTGCCGAGGAGACCCCGGCCGAGGACACCCAGTCCGAGACCGAGACCGAGAACGTCGAGGTCAACGCCGAGGACACCGCCGCTGACCCGGTGGAGCCCGCCGAGGGCGACGTCGCCGCTGAGGCGCCGGCCCAGGATGGCTCTGTCGCCGAGGCAGAGGCCGAGGCCAAGGCCGAGGAGAAGTAATTCCCCTCGCGGCCTTCCGCCGCACAACGATCACCGCATCCGCCGCCCGCTCATCCAGGGGAGGAGGGTGCGGTTTTCGCATGTCCAGAAACGGCGCCCCGGCTGGTCGTAGGATGGAGAGGGCAGCATCCGACCAGTCAGAAGGAAGCACTCATGCTCCGTAACGTAGCCCCCCTCGACCGCGCCCTGCGCGGCGGCGCCGCTTTCGTCGCCGCCAACGTCGCCGCCAACCTGCCCGACTCGAAGAAACCCGTGAAGTTCGGCCTCCTGGCGCTGGCCGTCGTCCTCGGCGTGACCGCCGCCATCGGTTTCTGCCCCCTCTACCGGCTGCTCGGCATTAGCACCCGCACCGCGGGGAACTGACCTGGGGCCGGTATCCTGAACGGACCATGGATACCGACCTGCTGCGCCTGCGCCTCGACCTCGCCTATGACGGCACGGACTTCCACGGCTGGGCGCGACAGAAGCCGCAGGAGGGCGCCGCGCCGCTGCGCACCGTGCAGGAGGTCCTGGAGGATGCCCTGTCAATGGTCCTGCGTATCGATGCCGCCCTGGTCGTCGCCGGCCGCACCGACGCCGGCGTCCACGCGGCGGGGCAGGTGGCGCACCTCGACGTCCCGGCCGACCGGCTGCGGCAGCGGACCATCGACGGCGACCCCATGCGCCTGGTCCGCCGTCTCGCGCGGTTGCTCCCCGACGACGTCCGCGTCCACTCGGTCACGCTCGCTCCGGCCGGATTCGACGCGCGCTTCGCCGCGTTGCGGCGCCACTACGTCTACCGGCTGACCACCCATCCGCGCGGACCGCTGCCCACCCGGGCCCGGGACACGGCGCACTGGCCCAAGCCGGTGGATCTCCCCGCCATGCAGGCGGCCGCCGACGTGCTGGTCGGACTGCACGATTTCGCGGCCTTCTGTAAGGCTCGTCCCCACGCCACGACGATCCGTGAGCTCCAGTCCTTCACCTTCCACGACGTGTCCACGCCCACGGAGCCGCAGCTGTACGAGGCGCGCGTGACAGCCGACGCCTTCTGCTGGAACATGGTGCGCTCCCTGGTGGGGACGTGCCTGGCGGTGGGGGAGGGGCGTCGGGAAGCGGGGCTGCCCGCGCAGCTGCTCGGCGAGCACCAGCGCTCCCCGTTGATCCCCTTGGCGCCGGCGAAGGGGCTGAGCCTGGTCGGTGTGGACTACCCGGCTGACGGGGAACTCGCCGCGCGCACGGGCGTGACCCGGGGTCGGCGGGTGCTCTAGCTGCCCGGGAGTTGTAGACTCAGGCTTTGTTTGCACGGCCGCGTGCCGTGGGTTGTCGGAAAGTTCGCCGGAAGGGCTGGTGTCTGGGGTGGAGTTGTTCCCGCTGGTGCTCGTCGCGGCGCTGGTGTTCACCGTGCCGGGAGCGCTCCTGGGATGGGTGTCGGGGCTGCGGCTGCCGTGGGCGGCCGCCGGATCGGTGCCCGTGAGCTTCGGTGTCTTCGGCCTGGGGGCGTGGGTCCTCGGGCAGCTGGATATCCGCTACACGTGGGCCACGTTCATCGTCTTCTGGCTGCTGACGGTCCTGCTGGCCGCCCTGTGGCGGGGTGGTTTCCTGCTGGCCGGGCGGCGTCGGGCCCGGGCGGCGGAGGTTGCGCCGCCCGGGGATGAGCGCGGGCCGGATGAGCTGGACAACCCGCCGCCCAGGAATCGGCAGGGCGGCCTGCTCGACCCGGCGTGGCTGCTGCCGGCAGCCGGCGCCCTCACCGGCATGTGGCTGATCATCGACCGCGGCCTGAAGAGCTTCCGCGACGTCCCCAACGGGCTGGAGACGATCGTCCAGGGCTGGGACGTCCACTGGCATGCGTCGATGGTGCGCTGGTTCATGGACGAGGGCATCGCCGACCCCACCCGGCAGGGCGAGCTCCGCAACATCGAGACCGGCGCCGAGATGTATTACCCCTCGGCGTGGCACGTGGGTGCGGGCCTGGTCGGGGAGGCCGCGAACCTCAGCCCCGTCGCCGCCCTGAACCTCACCGGCATCGTGCTGCCGGGCATGCTGCTGCCGCTGTCCGTGGCGATGATCGCCTGGAAGATGGTCGGCCGGGGCGGCCTCACCGCCCAGCTGGCGGCCGGCTTCGGCGGCATCGCGGTGTTCGCCTCCCCGGTGCTCATGTGGATCGGCCACTACGTGGGGGCGTGGCCCTACCTGGCCGCGGTCTCCGCCGCCGGTGTCGTCGTCGCGCTGTTCATGCACGTGCCCTACCGGCCGGTCGCGGCCTTCGCCGCGATGACGGCTTTCCTCGGCCTGGTGCAGCTGCACCCCTCCGCGGTGACCATCGTCGTGCTGGTGCTGGCCCTGTGGTGGCTGCTGTACCTGGTGTGGGCCCCCTCGCGCCGCGCGGAGACGATCCCCGGCAAGGTGCTCGTGCGGCTGCGGGATCTCGGCTGGCTGGCGCTGGCCGGCGGCGTGGGCGGGGTCATTCTGCTGCCCCAGCTGCTCAGCGGCACCAGCGCGGGCGAGGAGGTCTCCTCCTGGACGGCGTTCGAGGACGTCACCCGCGCGCAGTCGTGGGAGAAGGCCATCGAAATGCAGACCCGACACACCGACATGTTCGCCGACGTCAACCAGACGCCGCTGCTCTGGCTCGCCGGACTCGGCGCGGTGGCGCTCATCGTCTGGCGCCGTAACCTGTGGGCCCCCATGTTCTGGTTCCTCAGCGTGGCGATGACTGCCAACGCCCTCATGCTCTTCGACCAGCCCTGGGGCGACTGGCTCAACATCGTCGGCAATCTGCACTACGCCACGCCGCACCGCCTGGTCATGCCGGTGGCGCTGTTCACCTTCGCCGCCGCGGGCGTCGGCCTGGCGGTGCTCATCCGCCTCATAAGCCTGGCCCCGGTCCGCATGAACACCACCTGGACCCGGGTGTCGGTGGCGGTGTCCGTCATCCTCGGCATCGGCGCCGGCTGGGGCACCGCCGTGTGGGCGACCCGCGACTCCGTCCTGGAGGGGGCAGAGTGGTCGATCAGCGCCCCCCTCAGCGACGACCGGATGGTCTCGCAGATCGACATCCGCGCCTTCGACTGGCTGGCGGAGCAGCCGGGCGCCTACGAGGGGAAGATCTTCGGGGAACCCGCCGACGGCCACGGCTGGATGTACGCCTACAACGGGCTGCCCTCGGTCGCGCGCCACTACCTGTGGCCCGACGTCGGACGCGGCTCCGCCACCGACCTGCTCTACTGGCACCCCAATCTCCTGGGTGTGGGCAACCACGGGGATCCGGAACAGATCAACAGCGTGGACAAGGCCGCCGAGGCGCTGGACGTGCGGTATTTCTTCGTCTCCCCGTGGAGCTTCTGGGGTTTCCAGGAACCGCGCTTCGAGATGATCGACGGGCTGTGGACCACCCCGGGCGTGACCCCCGTCTACCGCGAGGGCAACGTCGCCGTCTTCGCCGTGAACCAGGCGTTCACCGACGAGGAGCTGGCGCAGATGCGTGCGCCCGGAAATTCCCCGGAGGAGCTGCCGCCCCTGCCTCTCGACGCCGCCGGCGACCCCGTATTCCCCCGCCCCACCAAACCGGAGCAGGGCGGGGAGGGCGCGCTGGAGACCCCCGGCAACCCCGCGCTCGATCCCGCTCCGGTTGAGATCCCCGCCACCCGGCCTTAATCTGACAGCGGAATAACCGGCCCATCCAGGGCGACAGTCATCAAGGGGGAGATGGCGTGGGTTCTGCACTGCTGCCCACCACGCGGGCGCAGGTGACCGGGCACCGGTTCCTGCGCCGCCGGGTGGAGCACGGACTGGTCTTCGGCGACATCCGGATGATCCACGATCCGTTGGCCGCGCGCCGCCGGGCCATGATGTTCGGTCTGGTGGCCACGGTCCTCGTCGCGGCCGGTGCGGGTCTGCTCGCCTGGTTGCGTCCGGCGGCCGACCCCGGGGAGGCTCCCATCCTCCAGACGGGCGGCGGGGCGTTGTTCGTGCGTGTCGACGACCGCGTCCACCCCGTGGCCAACCTCGCCTCCGCCCGCCTCATCGTCGGCGAACCCCTCGACCCGGCCCGCATCGGGGACGACCTGCTGGCCGCCACCGACCGTGGTGCGCCCCTGGGCATCCACCCCGCGCCGGCCGCGCTCGGGGGCGGGGACCGGGCGGAACTGAGCTGGTCCGCCTGCCACGGGGAGGGAACGGTCACCGTGGCCGTCGGCGACCTCGTCGCACCGCTCGGCGGCCACCGCGGGGTGCTGGCCACCGCAGGGGGAGCGGACTGGCTGCTGACCACCGAGGGGCGCCGGCAGCTCCCGCACCCGGAATCGCCCGAGGGGCGCATCGTGCGCCGGGCGCTCGGCGTCACCGAGAGCACACCCCGGTGGTCCCCGCCCGCGGAGGTGCTCAACGCCGCCGCGGAACGCGATCCTCTCACTCTTCCCGGGGTGCTGCCCGAGGAGATCCTCGACACCGGCACCAGCACGTGGGCGCGCCTGCCCGCGGGGGTCGCTCCCCTCACCGCGGTGCAGGCGCAGGCGCTCGCGGACGCGGGTGTGGCGGTGCGCGCCGCACCCCGCGCGGAACTGGCCGGGCACCCCGACGCCCCCTACCACCTGCCCCTGCCGGCCCTGGCGCCGATGTGGATCGACCCGGCTGAGCAGACGGTGTGCGCCACCGGCGACGGGCAGGTGACCACACTTCGGCCCGCGGAGCACCGCCCGATCGCGCTGTCGGGTGGGGGAGTGGCCGACCAGTTCCTCGGCGGGCTGCCCGCCGCGGTCGCGGTGGACACCGGGCACGGCCGCCACGTCATCGACGCCACCGGGCTGCGCCACCCCGTCCCGCACGCGGCGGGACTGGCCGCGCTGGGCCTGACGGACCCCGCCCCCGCCCCCTGGCCGGTCATCCGCCTGCTGCCGGAGGGAGCCGAACTCACGCCGGAGGCGGCGCTGCGGGCCGCCTACTGATCAGCCCACAAGTGTGATCTTCGCTCCGGAACCAGAGAGGGGACTGGTTCGTTGTACATATATGGCTTCGATGCGACAGATGGTCTACCGCCGGGTGGACAGACTCGCGCAGACCCACGTGAAGGCCAAGGGCGGCCGCTACGGCTACCTGGTGCGCCCGCTCACCCTCGTGCTCGGCTGGTCGGTGCTCATCCTCGGACTGATCACCATCCCCCTGCCCGGCCAGGGGTGGTTGACCACCTTCCTCGGCGTGGGCATCCTTTCCTTCGAGCAGAGGTGGGCCCGCCGGTTGCTCCGCGCCGGCGTCCACCAGTACGACCGCTTCTACTTCTGGTTCAACCGGCAGTCCCAGCTCTTCCGCATCACGGTGGTAGCCATCCTCATCGCCGTCATCTGGGCGGTGTTCCTCTTCATTATCTGGGGAACGTGGAAGATGGGCAGCCTGGACTTCCTCACGCCTTACGCCCAGGGCGTCGGACTGAGCCGCTGAGTACCCCCAGCAGCAGCGCCGCCCCCAGCCCCGCCAGGATGACGGCGGCCCGGGCGGGCGCCCGATCCTCCGCCGACTCTTTCTGAGCTGCCACGATGGTCCGCTCCGCCACGGCGTAGTCGCCGGGCAGGTGGGTGAGCGCGCCGTACGGGTCCACCACCCAGTGCCCGGGCTGCGCGGCCTGACGGATGCGGTCCCGGATCTGCGCCGCCGAGTCCTGCGGGTGGCGTTCCCGCAACAGGGCGGCCACCCCGGAGACCACCGGGGCGGCGAAACTCGTCCCCTCGAAACCCGTCTCCTGCCCCCGGGCGTCGACCATGCCCGACGCCCATCCGTGCCCCGTAGGCGACAACCCCACCTCCACCCGCCCGGGCGCGGCTACCTGCCCGGCACCGGGCATGACGTAGTCGGCGACCGAGTGCGGATCGTCCGGGTGCACCGCCGCCACCGGGATCACCGTCTCCTCATGCGCGGGGTAGACCACCATCCCCGGTCGGCAGGAGGAGCCCCGGTTCCCCGCCGCCGCCACGACCACCACCCCCTCCGCCTCGGCGCGGTGGAGGGCCTCGTGGAGCGGGCGGGCGTCGAGAAGTACCGCCGGGTCGACGCAGGAGACGACGGAGGTGTTGATCACGTGCGCACCCGCGTCGAGCGCCCGGTGGATCGCGCTCGCGAGGCTCGCGAGGGTGCCCGCCGGGCCGCCGTCGACCTGCCGGTGGTGGGCGCTGGACTGGCGGACGCTCAGGATCAGGGCGCCCGGAGCGACCCCGTTGACGACGCCGGCGACAACCGTCCCGTGGCCGTCGCAGTCCAGGTGCGGGTCGGGAGAGGCGGGGCTGACCAGGTCGGCGACGGGTTCCACCGGCAGATGGGGATGGGCCGCCACCCCGGTGTCGACCACCGCGACGCGCACGCCCTCCCCCCGCGCGATCCGGTGCATACTGGGCGGAACTTCGGCCGGCGCGGGGGCCTCGACCGGCCGGGCGCAGGCCACATCCGGGGCCTGCGCCGCCGCCGGGGGCAGGATCGGGAACGCCGCTGGGAAAGCGGCGGGCAGGAGCAGGGAGGCGCAGAGCGCGGCACGCCTCACCCCAGGCCCCTGATCAGCAGGAACAAACCGGCCAGATGGGCGGCGAGGGGAAGGGAGGCGGCCAGGGCGAGGGACTCCGCGCGCTCCCACCACACCACGGCTGTCGGCTCCAGGTCCGGCACCTTCGGCGCCCACACCGGGGCTGTCAACCCCGCCGCGGCCACGGCGAGAGCCACCGCCCACTGGGCCGGATGCCCTGGTTCGGCCGCCGCCACCGCGGAGCACACGCACGCCGTCAGGCCCACCACCATCCACGACCAGGCCGTCGCAGCCTGCCGGTGGCGGGCGGCGTGGAGGAGGACCGCTCCGGCCACCGCCACGCACAGGCCCTGCGCGAAACCCCCGCCGTGGCCGCCCACGACGACGAGCGCCGGGAGCATGGCGGCGACCGATCCGATCGCCGCTCCCTCGTGCAGCTCCCGGGCACGCCGGGCGCGGGTGCCCACGTCCGGCTGAGCCTCGTCCGCCACAGACAGGTCCTGGCCCGCCGTGGGCAGCCGGGGCACCCGCAGGCCCGCGCCCCGCACCGCCAGACCCGGCAACTGCCCCATCAGCACCACACCCGCGGCCAGCACCAGCGCGGCGGAGGCGGTGCCCGGTTCCGCCGCCTGCGAGGGCAGGAAAGCCCCGGCCGCTGCCACGGCACCCGTGCCGAGCAGAGCCGCCGACGCGGCGGCCGTCCGCGTGCCGATGCCGTCGATGGCCACCGTGAACAGCAGGACCACCACGGCGGCGCCGAGCGCGGTGAAGGCGGCCAGCCCCACGGTCGCCGGCCGGGCGACCTCCTCCGGGCGGGCTGCCTCGAGGACGGCGGCCGCCGCCGACAGCCCGGCCAGCACGACCGCGACCGGGGCCAGAACCCGGATGCCGCGCCGCAGCACGAGGACAGACAGCGCGGTGGCCGCGGCGAGCGCCAGCGCCTGGGACGCCGGCCCGAGCGCCGCGCCGATGGCCAGCACCGCGGCTGCGCCCGACACCGCCCCGGCCGCGGCAAGCCCCGCCGGGTCCGCCAGATCCGCGGTTTCCGCCAGGGCCTCCGCCGCATCCCGCACCACCGGCGCACCCGCCTCGTGCCGGGGTGTGAGCACCACCACCGAACCGTGGTCCAGCTGGGTCTGGTGCAGGGGAACCGCGGCATCCAGGGTGGTTCCGGCGGCGGTCATCGCCTGCCACGGCCGGGAAATCCGTGGCGCGCCCACCAGGGCGACGATCTCCGGGATGACGTCCGCCAGCGCCGACCCCGCGGGCAAGGCGACATCCGCCTCCCGGTGGTAGCCGCCGACCTGGAAACGCACGGTCAGACGAAGGACATGGTCAACGGACACTGCCAACCCCCAGAGTTGTTCCGGTGCGTGCGGGCACACCCCCTGTGCGACCGCTTCACGGGGCATTGTCACCCGGGCGGGCGGGTCTGTCCACCCGGCGCGTGCCGGATCCCTGCCTTAACATGTCGGGCAAGCGCCCGTGCGCCCGCGATGTCCACTGTTCTGGTTGGGGTGACCAGCAGGCGGGATGCACACCGGGGCCACTATGAGGGGGGATCATCGATGTCGTTGCTCGGAGTCAGTGACACGGTCGGCGCGGTCGTGGAGCCGATCACGCCCGCGGAGCGGGAACCGGCCCCGCCGTTGCCGCAGGGCACGTTGAACGCGGAGCCGGTCCCGGCGGCGAACCGGCCGGCGCCGGTGCCGATGCTGCGGATACTCATGCCCGTGGTCATGGTCGCGGGCATGGCGGCGATGGTCGGCCTGATGATGCTCGGCGGGGCGGGCGCCAACCCGATGATGCTCATCCTGCCCCTGATGCTGGGGATGTCCATGCTCATGATGTTCTCCCCGCCCCAGGGCGAGGACGTGGATGAGACCAGGCGGACCTACCTGCGCCATCTCGGGGCACTGCGGGAGAAGGCGCTGGCCAATGCCGGTCGGCAGCGGGCGCACGAGTTCCACCGGCACCCGGAACCGGGCGATCTGCGGGCCCAGGTGGACGGGCGCCGGCTGTGGGAGCGCGGACCCGGGGACGCGGACACGCTCGAGGTGCGCATCGGACTGGGCGACACCGCGTTGTGCACCCCGGTGCAGGTGCCGGACGCGGGTGCGGCCGAAGACCTGGACCCGGTGTGCGCCGTCAGCCTGCGGCGCACGGTCAAGGCCGTGGGAACGTGCCCGGGGATGCCGGTGGCGGTGCAGCTGCAGGCGTTCCGGTTCGTCGGCATCGCCGGCCCGGGGGCGGGCGACCTGGCCCGGGCGATGGTGGCGCAGCTGGTGGTGGCGCACGGCCCGGAGAGCGTGTCGGTGGAGGTGATGGGGTCAGGGTGGGACTGGTTGAAGTGGCTGCCGCACACCCGCCGTCCGGAGCAGGCGCGGCACCGGATCCTCGTGGTGGACCACACCACGACCACCGGGACCGAGCCGTACATCGACGACCCGGTATGGACCACCATCATCGACGTCGGCTCCCGCGCCACCACGGCGCTGGGTGTCCGCGCCGAGCAGGAGGGGCTCGCGCTCACCGCGGACGGGGAGCTGTCGGCGCACACCGCCGCGGGCGTCGAGAAGCTCGGGGTGGCCGACCGCCTGCGGCCGGAGGAGGCGGTGATCCTCGGGCGGGCGCTGACCAGGTTCCGCCGCCCGGACGACGCCGCCGCGGGTGCGGGCGGGCGGGACCTCACCTCCCTCATCGGCCTGGCGGACATCGACCAGCTCACACCGGAGACGATGTGGCCGGGCCGGGAACTCACCCGTCAGCGGCTGGTGGTGCCGATCGGGACGACGCCGCAGGGAGTGCCCGTCCGGCTGGACCTGAAGGAATCCGCGCACGGCGGGATGGGGCCGCACGGGTTGTGCATCGGCGCCACCGGCTCGGGAAAATCGGAACTGCTGCGCACCCTGGTGGTCTCCCTGGCGGCGACCCACAGCCCGGACGAGCTGAACCTGGTGCTGGTGGATTTCAAGGGCGGCGCGACATTCCTGGGCTGCGAGGGGCTGCCGCACACGTCGGCGGTGATCACCAACCTGTCGGAGGAGGTGGTGCTGGTGGAGCGCATGTTCGACGCGATCTCCGGCGAGCTCAACCGCCGGCAGGAGCTGCTCCGCGAGGCGGGCAACTTCGCCAACGTCACCGACTACACCACCGCCCGCCTGGGCGGACGCGAGGACCTCGACCCGCTCCCGGCACTGGTGATCGTGGTGGACGAGTTCTCCGAGCTGCTGGCCGCCCACCCGGACTTCGCGGAACTGTTCGTCGCGGTCGGGCGTCTGGGCAGGTCCCTGCACGTGCATCTGCTGCTGGCCAGCCAACGCCTGGAGGAGGGGAGGCTGCGTGGCCTGGATTCCCACCTGTCCTACCGCATCGGCCTGAAAACGTTCTCCGCCGCCGAATCGCGCCAGGTCCTGGGGGTCACCGACGCGCACCACCTGCCGGCGCAACCCGGCGCGGGTTTCCTCAGACACGACGCCGACGACCTCACCCGTTTCCAGGCCGCGTACGTCTCCGGCCCGCTGGAGCGCCGTGACGTGGCCGCGCTGCCGGGCGCGCCGGGCCGGGTTGCGTTGTTCACCGGCTGGGAGCAGTTCGAGCAGGCCCCGGCAGCGCCGACGGTCATCGACGATTCGACGACGCTTCTCGACGCCGTCGTCGACCGCGCCCGCACCACCGCCCGCCTCCGCGGGCAGTCGGCGCACCGGGTGTGGCTGCCGCCGCTGCCGGCGACGGTGGAACTGGCGGGGGTGGCGGAGCACGTCGGAGAGCTGGCGGCCGTGGTGGGCATCATCGACCTGCCCTACCACCAGCGGCAGGACCCGCTTGTGCTTGATCTCTCCGCCGGCGGCGGGCACGTCGCGGTGTGCGGCGGCCCGCAGACGGGGAAGTCGACCGCCCTGCGCACCATCGTGGCGTCGCTGGCGGCCACGCACGCGACGGCATCGGTCCGCTTCTACGTCATCGACCTCGGCGGTGACCAGCTGGCCACCCTCAACCGGCTGCCGCACGTCGCGGGAGTGGCCGGGCGCGGCGACCCGGAACGCGTCCGGCGCATCGTCGACGAGGTGGCCGGTCTGGTGGAGGAACCGGAGGAGCGGCACACGTTCCTCGTGGTGGACGGCTGGCACGCCGTGGCGAACGATTTCGAGGACCTGCTCGACCCGTTGACGTCGCTGGCGGCGGACGGGCCGTCGAAACGCGTGCACCTGGTGGTGTCCACACCCCGGTGGACGGTGTTGCGCCCGGCGATCC
Source organism: Corynebacterium marinum DSM 44953 (assembly GCF_000835165.1). Lineage (NCBI taxonomy): Bacteria > Bacillati > Actinomycetota > Actinomycetes > Mycobacteriales > Corynebacteriaceae > Corynebacterium > Corynebacterium marinum. The sequence goes on from NZ_CP007790.1 coordinate 415,800, forward strand.
GGGACCTGATCACCCGCCGCATCGAGCTCAAGCTCGGCGAGGCGATGGATTCCCTCATCGACCGGAAGGCGCAGCAGAAACTCCCGGCGCTCCCGGGCCGGGGCCTGGACGAGCACGGCCGGCAGATGCTGATCGCCCTGAGTTCCAACCAGGACCTCGCGCACATCACCGCCGCCGCGGCCGGGCAGGAACCGGTGCCCGCGCTGCGGGTGCTGCCGACGCACGTCCGGGTGCCGGATCTGGAGCCGGCGGCGGGGATCGCCCTGGCGGTCGGCGGTCCGCGCCTGACCACCATCGCCTGGGATCCGGCGGGCAGCCCGCATTTTTTGTGCGTCGGCGGCCAGGGGGCGGGAAAGTCCACGCTGCTGGCCACGGTCATGGCGGGCGTGGCGCAGCTGGGGCGGGAAGCGGCCCGCATGGTCATCGTCGACCACCGGCGCGCACATCTGGGGTCCGTGGACGAGGACATGCTCGCCGCGTACTCCGCCACCACCACCGCCACCGCGGCGGTGCTCAAGGACACGGTGGCGACCCTGAGCGCCCGGCTGCCCGGCCCCGACATCACGCCGGCGCAGCTCGCGGCCCGCGACTGGTGGGCGGGCCCGGAGATCTACCTGGTCATCGACGACCTCGACCTCGTGGCCGAGCACGAACTCACCCGGCTCACCGAACTCCTGCCGCATTCCCGGGACATCGGGCTGCACCTGGTGCTGGCCCGCAAATCCGGCGGGATCGGCCGCGCGCTGTTCGGCCCCTTCCTGTCGGGCGTCCGCGACCAGACCCCGGCGGTGCTGCTTCTCGACGCCGACCGGGAGGAAGGCACCATCTTCGGCATCCGCCCCGTCGCGCAACCACCGGGCCGGGGCACCTGGCAGATCCGCGGAGAGACGGTGGGCGTGTGCCAGGTGGCCACCACGGGGGAGCAGCCGTGAGCGCCCCGGCGGTCCCCGGGACCCTGACCATCACGGTCCTCGACAGCGCGACGATCTTCGAAGGCCCCGACACGGTCTACCGCTACGACCTACCCGGCACCGGCATCATCGACGGCTGGGCCCTGGCCGCGGTGATCGACCAGGCGAAAGAGCTGTGCAGCCTCGACTGGCCGGACGTGGAGATCATCGTCGACGCCGACGATCCCACCACCGAGGTGCTCACCCGGACCCTGCTGAACAAGGGCGTGGCGGCCTACCCCAGCGAGGTGCTGCACGAGACGGCGCTGCCGCAACCGGACGGTGAGGTGACGATCACCCGCCCCACCGGGCGGTCCGGACGCTCCGGCCGCCACCGGCTGCGCGCCGGGGTCGAGCCCTTCCACCTGGTCGTCGCGGCGGTGGTGGCGGCGATCCTGGGGCTGAGCTGGTGGGTCGTCGGCGGCCAGCCCGGCCCCTCGCAGGAGGCGGCGACGCAACCGTCGGCGACCCCGGAGACTACCGCGACGTCCGGGGCGGCCGCGGCCAGGACCACGGCGAGCACGCCGCCGTCGACCAGCAGCGAACCAGCACCGCCGCAGGCGGTGCTGGAACACGAACTGCTGCGGGTCGCCGTGCCGGCCGGATTCCGGTTGGAGGACCGCGGCGACGGGCTGATGGCGACCGGGGAGGATCCGGGGTTGCGCATCCACCTGGCCGCGGATCCGGTGTACTCGGTGCCGGCGGAAGCCGTGGAAGCGCAGATCCACGCCATGATCGACGCGGACGCCACCCTGCACCCGCTGGACCCCGAACGCGCGGCGCGGGGGCTGCGGATCATCCGCTACCGCGAGCTGCCCGGCGACGGTTCAGAAGTCACCTGGAGCACCTGGATCGAGCACGGCCACCAGATGTCGGTCGGTTGCCACACCCGCCAGTCCCCGACGATCCCGCAGGAGGCCGCCTGCCGCATGGCGGTTGATTCCGTCGAACTCACCGGAGGGGCCTGAACTGCGGAAACCTTGCCGGCGGAAGAATTCTCGCCCGGCCGGGAACCGGGGCGCCATTTCCGGAGTCCAACAGTAGTGAGAAGGCGCATCCCGCGGCCTTCTCGGGGGAACGACCGGGGAGGGGCCCCGGCGCCTGAATCACTTTCACACCATCTCGGGAGGGGCGAACACCATGACCCAACTGTTCAGGACCGAAGCCGATGTGATGCTGGCAACCGCCGGCCATGTCGACACCACCAACAATGAAGTGCAGGGCGAGCTGACCCGCCTGCAGGGCGTCGTCGACGGCGTCCGCGCCAGCTGGGCGGGTAACGCCCAGATTTCTTTCGACCAGCTCATGCAGCGGTGGAACGCCTCCGGGCGTGAGCTGCGCGAGGCGCTGACCAGTATCTCGGACAACATCCGCCACAACGCCCGCGGCTTCGAATCCATGGAGGCCCAGAACGCCCAGGCCTTCACCAGCGTCGGCGGCCAGGGCCTCGCGCTCTAGGGCGCGCCGGCCAACACGAAAGGGTTAAGGAACACATGGACGCAATCAAGTACCAGTTCGGCGCCATCGAGGCCGCCGCCGCAGACATCAACGCCACCTCGGGCAGGATCAACGCGCTGCTCGACGACCTCAAGTCTCAGCTGCAGCCCATGGTCGCGACCTGGGAGGGCGATTCCGCCCTCGCGTATCAGGAAGCCCAGGCGAAATGGGACCGCTCCGCCGCGGAACTCAATACCATCCTGGCCACCATCTCCCGCACAGTCAGCCAGGGCAACGACCGCATGAGCGACGTTAACCGGCAGGCCGCCGCCAGCTGGGGCTGATCCCGCTGGCCGGGCGCAGCTGAACGGACCCCGGCCCGACCGACCCGTACCCACGGGGCAGACGCGGACCTGTTCACCGGGAGGGGGCCCGGTGTGCTGTGGCCCGGGCAGGCCGCCGCACGCACCAGCACGCCCGCAGACACTCCATCCACCGCGTCCGATCTGCTTCTTCCCCGGGAGGAGCGTGGTCGGGCGCGGTTTGGGTTTTGCCGGGTGAATCCCATAAGCTGACGTGGTTGTGTGCGCTGTGCGCGGGTCTCCACCGGCCGCCGCGTCCCAGACACGTACACTCGAAGCCTTTTCAGGCCGGCAGCCCCAGACAGACTTTTAAGGAGTCATTAGTGTCTACTTACCACCCGAAGAGCGGTGACATCACCCGTAAGTGGTACGTCATCGACGCCACCGACGTGGTGCTGGGCCGACTCGCCACCCACGCAGCTGACCTGCTGCGCGGCAAGGGCAAGCCCCAGTACGCACCGAACGTTGACTGCGGCGACCACGTTGTCGTCATCAACGCCGACAAGGTTCACGTGTCCTCCAACAAGCGTGACCGCGAGATGCGCTACCGCCACACCGGTTACCCGGGTGGTCTGCGCTCCATGACCCTGGGCAAGGCTCTGGACACCCGTCCGGAGCGCGTGATCGAGGAAGCTATCACCGGCATGATGCCGCACAACAAGCTCTCCGCCGCTTCTGTGAAGAAGCTCCACGTTTTCGCTGGCTCTGAGCACCCGTACGCCGGCCAGCAGCCCGAGACCTACGAGATCAAGCAGGTGGCACAGTGACCGAGCAGAACCAGAACGAGGACCTGAACGTGGCTGAGGCCGGCGACATCGAGGCCGCCGCCGCCGCTACCGAGGAGTTCGCCTACACCATCGGCGACGCCGTGGCTCCGGAGGTCACCGAGGACGAGGTCGAGGCTGCAGCCCCGATCGAGCTCGACGGCCCGATTCAGACCGTCGGCCGCCGTAAGCGCGCCATCGCCCGCATCCACGTGGTCGCCGGCTCCGGCGAGATCACCTGCAACGGCCGCTCGCTCGAGGATTACTTCCCGAACAAGCTGCACCAGCAGGACATCCTCCAGCCGCTCGAGCTGCTCGAGCGCAACGGCCAGTTCGACATCAAGGCCAACATCTCCGGTGGCGGCCCGACCGGCCAGTCCGGCGCTCTGCGCCTGGCCATCGCCCGTGCACTGAACCTGTACAACCCGGCTGACCGGGGCGCCCTGAAGAAGGCCGGCCTGCTCACCCGTGACGCCCGCGCAGTCGAGCGTAAGAAGGCTGGTCTGCACAAGGCACGTCGTGCCCCGCAGTACTCCAAGCGCTAAGCTCCGCCTTCGCTTGTCGACGCCGTCCCACCTCCCGGTGGGGCGGCGTTCGCCGTTTCCGGGAGCAGACCCGGGCTGGAGAGGCTGCGGGGGTGGACGCGACGCGGCGGCGCCCCGCATAGGTGCCGCGGGCAGGGCACGTGCATAATGTTGGGCATGACTCGACTCTTCGGTACTGACGGCGTTCGCGGGCTCGCGAACAAGGATCTCACTGTATCCATGGCACTTCAGCTGGGTGCGGCGGCCGCGCACGTGCTTACCCGGGACCGGGCCGCGAGCGACCGACGTCCCACCGCGATCGTCGGCCGGGATCCGCGCGTGTCCGGTGAAATGCTGGCCGCAGCGCTGTCCGCCGGCATGGCGTCCCGGGGCGTGGACGTGCTGCGGGTCGGTGTCCTCCCCACTCCGGCTGTCGCCTTCCTCACCGACGACTACGGCGCCGACATGGGAGTGATGATCTCCGCGTCGCACAACCCGATGCCCGACAACGGCATCAAGTTCTTCTCCGCCGGCGGCCGGAAGCTGCCCGATTCGGTGGAGGACGAGATCGAGGCGGCGATGGCGGAACTGCCCGACGACGGCCCGACCGGTACCGGCGTGGGACGTGTCATCGAGGAGGCCCCGGACGCGAAGGACCGCTACCTCAAGCACCTCGCGGAGGCCACCCCGGTGGATCTGTCCGGCATCAAGGTCGTCGTCGACGCGGCCAACGGCGCGGCCTCTTCTGTCGCCCCCAAGGCGTATGCGGCGGCGGGCGCCGAGGTTGTCGCCATCCACAACCGCCCCAACGCCTACAACATCAACGACAATTGCGGCTCCACCCACATGGACCAGCTGCAGAAGGCCGTTCTCGAGCACGGCGCGGACCTCGGTCTGGCGCACGACGGCGACGCCGACCGCTGCCTCGCGGTCGACGCGGAGGGCAACATCATCGACGGCGACCAGATCATGGCCGTCCTCGCGGTGGCGATGAAGGAGAAGTCCGAGCTGCGGAAGAACACCCTGGTGGCCACCGTGATGAGCAACCTGGGTCTGCGCCTGGCCATGGAGGAGCAGGGCATCACCATGCTGGAGACCAAGGTGGGCGACCGCTACGTCCTCGAGGAGCTCAACGCAGGTGACTACCGCCTGGGTGGCGAGCAGTCCGGCCACATCGTCCTGCCCGTGCACTGCACGACCGGTGACGGCACCATGACCGGCCTCAAGCTCATGGCGCGCATGGCCGAGACCGGGCAGTCCCTCAAGGACCTGGCCGGCGTGATGACGGTCCTGCCGCAGGTGCTCATCAACGTGCCGGTGGCCAACAAGACCGCAATCCTCGAGTCCGCGGTGGTCCAGGAATCGATGGCTGAGGCGGAATCCGAGCTGGGCAGTACCGGCCGGGTGCTGCTGCGGCCCTCCGGCACCGAGCAGCTGTTCCGCGTCATGGTGGAGGCCACAGAGAGCGAGCAGGCCCGCCGTGTCGCCGGCCGTCTCGCCGCGGTGGTCGCGGCGGTTTAACCCCGCCGGGAACCTTTCGCCCCCTTCAGCAGTCCAATGATGGTGACACACCAGCCATGGACTTCTGCAAGGGGGACTTTTCATGTCCGAGCTCTTCCTCGACCACGCGGGGGCGCTGCACTCGCTCAACCGCCTGGTCGCCGACGGTGAGGAACAACTCGCCCGACACACCAGCACCAGCCCCGCGCTGCCCGCCGCCGCCGCGATCGCGGCCATGCTGCAGCGCCTGCACGCCACCGGCACCGAGCGTATCGACGCCGTCCGGGCCACCGCCCGCGCTGCAGCCGCCCAGGTGCGGGTGCTGCGCGACGTCGATGAGCATCTGGCCGACGAGCTGGGCGGGGCGCGCTGATGCCCGCCCCACTGGCGGCCGCCGGATACCGCGGGATCGTGCAGATGCTCGCGCACGCCTCCCGCGGCAGCTACCGGGGGCCCGCGGTCCCCGCGGACGTGCTCGCCCGGGTTCTCAGCTCCACCGAGGGGCTCGACTCTGCGCAACTCGTGGCGCACACCCGGGCCGCCGTCGGCGTGTCCAGCACCTCGGGGGTGCGCGGCGAACTCATGGACACGGTGTTCACCTTCCTCTCGCAGGCGGCCTTCGGTGAGATCCTGGGCCGGGTGGCCGACAACGTCAGCGACTGGTTCAACAACCGCGACGACAGCGAAGGCATCGCACAGGGCGCGGAGGACGCCGGGGAGGCCCTGCGCGACATCGAGGACGTGGCGGACTCCGGGATCGAAGAGATTGTCTTCGCCCTCCGCGCCGTGATCACCCAATTGTGCGCGTTTTTGAATCAGGTCGACCCGGTCGCCCATCCCCGCGAGTTCACCGAGTGCGTCGCCGCCGGGGCAGAGCTGATCGACTCGGCAGGCAACACCATCCTCGACTGCTGCCGCGACCGCGACACCGCCGTCGCCTCCTGCCTCGACGAGTTCCTCGCCCGCGGCACCACTGTTTGCGAGCAACCCGCCTCCTGTGCCCGCACCGACGTCGTCTGCGCCGGAGGCGCCCCGGTACCGGCCCCAGCACCGCTCTCGGCCGTGCCCCCGCCACAGGTCCCCGCGCAGGAGGCACCCACCGTGCCACAGGCTGTGGAACCCGCCCCAGAGGTACCCGACAGTCCCGAGCCTCCCGCACCGTCGAAGAAACCACTGGAACAGACCACCGTGCCACAGGCTGTGGAACCCGCCCCAGAGGCGCCCGACAGCCCCGAGTCTCCCGCACCGTCGAAGAAACCACTGGAACCGCCGCCGTCTGAAACCGGGGACGCACCAACCGCCGACTGCTGCGGAATCCTTGGACTCGTCGGCGCGGGTGTCGCCCTCCTCGGCATCGGCTTGGTGGTCAGTGCGTTGGAGGAATGCGCTCCTGCGCCGGAACCTGCCCCCGCTCCTATGCCGGAACCTGCGCCTGAACCGCCACCCCCACCGAAGCAGAACCTGGCCGACGTGCCTGAACCGCCACCCCCACCGAAGCAGAACCTGGCCGACGTGCCTGAACCGCCACCCCCACCGAAGCAGAACCTGGCCGACGTGCCTGAACCGCCACCCCCACCGAAGCAGAACCTGGCGCCGGTGCAGACACCGGCACCGGTACCGGCTCCTGTACCCGAGCCTCAGCCGGTTTCAGCGCAGGGCGGCGCCCGGAAGGCAGGTGAGTGGTGATGGAGTTCGAGGAGTTCTCGCGGCAGTTCCGTCAGAGGACCACGCAGCGCATGGTCGAGTTCGAAAAGGCACTAGCCCAGGCGCAGCAGCGCGTGGAGAAGGCCGTCACGCCGCCCACAGCGCCTTTGGCGCAGCGGGAGACCCGGGCATCCCCGGCCACGCCGGACGGCGTACAGCAACGCCCCCGGCCGGGAACGGCCAGGGGCAGGGTGCAGGGGCTGCTGCGGAAGGGTTAGAACTTGGTGCTGGTGGTGAGCTTGATGCCGGCCTTGTCGGCCAGCTCGGCGCCGGCGAAGGACTCGACGTCCTTGGCGGTCGCGAGTGCCTCGGAGAAGTCGGAGTACTTGCGCTCGCCGCCCAGTCTGTGCAGGAGGAATCCGGTGAGCAGGCCGCGGGCGGTCTCCTGCCCGGAGATCTGGGGGATGCCGAGCCCGATGGCCATCTTGAGGAGGTTGTCCTCGGTGAAACCGGCCTGGTTTCCGCCCTTGATCTCGCGGTAGGCGACCTCCCCGCCCCAGTTGAAGGCGACCTTGGCGGGGTCGCCGGCGCCGAATATGTCGGCGCGTCCCGGGGCGATCACCAGGCCCGGCGCCTTCACCGAGCGGGCGGCTATGGAGGCCGGCGGGGCGGTGTCGGCCGGGTAGAGGGCTCCGACGGCCCTGATGCGGGGGTTGTTCGCCGCGGCGAGGATCGCGGCCCCGGCGCCCATGCCGTGGCCGACGACGCCGAGCTTGCCCGGAGCGACGGTCACCTTGCCGTTGCCCAGCTTCACGCCTGCCGCGATCTGCAGGGCGGTCTCCAGGTCCGCGGAGAAACCGCGGTGGTCGGGGAGGAAGCCCTTCTCGGTGTCCGGGGCGGTGACGACGATGCCCCAGCTCGCCAGGTGGCGCAGGGTGGCGTGGTACGTCTTCACCGGCTTCAGCCAGTCATGTCCGAAGGCGACGGCGGGCACACTGTTGCCCTCTGCGGGTGCGTAAACTTTGCCCTCGATTCCGGCGTAGCTGAGATCGCCGACGAGGACGCGGTGCGGGCCGCGCTTGGATAGTTGGGCCAGGTGCTTCTTCAGATTCGCAGACACGAAACCCAGGATAGTGGAAGAGCCCGGCCGTGAGGTCGCGAACGTCACACTGCCGGAAAACGGCGAGCGTGCCGGGCAGGGACGGGGGAGGGGCGGGCGTCGATAAGCGGGGTATACCTGTCGCGGGACCGGCCGATTCGTCTACGATTTCCCCCATGTGTGGAATCGTGGGATATGTCGGTAAACAGCAGGGGTTGAGCATCGCCCTGGAGGCGCTGCGACGCATGGAGTACCGCGGGTACGACTCGTCGGGCATCGCGGTCGCGGACGGCTCGGGGATCTCCCTGGTGAAGCGGGCGGGCAAGCTCGCCAATCTGGAGGAGAGGATCGCCGAGGTCGGCGAGGACGGCCTGCAGGGCACCACCGCCATCGGGCACACCCGGTGGGCCACCCACGGCCGGCCCACCGACGAGAACGCCCACCCGCACCTGTCCTACGACGGGCGCGCGGCCATCGTCCACAACGGCATCATCGAGAACTTCGCCCAGCTGCGCGCGGAGCTGGAGGCGGCGGGCATCGAGCTGGCCTCCGAGACCGACTCCGAGGTGGCGGCTCATCTGCTGGCCCGTGCCTACAACGAGGGGGAGACCGCCGGTGATTTCCGCGCGTCCGCCCTCGCCGTGCTGGGCCGCCTCGAGGGTGCCTTCACCCTCCTGTTCACCCACGCCGACCACCCGGGCCAGATCATCGCGGCGCGCCGCTCGACGCCCCTGATCGTCGGCGTCGGCGAGGGCGAGATGTTCCTCGGCTCCGACGTCGCGGCGTTCATCGAGTTCACGAAGGAAGCCGTCGAGCTCAACCAGGACAACGTCGTGGTCATCACCGCCGACGGCTACGAGGTCCTCAACTTCGACGGATCCGCCGCGGAGGGCCGCCCCTTCACCATCGACTGGGACCTGGCCGCCGCGGAGAAGGCCGGCTACGACTCCTTCATGATGAAAGAGATCCACGAGCAGCCTGCCGCCGTCCGCGACACCCTCGCCGGCCACTTCCACGACGGGCGCGTGATCCTCGACGAGTCCAACATCTCCGAGACGGACCTGAAGAGCATCAACCAGGTTTTCGTCGTCGCCTGCGGTTCCGCCTACCACTCCGGCCTGCTGGCCAAGTACGCCATCGAACACTGGGTGCGCATCCCGGTCCAGATCGAGGTGGCCTCCGAGTTCCGTTACCGGGACCCGGTGCTCGACGAGCGCACGCTGGTGCTCGCGATCTCCCAGTCCGGCGAGACCGCTGACACGCTGGAGGCCGTGCGCCACGCCAAGACCCAGGGCGCGAAGGTGATGTCCGTGTGCAACACCAACGGCTCGCAGATTCCGCGGGAATCCGACGCGGTGCTCTACACCCACGCCGGCCCCGAGATCGGTGTGGCGTCCACCAAGGCATTCCTCGCGCAGGTGGCCGCGAACTACATCGTCGGTCTTGCCCTGGCGCAGGCCAAAGGCACCAAGTACCCGGACGAGATCCGGGAGATCTGGGACGCGCTGGAGGAGATCCCCGCCAAGATCGAGCAGCTCCTGGCAGTGAAGGGACAGGTCAAAGATATCGCGGATGATCTCGGCGCGGTGCGTACCATGCTCTTCCTGGGCCGCGGCGTCGGCTTCCCCGTCGCTCTTGAGGGTGCGCTGAAGCTCAAGGAGCTGGCCTACATCCACGCGGAGGGTTTCCCCGCCGGCGAACTCAAGCACGGCCCCATCGCGCTGATCGAGGACGACCTGCCGGTGGTCGTCGTGGTGCCCTCGCCGCGCGGCGTGAAGCTGCTGCACTCCAAGATCGTGTCCAACATCCAGGAGATCCGGGCCCGCGGCGCGAAGACCATCGTCATCGCGGAGGAGGGCGACGAGTCGGTGGAGCCCTACGCCAACTGGCTCATCCGCATCCCGGCGACCTCCTCCATCATGCAGCCGCTGCTGGCCACCGTGCCGCTGCAGTTTCTGGCCGCGGACATCGCCCGGGCGTGCGGCAACGACGACATCGACAAGCCGCGCAACCTGGCCAAGTCGGTGACGGTGGAGTAGCCGTGCCGGAGCAGAGGAGGACCACCTACGCCGACCTCGCCTTCGGGCCGCGGGTGCGGGCGCGGCAGCGGGAGGTCGGAGCCGACAACCGGATCGACCCGCCGGGGGACGCGCCTTTTCTTCTCGACGGCCGCGACCGCCGGCTTATCCGGGAGGCGGACTTCTTCCTGCTGTCCACCGTCACGGAGGCCGGCTGGCCCTACACCCAGCACAAGGGCGGGCCGCGCGGCTTCGTGCAGGTGCCTGACGGCCGCACGCTCGTCTTCCCGGATTTTCCGGGAAACAGGCAGTTCGTCACCCTGGGCAACCTCGACGCCGGCAGCCGAGTGTGCCTGTTCTTCGTGGACTTTCCCACCCGGCGCCGGCTCAAGGTCTTCGGCCGCGCCCGCACGGTGGAGGCCGCCGACGACCCGCAGCTGATCGCGCGCCTGGGGGAGGTACCTGGCATGCCGCGCCGGATCGACCGGGCCGTGATCGTGCAGGTCACCGACGTCGACGCCAACTGCTCCCGCAACATCACCCCGCGCTGGGACGGCGCGGCGGTCGACGAGCGGATCGACCTCTACCGCCGCGACATCGCGGAGCTGAAAGCCGAGGTGGCCCGGTTGCGCAGTCAGCTGGGTTAAGCCGTCGCCGCCTCGGTCGCGGCCAGCCTGTGCAGGCGGGGGATCTGCATGCGCATGTTCAGGGCGGCGGCGGTGCCGGACTCGGGCCAGTGCAGCACCGCCGAGCGCTCATCCAGGGAACCCTTGATCACCGCCGGGTTGGTGCCCTGCGGGATGGGGCCGGACATCTTGAGGTTGAGGCCCCACTGGTCGGTCCAGAAGTAGGACTGGAAGTCGAGAGGTTCGGCGTCATCGCCCTGGATCAGCGACGCGGCGGCGACCTTGGCCTGCTCGATGGCGGCGGTCCAGATCGGGGTGCGGCGCGGACCCTGACCGTGGTCGATCCACACGACGTCGCCCGCGGCGACGATGGAGTCGGTGACCCGGCATCGCCCGTCGGCGATGAGGCGGCCGTCGACAAGCAGCCCGGAACCCTCGATCCAGGCGGTGTTGGGCAGGTCGCCGGCGGCGGTGATTACGATGCCGGAGTTGAGCTCGGTGCCGTCGGCGAGCGCGACAACCATGCCCCCGTCGTCCTCGCGGACAGAGGCGACCAGGGAGTCGATGACGTTCAGCCCGTGTTCGAGGGCGGCCTGGGTGAGTATCCCGCCGAGCAGGGGGCCGAGGTGCAGTTCCATCGGGGTGCCCGGGTGGACGAGGGTGACGTCGCAGCCCAGGCCCACCGCGCCGGAGGCGACCTCCATGCCCAGCGGGCCGCCGCCGATGACGGTGACCTTGGGGCGGCCGGTGAGGCTGGCCTTGAGGCGGGCGGCGTCGTCGAGCGAACGGATGGTGTACTCGTGGGTGGAGTCGGTGAAGCGGCGTGCGAAGGAACCGGTGGCGATGATGAGGCCGTCGTAGGTCAGCTCGCCGCCGTCATCGAGCGTGACCACGCGGCCGACCGGGTCGAGGCCGGGATGGACACCACCATCACCACCATCGGCAACGCGCTGGTCCTGCTCGGCCAGAACCAGGAGCAGTTCCAGCAGCTGCGCGAGGATCTCTCGCTGGTCCCCTCCGCCCTGGCCGAAGTCATCCGCCTGCGCACCCCCGCCCCGGTCTTCGGTCGCCGCGCCAATCCCCGCCGGCTCCCAGGTTGCCCTGCTCTACGGTTCCGCCAACATGGACCCGCGCAAGTTCTACAACCCCGAGGTCTTCGACATCACCCGCAACGCCGTCGACCACATCGGCTTCGGCTACGGCATCCACGCCTGCGCCGGCCAGGACCTGGCCAAGCTGGAGATCCACGGACTGCTCACCGCCTGGGCCACGCAGGTCGAGAGCTACCGGATCGGTGCGGTCGTGCCGCGCCTGAACAACTTCACCCGCCCCTACGAGTCCATCGAGATCGCCGACATTAAGCGGGTGTAGCCGCCGCTTGTCGACGCCGCCCCGTCCCGCCCCCGCGCGGGACGGGGCGGCGTCGTCGTGACTGGCGCGCGCCGGGTGGCACAATGTCACCCATGGATCTTCTCGCCACCCGCATCGATCTCGACGCCATCGCCCACAACACCCGCCTGCTCAAGGAGCTGGTGGGTGACACCCAGCTCATGGCGGTAGTTAAGGCCGACGGATACGGCCACGGCGCCGGCCGGGTGGCGGAGGTGATGGCCGCCAACGGTGCCGACAGTTTCGGCGTGGCCACCCTGCGCGAGGCGGTCGAGCTGCGGGAGTCGGGAGTCGGCAAGCCCATCCTCGCCTGGATCTGGTCCCCGGAGCAGGATCTCGTGGAGGCGCTCGCACTCCGCGTCCAGCTCGGCGTCCCCTCGCTGCGCCATGCACAGGCGCTTGTCGACGCCGCCGTCCCCGCCCGCGTCACCGTCAAGGTCGACACCGGGCTGCACCGCTCCGGGGTCGACGAAACAGACTGGGCGGAGGTGTTCACCCTGCTGCGCGACGCCGAACACCTCACCGTCACCGGCCTGTTCTCCCACCTGGCCTGCGCCGACGAGCCGGAGCACCCGGCGAACGACGAGCAGGCCGCCGCTTTCCGGCGGGCCATCGACCTGGCCCGGGGGATGGGCCTGGATGTGCCGGTCAACCACCTGTGCAACTCGCCCGGAACCCTGACCCGCCCCGACCTGCACCACCAGCTCGTCCGGGTCGGCCTGGCCATGTACGGGCTCGAGCCGGTCGCTGGCCTGGACCACGGACTCAAACCCGCGATGAGCTGGGTCGGGCGGATCACGGTGGTCAAACCCATCCAGCCGGGCGAATCCACCAGCTACGGGCACACCTGGACCGCGACGGAACCGGGCTGGCTCGCGGTCGTCCCGGCCGGCTACGCCGACGGAGTACCCCGCTCCTGGCAGGGAAAATTGAGTGTGGGCATCGGCGGCAAACTCTATCCGCAGGTCGGGCGGGTGTGCATGGACCAGATCGTGGTGGACCTGGGCGCCAACGAATTCGGCGTCTCCCCGGGGGATGAGGCCGTCCTCTTCGGGGAGGGCGGCATGAGCGCCGACGAGCTCGCCGCCGCCACGGGCACCATCAACTACGAGATCATCTGCACCCCGGCCGGGCGCACCGCCCGCGTCTACGAGGGCGGGGTGCAGCTGTGAAGTCGTCGTTCCCGCGGTCGGGATCGCGCGAGCTGGGCACCGCCGACGGGACCCAGGCTTTCGGGGAGGAGCTGGGCCGCGCGCTGGAAGCCGGCGACGTGGTCATCCTGGACGGCCCGCTCGGCGCCGGCAAGACCACCTTCACCCAGGGCATCGCCCGCGGCCTGGGGGTCAAGGGGAGGGTGACCTCCCCGACGTTCGTCATCGCCCGCGAGCACCGTTCCACCGTCGGCGGTCCCGCGCTCGTGCACGTCGACGCCTACCGGCTGCTCGGGGAGGGCTCCTCAGGGGACCCGCTCGGCGAGCTCGACGCGCTGGACCTGGACACCGAGCTTTCCGACGCCGTCGTGGTCGCCGAATGGGGCGGCGGCCTGGTCGAGCAGATCGCGGAGGTGTACCTGCTCGTCCGGATCGACCGGGAGACCGCGGTCCTGCGCGACCCTTCGTCCGAGGCCCGGATCTTGACCTGGGAACTCGTCACGGACTGACAGCCGGTCCCCTCCAAGCCGGAAGCAGGCCGGAGAGGGCGGAAACGGGAAAGCGCGGCACGGACCTCTCGGTCCCGTGCCGCGCTGACGCGGTTTTACGTGGTTGTTAGTTGGCGCGGCGCTTGAGCAGCAGGCCGGCGCCGGCGGCTGCGGCCAGCAGGCCCACGGCCAGCGCGGTCAGGGTGCCGCCGATGCCGTTGTTGGCCAGCTGCATCTGCTGGGCGGCCGGGGCGGGAGTGACCTGCTCTGCGGAGGGGGTGACCGCGGCCGGAGCGGCCCCGGCGGCCGGTGCCGGGGCATTCATTGCCTGCTGCTGAGCCAGGACCTTGTGGTCCACGAAGCCCGCCTGCTGGTTGGAGGTGCCGGAGCCGCTCTCGTCGCCGGATGCGCCGGAGCCGCTCTCGTCACCGGACGCGCTGTCATCGCCGCCCGCGCACGGAACCTCTTCGCGCTCGGTCCAGGTGCGGCTCTCGGTGACCTCTTCCTCGACCACGGTGAACGTGATGATCTCGGACACCTGGTTCTTGGAGTAGCTGAAGTCGTAGGCGGTCGCGGTGTACTCGCCCGCCGGTGTGCCCGCAGGGATGTCGGCGGTGATGATCCCGCCGCCCTGTGCCTGGTCGTCGGAGGTGCCGGAGGCACCGGTGTGGTCGAAGGTCCAGCCCTCCGGGCCCTCGACCTCGCCGACCTGCCAGTCCCCCTGGTGTGCGGCGGGCTCGGCGACGGTGCGGGTGCCCACGACCTCCTCCTGGGTGACGACCTCTTCGATGTAGCACTTGTCCCCGATCTCGAGGATCTCGGCGGCGAAGGCGGAGGGGGCGAGGAGGGCGGAGGCAGCGATGGATGCGCCGGCGGCAGCTGCTGCGATACGGGGGGTGAACATATTTTTCCTTTGTGAGGGATGGGTGTCGGTTGGGTTTTCGCCGGGGTCGGACCCTTTGGTGGCGGCCGCAGACTGATGCTGCTGTGACTGGTGGGACTTGCTGCGCTTCAAACGGTAGGTCACTTCAGCCGGGAAAGGCGGCGGAGGGGGGAGGGTGCTGAAGAAACGTTAAAAGATAATATCTTTTTCAACCCTTTCTGGGGGTAAATTGGGTGATTCTTCCGGATTTGATGTGCATTTTTTCCGAGCGTCACGATCAAAATGTGACTGCAGGGAACTGTGCGACTCATGTGGCGTCAGGTGGTCATACTTTAAGTGATTGTAGGGGCTTGGGTAGTCAGGGGAGCTCGGATCCTCCGCCGTGCGGAGGTGGGCCCCGTCTGGCCGAGGCGGGACCCCTCAGGGCCGCAGCACGGCGAAGGGGTCAGTGACGGTGAGTTCGCGGCGGGTGAAACGGTGCAGCTGAGCCGGACGGCCGCCGCCCGCGCCGGGGACGGCGCGCTCCCCGGTCGCCGCGAGCTGCCCGCGCCGGGTGAGGATGCGTTGGAGGTTGGTGGCCGAGACCTCGTGTCCGAGCACCGCCGAGTAGGCGTCGCGCAGCTGGGCGAGTGTGAAGGTTTCCGGCGCCAGGGCGAAGGCGATATTGGTGTACGAGAGCTTGGCCCGCAGCCGTTCCGCCGCTGCCCGGGTCAGCTCGCCGTGGTCGAAGGCCATCCCCGGCAGCTCCGCCACCGGCAGCCAGGCCAGGTCGTCCCCGGGGCCGGGTGTCCCGGACCAGGGGAGGAGAGCGAGGAAGGCGGTCGCGATGGTCCGGTCCCACGGGTCGCGCCCGGGTGTGCCGCGGGTCTCCAGCTGCTCCAGGTGGGCGGGGGCGGCCACTCCCGTCCGCTGCGCGAGGTGGCGCAGCACCGATTCGTCGAGCGTCTCGTCGACCTCGACGGGGCCGCTGGGCAGCGCCCACCCTCCCTCGAAGGGAGGGCGTCGCCGCCGGTGGGCCAGCACCTCGAGCCGGGGTGGGGCGAGGTCGGGGAGTCCGACCCGCAGGACCACCGCGACGGCCTCGTGGCGGAACTTGGCCACGCCCCGCGGGTCGCGGAGGGGGCCGGGGTTCCTGGGGCTGTGCACGAGCCGGATGCTAGCATGTGACCCAGTTTTCGACTGTCGGTCGAAAACCCTGAGGAGGAGCAATGACACCCATCCGCACCACCGGCCTGCTTCCGGTGCCCGAGCCCACCTGGCGGCGGTCCACCGGAGTGGTCATCGTCGGCTCCGGTGCCGCCGGCCTGACCGTCGCTGTCCACCTCGCCGAGGCAGGCATTCCCGCCGTACTGCTTACCCGCGCCACCGACCCGGCCGAATCCGCCACCGACTGGGCACAGGGCGGGCTGGCGGCGGTGTGGGACGCCGCCGACACCGCCGAAGCGCACATCGCGGACACCCTCACCGCCGGGGCGGGGCTGTGCGATCCGTCGGCGGTGCGCACTCTCGTCGAATCGGCACCCGGGGTCGTGCGCCGCCTCATCGAGCTGGGCGCCCGCTTCGACCGGGCGGGTGGCAGCTACGACCTGCACCTCGAGGGCGGACACAGCGCCCGCCGCATCCTCCACGCTCGCGGTGACGGCTCGGGCAGGGAGGTCGAGCGCACGCTCCTGCACGCCCTGCGCCGACGTCTCGACCAGCCGGGCTGCAGCGTCCGGTTGCGCACCGGCCTGCGGGCCGTCGACGTGCTCACCGACGCCCGCGGCGCCGCGTCCGGGGTGCGCGTCCGGGACGGGGCCGGCGCTATCGGCGAGCTGCTGGCGTCCACCGTCGTACTCGCCACCGGCGGGGCGGGGCAGGCCTGGACGTTGACCTCCAACCCCGCGGTGGCCACCGGCGACGGGCTGGCCATGGCGTGGCGGGCAGGCGCGGCGGTGCGCGACCTCGAGTTCACCCAGTTCCACCCCACCGTTCTCCACCGCCGCGCGGGCCAGCCCCGCACCGGCGGGCGCGACGTCCTCATCTCTGAGGCGGTGCGAGGGGAGGGCGCCGTCCTCGTCGACCATGCCGGCCGCCGCGTCATGGCGGGCGTGCACCCGCTGGGCGACCTCGCCCCGCGCGACGTCGTTTCCGCCGCGATGCACGCGCACCTGTCGGCCACGGGGGAGGAGTGCCTGCTTCTCGACGCCCGCCACTTCGGCCCGGCGGCCTGGGAGGAGAAGTTCCCCGGCATCCTGGCGATGCTGCGCGAACGCGGCGTTGACCCGGTGGTCGAACCCGTCCCGGTGCGCCCCGGCGCCCACTACCTCTGCGGCGGGGTCGCCGCCGACATGGAGGGGCGCACGACGGTGCCCGGCCTGTTCGCGATCGGGGAGGTTGCCGCCACCGGCGTGCACGGGGCGAACCGGTTGGCCTCCAACTCGGTGCCCGAGGCGCTCGTCATGGGCGACCGGCTGGGGCGGTGGTTGCGCGACCTTCCCCCGTTAGAACCAGGCCTGCCCGTGCCGCGCCGCGTCGTGGAGCTCACCGACCCGGCCGCCTTACCCCGGATCAACGAGATCATGGACACCCTCGTCGGGGTGCTGCGGGAGGCGGATGGTCTGGACGCCGCGGTCGGGGCCCTCGCCGACCTGCCCGGCACCACGGCGCTCGACGACGCAGCCCTCGACGCCACCGCCGTGCACACCACCGCGCTGCTGGTCGCGCACGCCGCCCGGGAACGGACGGAATCCCGCGGTGCGCACCGGCGGGCGGATCATCCGCAGGCCTCCCCGGTCTGGGAGGCCCACCTGAGCCTGCGGGCCGGGCCCGGTGGGCTCCGGGTCAGCCGGGAGCCGCTCGGCGGGTTCAGTGCCGCCGCGGTGTCGGCGGTGTGATCCGCCGGTAACCCTCCGGCGGGGTATTCCGCTCAGAGGAGGCAGCGCGCCGCCTGCAGGTAGTAGGGCTCGGACTCGCGCCCGGCGTTGAGCGTGCGGAACGTGGTGGGCTCGATGCCGCATTCGCCGCCGTCGAAGATATAGAGGATCGGGTCGGCGCCCAGGCGGCGGAGGGTGAGGCGGACCACGCGGGACCCGAGGGCGTCGGAAAGCGCGGCGAGGGAGGCGTGGTGCCACTCCTCGCTGGTGCCGGGCCAGCTGTCGCGGAGGTCGCGGGTCCGGCCGCAGACGTCGTTGAGCCGGGGGGTGCCCAGGCCGGTGGAGAAATCGTCCGGCGCCCACCTTCGGCGGCTTTCCATGCCGGCGGTGTCGGAATCCTCCAGCACCGCGAAACGGGGCATCAGGTTGTCGGTGGCGGGCACGAGCGTCGCGCCGTAGAGTTTCTCGCCGCGAAGGTGGTCGGATTGCAGTTCAAGCGTCTCTGCCAGCGCGGACGCCAGGTGGCATCCGAACGTGTCAAAGGTGTGGGGCATGATCATCGGGGATCTCCTGCCGACATATGTTTGTCAGGTCACTCTAAACCCCCTGCGCCCGAGACGCCACAGGTCAGAGGCTGTCCCCGAAGTCCCCGCGGAACGTGGCCACCAGCGTGTCGCTCCAGCCGGATTTCGGCTTGAGCCGGCCGTAGAAGAAGCGCAGGATGTCCGCCTCCTCCCACTCCAACCCGCCGAGGCGGTGGATGACGTAGTTGACCTGGGAGAGTGTGAACACCCGGCGGGGCATCGCCAGGCGGACGAGTTCCATGTCGGCGAGCGGTTCGGCACCCTCGGCGTCGCGTGCCTCGGACATGGTGCCGCGTTCCATGCCGTGGACACCGGAGTAGACGCACAGGGCGGCGGCGAGGACGGTGACCATGTACCCGATGAACTGGGGGCCCTGATTGATCATGTCCTCGTCCATGGTTTCTTCCAGGCCGACGGTGGTCGCCTTCATGTCCCGGACGGACATGCCGCCGTAGGTGTTGAAGTACAGGTTGTCCGCCAGCAGGGATGCGTCGAGCACCAGCGGGATGCCATGGACGCACCACACTTGCGAGACCTCGCGCAGGTTCTGCACGGAGAAAGGCTGCCCGCCGATGAGGCTGGTGCCGGCCTCCATACGGACGGAGGAGATGGCCTCGACGCCGCGGATGTCGATCAGCGAACGCAGCGCGTCGACGTCGAGGTTGCCCTTGAAGGAGTGGTCGGGGATGGCCAACTCGACGACCTCGCCACTGTGGGCTCCTTAAATGAATGACATCGGACAAAGACCGTCGATCGTTGTCCCACGGCCCCGGCCGGCCGGGGACTCGCCCTTCGGTTGCCTGGCCTTCCGCCCCGGAGTTCAATGGGGGGCGTGCTTGATTTCCTCGCTGCCAACCCGCTCATCGCGCTCGTGGCGATCCTCGCCGCGGGCCTGGCCCTGGGCAAGATCCGCATTCTCGGAATCTCCCTCGGCGCGGCGGCGGTGCTCTTCGTCGCGCTGGGCCTGTCGACGGCGAACCCCGACATCCAGATCCCCGCGCTGGTGTACCAGCTGGGGCTGGCCATGTTCGTCTACGCCATCGGCCTGACGGCGGGGGAGCAGTTCTTCGCCGAGTTCCGGTCCCGGGGCTGGCGCCTCACGCTGTTCATGGTCCTGCTGCTCGTCGGCCTCGTCGGTGCGGCCTACGGCATCATCCGGGTGTTGGGGCTGGGGGACCTCGCCGGCGCGGGCATGTTCGCGGGGGCCCTGAGCTCCACGCCGGGCATGGCGGCGATCGTCGACATGGTGGAGGGCGGTTCGCTGGTGGACCCGGCCCGCGCCGGGGAGCCGGTCGTCGGTTATTCACTGGCCTACCCGGGGGCCGTCATCGGTTCCATCCTGGTGGCCGCGGTCGGAGCGAAACTGCTCAAGGTCGACCATCTGGCGGACGCGGAGAAGGAGGGGCTGATCATCGCCCCGCTGGAGTGGGACGGGGTGCGCATCGGGCCGGGGGTCGAGGGGACGGTGGCGCAGTTGCCGAGGTTGGCGGGCGCCGAGATCATCGCCACCCGCATCGTCCACAGCGACGTCGACCATTCCCTGGCCGCGCCCACGGACCGGCTGCACGAGGATATGGTGCTGGTGATCAACGGAACCGAGGAGGCCATCCGGACGGCGCAACGCAACCTCGGCGGCCGGGTCACCGTGAAGATCGAGGACACCGACCTCATCTACAGCCGTATGACCGTGTCGAATCCGCGCGTGGTGGGGCGGCGCCTGCAGGACCTGGACACCGTGTCCGCCGGGTTCCGGATCGCGCGCATCCGGCGCGGCGACGCAGAGGAGGTGCCCCACCCCGGGGACGTGCTCAACTACTCCGACCGGGTCCGTGTCGTCGCTCCGCCGAACCGGATGGACGAGGTCCGGGCCTACCTGGGGGACTCCGAGAAATCCCTCGCCGCGCCGGACCTCCTGCCCTTCGCCGTCGGCCTGCTCGCGGGTCTGTTGCTCGGTGCGGTCCCGCTTCCGCTGCCCGGCGGGTCGGTGCTCTCGCTCGGCTTCGGCGGCGGGCCGATCATCGTGGGCCTCATCCTCGGCGCGCTGCACCGCACGGGGCCGCTGACCTGGACGATGCCGTACCACGCGGTGCACACGCTGAACACCCTCGGGCTGTCGCTGTTTCTGGCGGGCGTGGGCACTACCGCGGGGGCAGGTTTCCGCCTGGCGCTGACCGACCCATCCTCCCTGACCGTCATGGCGGCGGGGCTGCTCATCACCGTCACCTCGGCGGTGGTGTGTGCTGTTGCCGGCATGCTGGTGCTGCGCCTGACCTGGGACGAGTCGATGGGCGTGGCGGCGGGCGCCACCACGAACCCGGCGATCATCTCCTACCTCAACGGCCAGACGGGGACGGAGCTCGCCTCCCGCGGTTACGCCACGGTGTACCCGACGGCGATGATCGGCAAGATCGTCGCCAGCCAGGTGCTTCTACTGCTGCTGCTGTAGATCCAGCGGGCTGCCAGGAATGGGGAGTATCGTGTGCAGGTCTGTTCTCCACACCCCCTGAAGGAGCCCCCTGTGCGCCTGTCCACCACCGGCCGCTACATCGTCGCCATCGCCATCGTCGCCTGGATCGCCGTCCTGGCGCTGCTCATCTCCATGCGCCCGACGGGCAGCGAGACGCGTTTTGACACCGCCGGCTCCCTCGAGCAGGCCATCGCCGCCGCCGACACGCAGGGACTCAACATCGTCGGCCTGTCCCCGCAGGACCTGTACGGCGACGAGTGGATCGCCGCGGCCGTCGTCTGCCCCTACTCCACGACGCAGGGCATCGCCACCAACTTCGAGGCCGACGCCGCCGAGCTGGAGCTCGACGCCGCCGGCGTCCCCGAGGACACCAACTACCTGCTGCTGCGTTCCGCAGACGGCGGCCAGGCCTTCGACCGCATCGCGCGCGAGGACGTCGACCTGTGCACCGTCCCGCTCGGTGGCTACTTCGACTCCCGCGTCATGCTGCCGCTGGGCAAGACCGCCGAGGGCGGCTGGACGCTGCTGAACTAGCGTTGCTCTATCCTGGGGGGCGTGCTTGTACTGGCGATCGACACCTCCACCCCCGACCTGGTCACGGGCCTGGTGGACACGTCCACGGGGCAGACCCACGACCGGGTGATCCCGGATACGCGTGCCCACAATGAGCAGCTCACCCCCACGGTGCGGGCCCTGCTTTCCGATGCCGCCGTGGCCTTCACCGACCTCGACGCCGTCGTCGTCGGATGCGGCCCGGGCCCCTTCACGGGCCTGCGGGTCGGCATGGCGACGGCCGCGGCCCTCGGCGACGCGCTGGGCATCCCGGTGCACGGGGTGTGTTCCCTCGACGCGGTTGCCCGGCGCCTGCCCGCCGGCCCCGCACTGGTGGCCTCAGACGCCCGCCGCCGGGAGATCTACTGGGCCACCTACGACGGTGGGGCCCGCACCGCCGGCCCGGACGTGGTGAAACCCGCCGAGCTGGTTCTCCCGCACGACGTGGCGGTCGTCTCCGTCCCGGAGCACCTGGCGGAACAACTGCCTGACGCGCTGCGCGGCGTCGAGAAGCGGGACCTGGCCCCCGACGCGGCGTCCCTGGCCGCGGTTGCCGACCTGACGTCGACCCCCGCGCCGCTCGTCCCGCTCTACCTGCGTCGACCCGACGCCAAGGAACCGAAGCCGGTGCCCCGGTCGCCCGCCATCCCGGAAGTGGAGTTGTAGATGGAGATCCGTCACCTGGACTTCGAGCACGCCGCGCGCTGCGCCGAACTGGAGCAGCTGCTGTTCCCGGAGGACAACCCGTGGCCGCGGGACATCTTCGTCGTCGAGTTCGCTCAGCCCAACAACCTTTACCTGGGGGTGTTCGACGGGGACGACCTGCTGGCCTACGGCGGCATCTCGCAGCTGGGGCCGCGGCACGACCCCGAGTTCGAGATCCACACCATCGGCGTCGATCCGGAGCACCGCCGGAAGGGGCTGGGGCGGCTGCTCATGCAGCAGCTCATGGCGATCGCCGACAACCTGGACGGCGAGGTGTTCCTCGAGGTGGGGACCGACAACGAGGCCGCGATCGCGATGTACGAGGCCTTCGACTTCCACCGGATCGGGGAACGGAAGAACTACTACCAGCCCTCGGGGGCTGACGCATACACGATGAAGCGTGCCGCGAGGAGCGAAAGATGATTGTCCTGGGTGTGGAGAGCAGCTGCGACGAAACCGGCGTCGGCGTCGTCGACCTGGCTGCGGACGGCACGGTGACCATCCTGGCGGACAAGGTCGCCTCCTCGATGCAGGAGCACGCCCGGTTCGGCGGGGTGGTGCCCGAGATCGCCTCCCGTGCGCACCTGGAGCAGATGGGCCCCGTGATGCGGGCCGCGCTGGCGGAGGCGGGCGTGGCGCGGCCCGACGCGGTGGCGGCTACGGTCGGCCCGGGCCTGGCCGGCGCACTGCTGGTCGGGGCGTCGGCGGCGAAGGCCTACGCGGCCGCGTGGGACGTGCCGTTCTACGGGGTCAACCACCTGGGCGGCCACGTGGCGGTGGCCAACCTGGAGGGCGACCCGCTGCCGCACTCGGTGGCGCTGCTCGTTTCCGGCGGGCACACGCAGCTGCTGGAGGTGGAGGCGGTGGGGCGGCCGATGCGGGAGCTCGGCTCCACGCTCGACGACGCCGCCGGCGAGGCCTACGACAAGGTCGCACGGCTGCTGGGCCTGGGTTACCCGGGCGGACCGGTCATCGACCGGCTGGCGCGGCTCGGCGACCCCGCCGCGGTCGCCTTTCCGCGCGGGTTGACCAAGCGGGTGGATGAGGAGCGCGGCCACCGGCACGATTTCTCCTTCTCCGGGCTCAAGACCGCCGTCGCGCGCTACGTGGAGGCGGCGGAACGCGAGGGGCGGGTCATCTCCGTGGAGGACGTGTGCGCGTCCTTCCAGGAGGCCGTATGCGACGTCCTCACCCTCAAGGCGGTGCGGGCCTGCCAGGACACCGGCGCCGGGGTCCTTCTGCTGGGCGGGGGAGTGGCGGCCAACTCGCGGCTGCGGGAGCTGGCGCAGGAGCGGTGCGCGGCGGCGGGCATCGAGCTGCGCGTGCCGCGTTTCTCCCTGTGCACCGACAACGGCGTCATGATCGCCGCGCTGGCCGCCCAGCTCATCCACGAGGGGGCCGGGCCCAGCGAACTGACCGTGGGCACCGATCCGTCGCTCGAGGTGGAGATCCCGCTGGTCGGGGCCTGAGGGGTCCCCCGGGGTCCGGTGTTCGCCGGGCGGGGCGGCCGTTCCGGAGTTACGGTGGCCGGGACCTGTCGTTTCTCCTGGAAAAGGACGCTCCATGATCACCGGATTCCTCGTCAGCCCCGACCTCTCCCACCGCTCCATCTCCTTCGAGCTCGACCACGCCGCGCAGTTCCTGGGCGGGGTCACCGACGACCGTGTCTCGGTCGCCTTCCAGGACGACGGCAACAGTTTCGCCGCCCTGTACAACCCCGATGCCAGGGAGAGCGGCGCCGAGCCGAACCCGGTCGCCTCCCTCGGCCGCGGACACGCCGCCACGGGCGACTCGGCGTTCATCTCCGATCCCACCGCGGCCATCTCCGGCCCGGTCATTTTCGTGGGCGCGGAGGGGCAGGACATCGCCCTCGACGAGATCGAGCGGATCAAGGACGGCATCCGCGCCGTGCGCACCTACCGGGAGGACAACGAGGAGGATTACCGCCTGTGGCGGGCGGCCGTCCTCAACCTGGGGCAGTTCCGGATCGCCTGACAGAAACTGGCAGACGTGAAGGTTGAGCGCTGGCACTCAGGAAGGTAGAGTGCCAATAGGTTGTTTCACCCACAGTTGTTCACCCGCGACGACGACTGTGCTGGCACCACAACCGGCACACTCAACTCACTCAAATTTCACGGAGGAATATCGTGGCAAACGTCAACATCAAGCCGCTCGAGGACAAGGTTCTGGTTCAGATCGTCGAGGCCGAGACCACCACCGCTTCCGGCCTGGTCATCCCGGACTCCGCCAAGGAGAAGCCGCAGGAGGCCACCGTCATCGCTGTGGGCCCGGGCCGCACCGACGAGAAGGGCGAGCGCGTCGCTGTCGACGTCAAGGAGGGCGACACCGTCATCTTCTCCAAGTACGGCGGCACCGAGCTGAAGTACAACGGCGAAGAGTACCTTCTCCTGTCCGCTCGTGACCTGCTCGCGATCGTCGAAAAGTAACCGGGGGTAGTCACACCTAATGGCTAAACTCATCGCATTCGACCAGGAGGCCCGCGAGGGCATCCAGCGCGGCGTGGACACGCTCGCCGACGCAGTCAAGGTCACCCTCGGCCCCAAGGGCCGCAACGTCGTCCTCGACAAAGCCTTCGGCGGTCCGCTGGTCACCAACGACGGCGTCACCATCGCCCGCGACATCGACGTCGAGGACCCCTTCGAGAACCTGGGTGCCCAGCTGGTCAAGTCCGTGGCCATCCAGACCAACGACGTCGCCGGCGACGGCACCACCACCGCGACCCTGCTGGCCCAGGCGCTCATCGCCGAGGGCCTGCGCAACGTCGCGGCCGGCGCCAACCCGGTCGAGCTCAACCGCGGCATCGCCGCGGCCGCCGAGAAGACCGTCGAGCTGCTCAAGGCCCGCGCGACCCAGGTGTCCTCCTCCACGGAGATCGCCAACGTCGCCACCGTCTCCTCCCGCGACGAGGTCGTGGGCGAGATGGTCGCCGGCGCCATGGACAAGGTCGGCAAGGACGGCGTCCTCACCGTCGAGGAGTCCCAGTCGATCGAGTCCTCCCTGGACGTCACCGAGGGCATCTCCTTCGACAAGGGCTTCCTCTCGCCGTACTTCATCACCGACGTCGACACCCAGCAGGCAGTGCTGGACGACGCCCAGGTGCTGCTGGTCCGCAACAAGATCTCCTCCCTGCCGGATTTCCTGCCGGTCCTGGAGAAGGTCGTCGAGTCCGGCAAGCCGGTGCTCATCATCGCGGAGGACATCGAGGGCGAGCCGCTGCAGACCCTCGTGGTCAACTCGATCCGCAAGACGCTGCGCGCCGTCGCAGTGAAAGCCCCGTACTTCGGTGAGCGCCGCAAGGCGTTCATGGACGACCTCGCCGTGGTCACTTCCGCGACCGTCGTCGACCCCGAGGTCGGAGTCAACCTCAACGAGGTCGGCCCCGAGGTCTTCGGCTCCGCCCGCCGCATCACCGTCACCAAGGACGACACCGTAATCGTCGACGGTGCCGGAACGCACGACGAGGTCGAGGCACGTCGCGAGCAGATCCGCCGCGAAATCGCCAACACCGACTCCTCCTGGGACCGGGAGAAAGCGGAGGAGCGCCTGGCCAAGCTGTCCGGCGGCGTCGCCGTCATCCGGGTAGGTGCCCCCACCGAGACCGAGGTCAACGAGCGCAAGCTGCGCGTCGAGGACGCCATCAACGCGGCCCGCGCGGCCGTGCAGGAAGGCGTCATCGCCGGCGGCGGCTCCGCCCTGGTCCAGATCGCCGAGGAACTCAAGGCCTACGCCGAAGAGTTCACCGGCGAGCAGCGCACCGGTGTGCTGGCCGTCGCCCGTTCGCTGGTGAAGCCGGCCTACTGGATCGCCCAGAACGCCGGCCTGGACGGCGCCGTCGTGGTGTCCAAGATCGCTGAGCGCGCCAACGGTGAGGGCTTCAACGCCGCCACCATGGAGTACGGCAACCTCATCGAGCAGGGCATCATCGACCCGGTCAAGGTCACCCACAACGCAGTGGTCAACGCTGCGTCCGTGGCCCGCATGATCCTCACCACCGAGGCATCCGTGGTCACCAAGCCGGAGGCGCCGGAGGCTTCGGCCCACGGCCACCACCACCACTAGGTGGACGGCGGGAAGCCCGGTCCGGAACCTGACGGGTTCCGGACCGGGCTTCTTTTTGCGTTCCCCGCCGTTGGTCAGGCGTTGACCGTGGGGCGGGAGGGGGCGGCGGCCACCCGGACCTTCTGGCGACCGGGGCGGGTGCCGCGGTTGCGCAGCACGCTCAGACGCTCCGACTCGGACAGGCCGCCCCAGATGCCGTAGGGCTCCGCAACCTTGAGCGCGTGCTCGCGGCAGGCCGCGATGACGGGGCAGGTGTGGCAGATGGCCTTGGCGCGGTTTTCACGCTGGGCGCGGGCGCGGCCCCGTTCACCGTCGGGGTGGTAGAACATATCCGACTCCTCGCCACGGCAGGCTCCGTGGAGCTGCCAATCCCAGAAATCGGCGTTGGGCCCCGGAAGCAGGTGCGGCTGTGACATGTTCTCTTCTCCTCAGGTAAAGAAGTTCTAGACTATGGTGACGGAGAAACTCCCGCATCGTGTGGAGCTCTCCGGCGCATGAGGGAGTCTGTCCCCTGCGTGTGAACAGCTGGTTTCCGATTTGTGACCTTCCGGTGACCTTCGGGTGGCCGTCAAGGAAAGTAGCCGTTTGACCTGCACAAAGGTCGCAGGTTAATGAAGTGTGAATTCTTGGTGCTTCCGGAACATGCCCTGAGCGGGGGAAATAGGCCCCCTTCCGGAATCCACAGGGTATTCTGGGGCCGCCCGGCTTCCGACTACCGGGCAATCCGGAGGAGTGGGACGTGAGTGATACCGACGTAGAGCTGGCCGAACTTGTGCCACTGGCCGTCGACGGTGACCGCCGCGCCCTCCAGCGCATCATGGCAATCATCCACCCCATGGTGCTGCGCTACGCCCGCGCCAGGATCGGCGGGGGACGCACCCCCACCCCCGAAGACATCGCCCAGGAGATCTGCCTCGCGGTGGCGACGTCGATAAGCAGGTACGTGGACAAGGGGCGGCCGTTCATGGCGTTCGTGTACGGCATCGCCTTCAACAAGGTCGCCGACGCGCACCGTTCCATGTCCAGGGACCATGCGCACCCCACGGACGAGGTCCCCGACACCGTCACGGAGAAGGGCACCCCCGAGGAGCACATCCTCGAGGCGGACGGAAGTAACAGAGTGAGGGCACTTCTCGATTCACTAAGTGAGAAAGCCCGCGACATTGTCATCCTGCGCGTCTTTGTCGGCCTGTCGGCCGAGGAGACGGCGGAGATCGTGGGCAGCACACCCGGAGCCGTGCGCGTGGCACAGCACCGGGCCCTGAGCACTCTGCGCAAGAACCTGGGGGCCCAGCAGGAAACCCTGGAGCCGGAAAATAGAGGAGTCAAGTGATGAAGCGTCATCAGAAGGATGCCGACGTAGGCGACATCACCACCCAGCTGGAGCCGCTGGTGGACGATGACGCGTTCCTCACCGCGCTCTCCCGGGGCACAGACCCGTCGGACGGCGACGACGAGCTCGCCGCGCTCCTTCTCGAACTGCGCGAGGACGTGGAACGGCAGATGCCCCCCGCCCCGCTGATCGAAGGCGCGGACGAGGCACCTGTGGTCATCTCGCTCGCGGCCCGGCGCCGCGCCCGTAACGGCCGACCTTTCCTCGCCGGCCTCCTCGGCGCCGCCGCGGCGACCCTGGTCATCGCCGGTTCCGGTTCGCTGCTCTACAGCGCCACCCCGGACTCCCCGCTGTGGGGGCTCTCCAGCACACTGTTCAGCGACCGGGCCGCCGTCGTCGAGCTGGCAGGCACCCTGGAGGAGATCGACTCCCGCGCGGCCGAAGGGGACATGGACGGCACCCGCCAGCTGCTGGACGAGGCCCGCCGTGTCCTGCAGGACCTGCAGAACACCCCCGCGGACCGTCCGGCGCAGCAGCCGGCGCCGCGCGCGCCGGGTGTCACCGCCACGACGACCGTGATCCTGCCCGGCGAGCCGGGCAGCGCCGCCCCTGAGGCGCCTGTCACGGAGACCGTCACCGAGACGACCGTCCGCACAGAGACCGCCACCGCCACCGCCACCGTCACCGAGACGGTGAGCCCGAGCCCGGCGCCGCTGCGCCCCAATCCGCTGCCGGTGCCGGTGGAACCGGCCCCGACGCCCCGGCCGGTCGATCCTCTTCCCGCGGACCCCGCGCCCGTCGACCCCTCCCCGGTCGACCCGGCGCCGACGCTGGCCCCGCCACAGATCCAGGTCCCGGAGTAACGGCACCGTCGAACGGGAAACGTCCCCGCACCGGAGAAAAACAGGTGCGGGGACGTCGAGCTTTTCAGACCCGGCGCGCGTCAGCCGGCGTTGAGTCCATCGAGGTAGCCTGCGGCGTAGTCCCACGGCACATACGCCTCGACATCGGGCTCCATGGACGGCTCGTGCACGGGCGCGAGCTCGCCGGAGAGGGTGGCAGCCATGTTGGCGGCCATGATGTCCCAGTCGTAGTAGTGGAAGTCGTCGCATTCCTCGCAGAGGAAGAAGATTCCGAGGATGCCCCGCGGGGTGAGCTCCTCCTTGAAACGGGCCACGAGGGCCAGGTCCTGGGTGATGCCGGCGCGCTCCTCGTCGGACAGCGGCGGAGCGGGCTCGTCGGGGTCCAGGAAGGACGCCGGATCGTTCGGATCGTCGGCGAACGGGTCGAGCGGCATCTGCGAGTTGTAGTTCACACTGGCCACACTATTGTGGAGCAGCTCAATGGGCAATTCCCTGCCGCTAACAGCCGCGGGGGAAAGGGTACTACAGTGTAGACATTGCGGAAGCCAGCCTGTGCGTAGAAGGAGCAACATTTCATGACCCATCAGCGTGTGTCCACCGGGGGAGACGATCCGGACAAGGTGGCCCTGCTGGGCCTCACCTTCGATGATGTCCTCCTCCTGCCGGCCGAGTCCAACATCGTTCCCAGCGAGGTGGACACCTCCACCATGTTCACCCGCAACCTGCGTCTGGGAGTCCCCATCATTTCCGCGGCGATGGACACCGTGACGGAGGCGCGCATGGCCGTGGCCATGGCCCGCCAGGGTGGCCTGGGCGTGCTCCACCGCAACCTCTCCGCGGAGGAGCAGGCTGAGCAGGTCGAGATCGTCAAGCGTTCGGAGTCCGGCATGGTCACCGACCCGGTGACCTGCACCCCGGACATGACCATCGGTGAGGTGGACGCGCTGTGCGCCCGCTTCCGTATCTCGGGCCTGCCGGTCGTCGACGAAAACGGCATCCTCGTCGGTATCTGCACCAACCGCGACATGCGTTTCGAGCCGAACCCCGACCGCCGTGTCGCTGAGGTCATGACCCCGATGCCGCTGGTCGTCGCGCCGGAGGGCGTGACCAAGGAGCAGGCTCTGGAGCTCCTCTCCACCAAGAAGGTGGAGAAGCTGCCGATCGTCGACGGCGCGGGCAAGCTGGTCGGCCTGATCACCGTGAAGGATTTCGTCAAGACCGAGCAGCACCCGAACGCCTCCAAGGACGAGCAGGGACGCCTGCTGGTCGCCGCCGGCATCGGCACCGGCGACGAGTCCTGGGGCCGCGCTGGCCAGCTGGTGGAGGCGGGCGTCGACGTCCTCGTCGTCGACTCCGCCCACGCCCACAACAACCGCGTCCTCGAGATGGTGTCGCGCGTGAAGAAGGACTTCGGCGACCGCGTCGACGTCGTCGGCGGCAACCTGGCGACCCGATCGGCCGCGCAGGCGATGATCGACGCCGGCGCCGACGCCATCAAGGTCGGCATCGGCCCGGGCTCCATCTGCACCACCCGCGTGGTCGCCGGCGTCGGCGCCCCGCAGATCACCGCCATCATGGAGGCCTCCGTCCCGGCCCGTAAGGCGGGTGTCCCGATCATCGCCGACGGCGGCATGCAGTTCTCCGGCGACGTCGCCAAGGCACTGGCCGCCGGCGCCTCCTCCGTCATGCTCGGCTCCATGCTCGCGGGCACCACCGAGGCCCCGGGCGACGTGGTGGTGGTCAACGGCAAGCAGTACAAGCGTTACCGCGGCATGGGCTCCATGGGCGCCATGCAGGGCCGCGGACTGTCCGGCGAGAAGCGCTCCTACTCCAAGGACCGCTACTTCCAGGCTGATGTGCGCAGCGAGGACAAGCTCGTGCCGGAGGGCATCGAGGGCCGCGTGCCGTTCCGGGGTTCCATCGAGCAGATCACCCACCAGCTGGTCGGCGGCCTGCGCGCCGCGATGGGCTACACCGGCTCCACCACCGTCAAGGACCTGCAGACCAAGCAGTTCGTGCAGATCACCTCCGCCGGACTGAAGGAATCCCACCCGCACCACATCCAGCAGACCGTGGAGGCTCCGAACTACCACTAGCCGCCCCCGGTTTCCCGCGACAGACCGCCCTGCCATCCGATGGCCGGGCGGTCTTTCGGCGTCTGCGGTTCCGCCGGACCGCATCCACGGGCCCGAGCATGGACAACGGGCAGACGGGGGGGAGTTGGATGAGAGCCAGGATCAGGAAGACTGGAGGTGGCCCCAGTGACCGGACGCACCGCATGGACGAGGCCGTTGCTCATCATCGGAACACTCGGGCTGGTGGTCGGCACGATCGACCCGCTCGAGGGGTCGGTGCTCATCGTCGCGGGTGTCGCCCTGATCACCCTGGCGGCCTTCCTCGGCGGCAGCCGCCACCGGAGGCTGCTGGCGTCGTCGCTGGTGATCCTCGGCGCCGGTGTGGCCGGGATGTGGATCATCAGCGGCTACGGCGGGTTGGGGGTAGACACCGGGCGGTCGATGTGGTGGCTGGTTCCAATCCTGGTGCCTTACCTCCTCGGCTGGCTGCTGGCCGTCGTGGGAATTGTGCGACTGTTCCGGGAAACCTTCCGCCGCAGGCTGCAACCGGGCCGCCAGCCTGATGCGAACGGAGGCCCGAGTAGTGGTGCGGTAAAGTAGGCCTCCGATATCACCTGCGAGGATCGGAGCAGTACATGCGCGACTACGTCGAAATCGGTGTTGGCCGGGAGGCCCGCCGTACCTACAGCCTGGAGGACATCTCCATCGTCCCGTCCCGGCGCACCCGTTCCTCGAAGGACGTCGACACCACCTGGAACATCGACGCCTACACCTTTGATATTCCGGTCATGTCGCACCCGACCGACGCGCTGGCCAGCCCCGAGTTCGTCATCGAGATGCACCGTCAGGGCGGCCTGGGCGTCATCAACGCCGAGGGACTGTGGGGCCGGCACGCTGATCTCGACGCCGCCGTGGCACGTGTCGTCAGCGCCATCACCGACACCGACGAGTTCCGGGGCGG
The DNA here is from genome assembly GCF_000835165.1 of Corynebacterium marinum DSM 44953. Classification (NCBI taxonomy): domain Bacteria; kingdom Bacillati; phylum Actinomycetota; class Actinomycetes; order Mycobacteriales; family Corynebacteriaceae; genus Corynebacterium; species Corynebacterium marinum. Next base: position 447,110 of record NZ_CP007790.1, read on the forward strand.
TGCCGCGGCCATCGCCGCCCTCCAGGAGCTCCACGCGGCGCCGGTGGACGATGACCTCCTCGCCGACCGCATCGGCGAGGTCCGGGCCTCCGGCGCGACCGTCGCCGTGCGCGTCAGCCCGCAGCGGGCCCGCGAGGTCGCCCCGAAGGTGATCAAGGCGGGCGCTGAGCTGCTGGTCATCCAGGGCACCATGATCTCCGCGGAACACGTGGCGGAGGGCGGCGAGCCGCTCAACCTCAAGGAGTTCATCGGTTCCCTTGAAGTGCCGGTCGTCGCAGGCGGCGTGGCCGACTACACCTCCGCCATGCACCTCATGCGCACCGGCGCGGCCGGCATCATCGTCGGCGGCGGCTCCAACACCAACCACCTCGCCCTGGGCATCGAGGCCCCGATGGCCACCGCCATCGCCGACGTCGCCGCCGCCCGCCGCGAGTACCTCGACGAGACCGGCGGCCGCTACGTCCACATCATCGCCGACGGGGAGATCGAGAACTCCGGCGACATGGCCAAGGCTATCGCCTGCGGCGCCGACGCCGTGATGCTGGGCACCCCGCTGGCCCCGGCCGCGGAGGCCGCCGGCCGCGGCACCTTCTGGCCGGCCGTCGCCGCGCACCCGCGTTTCCCGCGCGGCATCGTGGAGGACGTGCGGTCCCTGCTTCTCGACGAAGCCGCCACCCTCGAGACCATCCTCAACGGGCCCTCGACCGACCCGTTCGGCTACCAGAACCTCGTCGGCGGCCTGCGTCGCGCGATGGCCAAGTGCGGGTACACCGACCTGAAGAGCTTCCAGAAGGTGGGGCTGGCGCTCAGCCGTTAGACCTGCCGCGCGGTGGGGGAGTCCGGCCGCCGTCGGCGTCAGTTAGGACTGCGACGGCGGCGTAGTAGGATCTAATCCGTGACTTCCGCAACCCCCCGCCCCGTCCTTGTCGTGGACTTCGGCGCCCAGTACGCCCAGCTCATCGCCCGGCGCGTACGTGAGGCCCGCATCTACTCCGAGGTTGTCCCCCACACCGCCACGATCGAGGAGATCCGCGCCAAGAACCCGGCCGCGCTCATCCTCTCCGGCGGCCCCTCCTCCGTCTACGCCGATGAGGCGCCCCGGCTGGATCCCGCGGTCTTCGACCTGGGTGTCCCGGTATTCGGCATCTGCTACGGCTTCCAGGCCATGACCGCCGCCCTCGGCGGCGTCGTCGCCGAGACCGGTGCCCGCGAATACGGCCGCACCGACCTCGAGCTCGTGGACGGCGGCGGAGTGCTCCACGATGAGCTGTCCGCCACCCACAAGGTGTGGATGAGCCACGGCGACGCCGTGACCGAGGCCCCCGAGGGCTTCACCGTCACCGCGAGCTCCGCCGGCGCACCCGTCGCCGCCTTCGAGAACGCGGAGAAGAAGTTCGCCGGCGTGCAGTACCACCCGGAGGTCCTGCACTCCCCGCACGGCCAGCAGGTGCTCACCCGCTTCCTCACCCAGATCGCCGGCCTCGAGCCGACCTGGACTGCCGCGAACATCGCCCAGCAGCTTGTCGACGCCGTCCGCGAGCAGGTCGGCCCCGAGGGCCACGCCATCTGCGGCCTGTCCGGCGGCGTGGACTCCGCCGTGGCGGCGGCCCTGGTGCAGCGCGCCATCGGCGACCGCCTGACCTGTGTTTTCGTCGACCACGGACTGCTGCGTTCCGGGGAGCGCGAGCAGGTGGAGAACGACTTCGTCGCCGCCACCGGCGCCCGCCTGGTCACCGTGGACGAGCGCCAGGCGTTCCTGGACAAGCTGGCGGGCGTCAGCGAGCCGGAAGCCAAGCGCAAGGCCATCGGCGCTGAGTTCATCCGCTCCTTCGAGCGCGCCGTCGCCGGTGTCCTCTCTGGCGAGCAGGTCGACTTCCTGGTGCAGGGCACCCTCTACCCGGACGTCGTAGAGTCGGGCGGCGGCACCGGCACCGCGAACATCAAGAGCCACCACAACGTCGGCGGCCTGCCGGATGACGTGGAGTTCGAACTCGTCGAGCCGCTGCGCCTGCTGTTCAAGGACGAGGTCCGCGCCGTCGGCCGTGAGCTGGGCCTGCCGGAGGTCATCGTCAACCGCCAGCCCTTCCCGGGCCCGGGCCTGGGTATCCGCATCATCGGCGAGGTCACCGAGGAGCGCCTGGAGATCCTGCGGGCCGCGGACCTCATCGCCCGCACCGAGCTGACCGCCGCCGGCCTGGACAACCAGATCTGGCAGTGCCCGGTCGTCCTGCTGGCCGACGTCCGCTCCGTCGGCGTCCAGGGTGACGGCCGCACCTACGGCCACCCGATCGTCCTGCGCCCGGTCACCTCCGAGGACGCGATGACCGCCGACTGGTCGCGCATCCCCTACGACGTGCTGGAGCGCATCTCCACCCGCATCACCAACGAGGTCAAGGACGTCAACCGTGTCGTCCTCGACGTGACCTCCAAGCCGCCGGGGACCATTGAGTGGGAGTAAATCCCCACCGGCAAAAGCGGCGACCAGCCGATCGAGGCTGGTCGCCGCTTTTGCGTCTCGGGAGGAGATGCTCCACGCGAGCCTCTGCCCGGCCGGCTTCGGGATACAGTCGATCCGGAAACCTGACATACAGCTACCGCAGGGAGAATAGTCATGAGTGATGCCGTCCGCACCTACTGGAACACCTACTTCGGCAGGACTCCAGAAGCGCATGCCCTGGTGGAACACATCGCGGGGATGAACTCCGGAACCGTCGAGGTGCACGCTGTTTTCGCGGACCTGGGGCTGGACGGTCTGTCGGGAAATTACACGGACACCGAAATCGACGGATTCGGCGACGCTTTCCTGGTGGTGGCGGCTTTGGCCGTTCTCGTCGCGGAGACCAGGGCAGCAGGCTCCACGGATCTGGGGGATGTTGGCGGGCCGGCCGGTCAGCGTGTGGCCGTGCATGTCGAATCCAAGGAAAACACCCAGATCAGCACCGCGCTGAAATATTTCGCGCTGTCCCCGGACGACCACGCCGCCGAAGCTCGTTTCGATGAAGACGAGTTGACCGAATTCGCAGACCTGTGTGAGCAGCTGCGCGGCCGGCTCGACTAGCGGGCCGGCGCCGTCACCCGGACCGGACCGATGCCGCCCTCGATCCGCAGTTCCAGGGTCTCGCCGGAGGCGTCGTCGTTGTAGCTGCCCGGGGTGCAGTCGGTTTCGCCGATGCCCTCCTCGCACGCCAGGGCGACGGGGACATCCCCGGGCAGGAACACGGTGACCGGGCCGATGCCGCCCTCGACGGTGACGTCCCGGGGGCCGTCGAGTTCGGAGAGTTGGCGCAGGTCCACGACAAGGTCACCGATCTCCCCCTTGTAGTGGCGCTGGAGTTCGGCCTCCGCAGCAGGGGCGTAGCTGCGGTCCTCGGCGATATCCCCGTAGTTGCCGCCGACCCAGAGCCCGAACACGCCGCCGAGCACGGTCAGGGCGCCGAGCGTGCCCAGCAGGCCGAGGGCGACCCACGGCCAGATACGGGGCTTGCGTGGCTGCGGCCGGGGCGCCGGGCCGGGGTCGGGGAGATCCCAGGCGAAGGGGGCGGTGCCCAGGGGATCCCAGGCGGGTGGGGACGTGCGCCCCGGGGGGAAGTCGGTGCCCTCGGCGGGGCGGTAGCCGGAGAGGTCGACGGGATCGGGCATGACGCGTGCGGGGGCGTCGGCGAGCAGGCCGGCCGGAGGCTGCGGGGTGCGCAGGTGGAGGGCCCACCAGGCGGCCAGAAGCGCCATGATCGCCAGGATTCCGGTGGAGGCGAGGGTGCCCCCGGAGGTGAAGAGGCCGGAGGTGAGGACGAAGAAGATGATCAGCCACCAGCCGGTGGAGCGTTCCTTCCGCTCCGGCGGGGTGAGCTCTTCCTTACGACGGGCGACGGCCTGCGCCGGGGCGGTGGACATCCCGTAGCGGGGCATCGCCAGCCAGGCGAGCAGGTAGGCAGGCAGACCTCCGCCGAGGGTGAACAGAGAGACGACGAACAGGACGCGGACGAGGGTCGGGTCGATCTGGTAGCGCACGCCGATGCCCTCGCAGACGCCGGCGATCTTCGCGTTGCCTCCCTGTTCGGAGGGGATGCGGGGAGGGCGGGTGTCCCACATCTGCCGGACGGTGCCGGTGAAGGAGGTCTGAGTGGTCATGGCTTCATTGTCGGACGCGACGTGCGGGAACGGTATCGGGATACACCCTGAAATCCGGGAATCAGGGTCTGCCCCGATGTGCTCGGGGCGGCGTCTCTGACAGGATCGGGGCATGAACACCACCCCCTCCCCGGTGCCCTACGGGCCGGACCGCCCGGGTGCCGGCCCGTACCCGGTGTATCTGCGCCCCCGTTCGGGGCGCGTCGTCGCGGGGGTCGCCGCCGGCCTGGCGGTGCATCTGCGGGTGGACGTCTTCTACGTGCGTCTGGCGTTCATCATCGGTTCCTTCCTCTCGGGGTTGGGCGCGGCGGTGTACGCGGGCCTGTGGATGTTCTCGAAGGCCTCGGAAGAGGTGGTGCTGCCGCCGCGGGAGCGGGAGCTGTCGCGGTCGGTGTATCTGCTCCTGGCGCTGGTCGGCGGCGCGGGTTTCGTCGTGTCCGCGAGTTTCGTGTCGGGTCTGCCCACCGTGGTGCTCGTCCCGCTGCTGTTGGCGGGCGTGGGGGCGGTGCTGGCGTGGCAGGCCTACGACCGGGGGCTGGATTCCGGGCGCAGCCACCTCACCATCGTCGGCGGCGCGGTGCTGATGCTCGCTGGCATCGTGGTGACGATCTTCTACGCGGAGCGGTCGGGGGGATTCGCCGCGGCGATCTTCGCGGTCCTGCTCACGCTGGCGGGCGCGGCGGCGCTGGGGGTGCCGCTGGTGGTGCGGCTGTGGGATTCGCTCGCGGAGGAACGCGCGGCGAAGGCGGCCAGCGAGGAACGGGCGGAGATCGCCTCCCGGCTGCATGATTCCGTGCTGCAGACGTTGGCGCTGATCCAGAAGCGTTCCGGAGACCCCGCGGAGGTCGTCCGCCTCGCTCGCGGACAGGAGCGCGAGCTGCGGCAGTGGCTCTTCGACGCCGAAGAAAAATCCGCCCAGTCTGTCTTCGCCGCCGTGGAGACCGCCTGCGGCGAGGTGGAGGACCTCTTCGGCGTCCGCATCGCCCCCGTCACCGTCGGCGAGGACACCGCGCTGACGGAGGACACCAAGGCCGTGGTGCTGGCGGCACGGGAGGCGATGGTCAACGCGGCGAAGCACGCGGGCGTGGAGAAGCTCGACGTGTACGCGGAGATCCTCGCCGGGGAGCTGAGCATCTTCGTCCGCGACCGCGGCGCCGGGTTCGATCCCGCGGACATCCCCGCGGACCGCCACGGCATCCGAGACTCCATCGAGGGGCGCATGGAGCGCATCGGCGGGCAGGCGCGCATCCGTTCCATGGCAGGGGAGGGTACTGAGGTCTCCGTGACCTACCGGCTGCCGGTATCGTGAGCGGCATGGTGAAGGTGTTCCTCGTGGACGATCATTCCGTCTTCCGTTCCGGTGTGCGCGCCGAGCTCGACGGGCAGGTCGACATCGTCGGCGACGCCGGGACGGTCGCCGAGGCCATCGCGGGTATCGACGCCGCGCGCCCCGACGTCGTCCTGCTCGACGTCCACATGCCCGACGGCGGCGGCGTCGCCGTCCTGCGGGGTGTGGGAGTGGACACCACCTTCCTGGCGCTGAGCGTCTCCGACGCGGCGGAAGACGTCATCTCCGTCATCCGCGCCGGCGCCCGGGGTTACGTGACCAAGAACATCTCCGGCCCCGAACTGGCGGAGGCCATCGAGCGGGTCCACTCCGGTGACGCCTACTTCTCTCCGCGTCTGGCAGGTTTCGTCCTCGACGCCTTCGCCGGCGGAGAAGTGGTGGAGGACCCGGCGGAGGAGCCCCGCAAGATCGACGACCCGGTCGTGGACGCACTGACCCGCCGGGAGCTGGAGGTGCTGCGGCTGCTGGCGCGCGGCTACACCTACAAGGAGATCGGACGGGAGCTGTTCATCTCCGTCAAAACGGTGGAGACCCACGCCTCCAACATCCTGCGCAAGACCCAGCAGTCCAACCGGCACGCGCTCACCCGGTGGGCGCATTCGAGGGACCTGGACTAGATGCGCACCTACACGTTCCAGCCCGTCCGCGTGGTCGTCGCGGCGCTGATCTTCACGGCGCTGGTCATCTGGCAGGCCGACCTCTTCTGGGGCTGGTGGCTGCCCGCGTTCCTCTTCATCGCGGCGGTGTTCGCCGGGATGCACGCCTTCTACAACTGGGCGAACACCCGGCTCAACGAGATGGGCCGCCGGGCCCGCGAGGTCGAGGACGGGCTGTAGGCCCGGCAACTCACGCGTAGGCCAGGGCCCGCGTGCCGTCGATGTGGGGGAAGACCCAGAACATCCAGGCGGAGACGGCCAGCCACACCAGGGCGGTGCCCCAGGCGGGCAGCGGGGCGAAGACCGGCACGACCATGAGTGCCAGCCACACGAAGAACAACGGCAGAACCTGGCCGAGCCGGGGGCGGAGGACGGCGTTCTTCTCCTCCAGGAACTGCTTGATCTCCCGCCGGTAGGGGTGCCCGAACATGAGGAGCAGCCCGACGGCGATCGCGAGGACCATGACCCCCACCTGCACGCCGCGGGCCAGTCCGGTGGACAGGGCCGCCACCCCGAGCCCGATGAGCAGGGAGGTTCCCGTCCGCACCAGGGGCGGGGTGGGGATGGGGGTGCGGCGCGAACGTAGGTCGGAATAGGCGTTCATGCGGGTCAACGCTACCAGTTGACGGGGTCGCGGCCCCCGGCGCATACTGGAGGCGTGAATGGAACAGGTGTTCGGAAAATGCGGGGAGCAACGGACCTCTCCGGCCTGGACAGGGCCGGGCGGGTCGACCTCCTGCGTTCCCGGATGGCCGCCATCGGCGGCGGGCAGGGCGCTGCCCCGCAGCCGGACATGGCAAGTCCCGATGTCCTCCCCGTCCATCCTGAGCTGGCGAAAGTTCTTCCCGGGGGCGGGCTGGAGCGGCGGGCGATGACGGAGGTGTCGGACTGCCCGGCACTCATCGTCGAACTCATCGGGCAGGTTACCGCACGGGGCGGACATGTCGGTGTGGTCGGGTGGCCGGAACTCTCCCTCGCCGATGTGGTCGAAAGCGGGAGGCTGGACAACGTCATCACCGTCCCTGATCCGGGGACCGACCCACTGGGCATCGTCGGCATCCTCGTGGAGGGCCTGGATCTGGTCGTCGCCCGCTGGGCGGCGCCCCTCGAGCTCTCCCCGGTGCGCGCCCGCCCGCTGCTGGCCAGGCTGCGAGGTGGGGTGGCGGCGCTGGTCCTGGTGGGGGCGCGGACCCCGTCGCCGGCCGTGCGGATCGATGCCGGCGTCACCACCTTCCGCGGCATCGGCGAGGGGACCGGGCGGATCCGGAGCGTGGACATCGCGGTGCGCGTCAGGGCGAAGGGGCGGCCCCCGGAATCGGCGACGGTGACGGTGGGCAGGCGCGCGGGACTGAGGGCGGTCTAGCGTGCGGGTCGCGGTGTTGTGGTTCCCGGACTGGCCGGTGCAGGCAGCCCGGATCGAGGATGAGGCGCTCCCCGGGGCGCTGGTGACCGCCGCCCGGCACCGCATCCGGGTGTGCTCCCCGGAGGCACGCCGGGCGGGGGTGCGCCGGGGTATGCGGGTCCGGCAGGCGCAGGCGGTCTGCCCGGGCCTGGTTGTCCTGGCCGAGGACGCCGACCGGGACGGGCGGATCTTCGAGTCTGTCGCCGCGGGCCTCGACGACGTCGCATCCACCGTCGAGGTCCTGCGTCCCGGCCTGGTCATCGTCGATGCGGGCGCCGCGGGTAGGTTCCACGGATCGGAGGGTGTGGCGGTGGAGATGCTTGTCGACGCCGCCGCGCGCCGCGGCGTCGACGCCGCCGTCGGGGTGGCCGACGAGATCGCCACCGCGCTCATCGCCGCGCGGGTGGGGGAGGGCCGCGTGGTGCCGCCCGGCGGTTCCCGGGAATTCCTGGCCGCCCAGCCCGTCGGCCTGCTGGCCGCCGAGACGTCACTGCAGTGCGGCGCGGCGCTGGTGGATTCCTTCCGGCAGCTGGGGGTGCGCACCCTCGGGGAGCTGGCGGATCTTCCCGCGACGGCCGTGTCCACCCGGTTCGGCGTGGCCGGGCAACGTTGCCACCGCATTGCCCGGGCGGCGGCGGACCGCCGGGTGGCGCCGGAACTGCCGGCGGCGGACCTGTCGGTGGCGGTCACCCCGGAGGACCCCATCGACCGGGTGGATGCCGCCGCCTTCGCCGCCCGTCAGTTGGCGGGCGCGCTGCACGGCCGGTTGCGTGCCGCAGGGCTGGCCTGTCTGCGGCTGCGGGTGCTCGCGGAACTCGCCGACGGCACCCGCCTCGAGCGGATCTGGCGCACCCGGGAAGCGCTCACCGAGGCGGCCACCGCCGACCGGGTGCGCTGGCAGCTCGACGGATGGCTCACCTCGGGCGGGTCGGGGGCGATCGCCTCGCTCATCCTGGATCCGCTGGAGACGGCCCCGCCGGATCCGGCGGGTACCCTGTGGCGGGACGGCACCCCGGGGGGCCGGGAACAGGCGCGCCGGGTAGTCAGCCGTGTCCAGTCGACCCTCGGGACGGAGGCGGTTCTCAGCCCCCGCCCCGCCGGGGGGCGGGGGGTGGCGGAGCGGATCTATTTCGTGCCCTACGGGGAGGAGGGGGACGTCGGCAGGCAGGGGAGCTGGCCCGGCCGGATCCCGGGGCCACTGCCCGCCCGGCTGGGCGGCGGTCCCGCGCACCCCGCGTCGTTGGTGCGGCTCGTCGACGCGGCTGCGGGGGACGTCGTCGTCACCGCCGAGGTGCTGCTGAGCGCGAGCCCCTACGTCCTGGGCTGGGGGAAGGAGAGCTACCGGGTCGCCGCATGGGCGGGGCCCTGGCCCGTGGACGCCGGCTGGTGGGGCAGCGGACCCCGCAGAGTCGCCCGGCTGCAGGTGGTCGGCCAGGCCGAGGATGAAGAACACCCCCGCGCCTGGCTGCTGCTCTGGGTGGGCGGGGGCGCGGGGCGCTGGCGGATCGAGGCCAGCTACTTCTAGGCCGGTTGCGCCTGGGCTTTTAGGCGTGCAGGACGTCGATGACCAGGCGGTGGGGCTCGTGGAGCACCTCCACCGCGTACGGCAGTTTCTCGTTCACCCCGATGACGAACTGCGAATGGCCCTCGAAGGTGCCCGCCGAGATGACCTGTGTGATGCGGCCGGCGCCCGCGACGGTGCCGATGCGCGGATCCTCCCGGTTGAGCTCGAAGGGGTAGGCGGTGCCGTCGATGTGGATGTTGAGCGCCACCGCGCCCTCAAAGTCGACGGGGTTGCCGGAACCCTGCTGGGTGGGGTCGGCGGTGTAGTCGATGAACCAGCCGGGCTCGCCGCTGCCGGCCAGGTCGAAGACGACGCGGTCGAAACCGTCGTGGCCGGCCACCCGGACTGATTCCACCATCAGCTGGGCCGGAGTGTCCGGCCGGGCCGTCTTGCGGGTGAGGTCGGCCTGCCCGACCGAGGCGACCCCGGTCACGCCCAGGGTGGCGGCCTGGAGGGTCTCGGAAAGCGAACGGATGTCCGTCCCGGAGTCCTTCGCGCCCTGAGATTCCGCGTCCGCCCCGGAGCCGCAGGCGGCGAGACCGAGGGAACCCGCCGCCAGTATGGCCGCGAGAATGGTACGACGTTGCGAGGGCTTGCGAACCTGCCCAAGTGAATCAGTCATGCTGAACACCGTAGCCATCCGGCCCGCCGCCCACGAAGCTGAAAAGCGGCTTACAGGGGTATCGTGAACAAATTGTTGTAAATAGGGGGCAAGAAACACATTGATATCGCCTGAGAGTGAGATGGGTCTCACCGGCGGAGGCCTGCGTCACGGCCCGACGTCACGGTCCGCGGGCGGGGATGGTTAGGCTGGTCGCCATGACCACTGCTGACCCTGTCCGTTGCTCCGATGTGCCCGGTGAGCCGCTGCCCGGGTCCGCGAAACAGCAGCGGGCGTACGTCATTCTGGAATGGCCCCACGGCTGGAGCCGGGATGTCCTCGACGGCGGCGTCTTCGGCGAGGAGCTGACCGCGCAGCTGAAGGAGAAGCTCGGAGACGAGGCTGGACTGCAGCTGATCCGCCACCCCGGCCGGGACGGCCGTCGCATCGAGAAGCACCACCTCTTCCTCGTTTTCGCGGATCAGGCGAAGATGGAGCTGCTCCGGGTGGACGGCCCGGAGGCGATCCTCGACCTCGACCTCACCGGGCCAGGCCGCAACGGCGCTGAGCCCGTCGACGGCCCCCTCGTCCTGGTGTGCACCCACGGAAAACGGGACGTGTGCTGCGCGCTCAAGGGTCGTCCCCTGGCGGCGGCGCTCTCGGAGCGCAACCCCGGGACGGTGGTGTGGGAGACCTCGCACACCAAGGGGCACCGTTTCGCCCCGTCGATCCTGCTCATGCCCTGGGGTTACAGCTACGGCAGGCTCAATGAGGAGGCCGGCGACGCCCTGGTCAGGGCTGCGGTGCGCGGCGAGTACTTCTACCCGGGCAACCGGGGCCGGGGTCTCTACGGTCCGCGCGGCCAGGTGGCCGAGCTCGCGGTCGCCCGGGAGCTGTTCGTGGCGCAGGAGAAGCTGTTCTTCGGTAACCTCATGGTGCTCGACGAATCGGAGGCCGGGGTCTTTGTCATCCACGCCGACGGCCGTTCCTGGCGCGTCACGCTGGAACAGCGGGAGGTGGAGGGGGTCATCTCCTCCTGCGGCGATGAGCCGACAACCGGTACTACGTGGGTGGCCACCAGCGTCAAAGCGGATCAGGCTGACCTGGGCTGGGGCGGGCGCGAGTAGCCTTCAGAGACTCTCCGCCAGCCGGAGGAACTCCTCGGCGTAGCCCACCCGGCGGCGTAATTTCTCCAGGCGGGCGCGGGCCTCGGTCCGGAACCGGTCGATGGTCTCCCGCGCGGCGGGGTCGTCGGGGTGATCTGCGGCGTCGAGAAACTCCCGCATCTCGTCGAGGGTGAACTCCAGCGGTTTCATCCGTCGGATGAGCATGATGCGCTCGATGTCGGCCTCGGAGTACAGGCGGAAGCCGCCCGGAGTGTAGCCGGAGGGGCTGACTATGCCGACCTCGCCGTAGTGGCGCAGGGTCCGGATCGACAGTCCCGTCCGTTCCGCGACGTCGCCGATCCTCAGTCCGGTGTCCTCCACGTGTGTTCCCCTGTCAGTCGATTTTGGTGAGCGGCAAACCTAACGTTACGGTAGGTTTTGATAATCGTCATATCTTCTCGCCACCTAGAGAGTCTTTCCGTCATGTCAGACACCGGCATCGTCGCCTCCTTCCGCTTCGCCTTCTCCTCGCCGGCCAGACTGCGCACCGAGGTCCTCGGTGGTCTCGTCGTCGCGCTCGCGCTCATCCCCGAGGCGATCTCGTTTTCCATCCTGGCGGGTGTCGACCCCCGGGTCGGCCTCTTCGCCTCCGTCACCATGGCTGTCACCATCGCCTTCACCGGTGGCCGCCCCGCCATGATCAGCGCGGCGACGGGTGCGGTGGCTCTGGTCATCGCCCCGGTCATGCGCGACCACGGCATGGACTACTTCATTGCCACGGTCATCCTCGCGGGCATCATCCAGATCACCCTGGCACTGCTCGGTGTGGCCAAACTGATGCGCTTCATCCCGCGGTCGGTGATGACCGGCTTCGTCAACGCGCTGGGCATCCTGATCTTCCTCGCCCAGCTCCCGTACCTCTGGGACGTGCCCTGGCTGGTGTACCCGCTGTTCGCCCTGGGCATCGCCATCATGCTCTACTTCCCGCGGATCACCACGGTCATCCCCGCGCCGCTGGTGACCATCGTCATTCTCACCGCCCTCGTCCTGGCCGCCGGCTGGAACGTGCCCAATGTCTCCGACATGGGCGAGCTCCCGGAATCTCTGCCGGAGCTCTTCTTCCCGGCAGTGCCGCTCAACCTGGAGACCCTCCGCATCATCGGGCCCTATGCCTTCGCCATGGCGCTGGTCGGGCTGATGGAATCCCTGATGACGGCGAAGCTCGTCGACGAGATCACCGACGAGCACTCCGACAAGACCCGGGAGAGCTGGGGTCAGGGCGTGGCCAACATCATCACCGGTTTCTTCGGCGGGATGGGCGGCTGCGCCATGATCGGCCAGACCATGATCAACGTCAAGCAGTCCGGTGCCCGCACCAGGCTTTCCACGCTGCTGGCCGGTGTGTTCCTGCTCATCCTGGTGGTGGCGCTCGGGGACCTGGTCGGCCTGATCCCCATGGCCGCGCTGGTGGCGATCATGGTGCTGGTGTCGCTCGGCACGATCGACTGGCACTCGCTCCACCCCCGGACCCTCAAGCTCATGCCGCTGAGCGAGACACTGGTCATGGTGATCACCGTCGTCGCCACGCTGGCGACCAACAACCTCGCCGTCGGCGTCATCCTGGGCGTGCTCACCGCCATGATCCTCTTCGCCCGGCGGGTCGCGCACCTGGTGGACGTGCAGAAGGTCTCCGAACTGGACACCGACAACGACGGCCACGCAGACATCCGCACCTACCGTGTCACCGGGCAGCTCTTCTTCGCCTCGTCCAACGATCTGGTCTCCCAGTTCGACTACGGCGAGAGCGTCGGGCACATCGTCATCGATCTCAGCGATGCGGAGATCTGGGACGCCTCCACCGTGGCCACCTTCGACGCCATCCAGCAGAAATTCCAGAGCCGCGGCAAGATCGTGGACATCATCGGCCTGGACGGGCCGAGCAAGTACCGGCTGGACCGGCTCTCCGGAAAGCTGGGCGGCTGAGGTCTAGGCTCGGCGATGTGAGCAACTTCCAGACCTACGTCGCCGAACAACGGCACCGGGCGGCCTCCGCGATGGCGGAGCTCTCGGGCAACACCTCTGCCTGTGCCATGGGCCGGGCCGGACGGAGTTTCCCCGCCTACAAGTACCACGAGGGCGCCACCGCTGCCTTGGGCGTGCTGGCCCGCAGACTGCGCCGGGACGGGGACGTCGACCCGGCGTGGCTGGTCAACTCGGTGCTGCCGGAGTGGCAGACCCCCGGCGGGGAGGGCCGGGACTGGGAGGCCTACACCGCCGGTGGGCGGGAGGCCCTGGAGGCGGCGGCAGACTACCTCGCCCGGCACCACTGACCCCCGACGACCGCATCCGGGCCGGAGACGTCCGGCTCGCGCCGGACACAGGAGAATTCGCCGGGGCGCCGCAGACTGCGGCGCCCCGGCGACGACACGGATGTATGAGGGAGGGCTACCCGGCGAGGGGGATCACACCGACCAGGACGCCGACCACCAGCATGGCCAGGGAGACGAGGGTGGCGCGCCAGAGCACCTTCTTGTGGTGGTCGCCGAGGTTGACCTTGGCCAGGGAGACCAGCAGCAGGATCGCGGGGACCAGCGGGGACTGCATGTGCACCGGCTGGCCGGTGATGGAGGCACGGGCCATCTCCACCGGCTCGATGCCGAAGTGGGTGGCGCTCTCCGCCAGGACCGGCAGGATCCCGAAGTAGAAGGCGTCGTTGGACATGAAGAAGGTCATGGGGATGGAGAGCACACCGGTGATCACGGCCAGGTAGGGGCCCATGGAGCTCGGGATGATCTGGGTGATCCAGGCGGCCATCGCCTCGACCATGCCGGTGCCGTTGAACACACCGACCAGTACGCCGGCGGCCAGGACCATGGAGACCACGCCGACGATGGAGGAGGAGTGGGACAGGATCTCGGTGGCCTGGTCCTTGACACGGGGGAAGTTCACGGCCAGGGCCAGGCCGGTGCCCACGATGAACACGAAGGCCAGCGGGAAGAGGTCGGCGACCAGCAACACCATGACCGCGACGGTCAGCGCCAGGTTGAACCAGATCAGCTTCGGCCGCAGGGAGGTGCGGTGCGGGTCCAGCATGGTGTCGGTCATGCCGGCCCCGGCATCGGAGCCGAGGGAGACGTGTTCGATGTCTTCGGTCCGGGCCGGGCGGTCGTCGAGAAGCACGCCGCCACCGGTGGGGGTGCGGTCGTCGGAGTTGCCGTGCCTGGCCGTGCCACCCCGCGGGCCGCCGCCACCGGAGCCTGCACCGGTCGCACCTTCGCCGCCGAAGCGGGATGTGTCCAGGGAGCCGCCGAGGCGACGTCGCTCTGCCACGCCCAGGAACCAGGCGAAGACGAAGACGATCACGACGCCGGCCACGAGGGAGGGGATCATCGGCACGAAGACGGCGGAGGGGTCGAGACCCAGGGCGGTCGCGGCACGCACCGTCGGTCCACCCCAGGGGAGGATGTTCATGGTGCCGTTGATCAGGCCGGCGACCACCGTGAGCACGACCGGACTCATGCCCAGGCGGAGATAGATCGGCAGCATCGCGGAGGTGGTGATGATGAAGGTGGTGGAGCCGTCGCCGTCCAGGGAGACCACACCCGCCAGGACGGCTGTGCCGAGCACCACTTTCGCCGGGTCATCGCCCAGGGTGCGGGTGATCGCCCGGATCAACGGGTCGAAGAGTCCGACGTTGATCATGATGCCGAAGAACATGATCGCGAACATCAGCAGTGCAGCGGTGGAGGCCATGTCGCCGATGGCGTCGAGGACCATGTCGCCGATGCCGAATCCGGCGCCGGCCAGGAGACCGAAGACGGTGGGCACCAGGATGAGTGCGACCATCGGGGTGGCACGGCCGGTCATGATCAGCGCCATGAAGGTGAGGACCATGGCGAATCCCAGGGCGACGAGAACGCCGTCGGAGGGGGTGTGGCTCAACGTGTATTCCGCGGCGAGCAGCACGTCTGCGGGAGGGTACATCCGGACTCCTGGTTTCTTGGTTCGGGGTGTGTGGGCTGGAATGCTGGCAACAGCCTAAAGTGATCCCTCTCACTGGCATAGAGTTGAGCGCATTGCCCGCTGTACTGCGCATTAAGGCACTTCTGCGCATTGTGATCAGATGTTTGTCCCGGTCGGACAGCCTGTGCTGGAATGGGCTCTCCCGGGACGAGGCTTTCGCGGGATGGTCCCGTGGGAAGTGTGCGGGGTGGACGGCGACGACAGGCAGGAGCGGGAAGATGAGATTCGGCACCCGGGTGCTGCTTCTGCAGCTGGTTACCGTCGTGGCGGTGGTGGCCGCGAGCGCCGGCGTCTTCATCGTGCTGGGGGTTGAACAGCTCAAGCATGAGACCGAGACCTCGGCCCTCTCGATTGCGCGCACCGTGGCCTCGGCCCCCGTCGTGCGTTCCGAGGTGACCCGGGAGACCAGCCGGGGGATCAACCCCTCCGCGGCCGAACTCGCCGACGGCCCCCTCCAGGCCTATGCCCGGGACGTCACCGGCCGGACGGGTGCACTGTTCGTCGTCATCACCGACGGCGAGGGGATCCGTATGGCGCACCCGGACCCGGGGCAGCTCGACCGCCAGGTGAGCACGAGCTTCGAGGCGGCTCTCCGCGGCGAGGAGGTCATCGCCTGGGAGCGGGGCACGCTGGGCGATTCCGTCCGAGCCAAGGTACCGGTCTTCGCGCCGGGCACTGAGGAACCGGTCGGTGAGGTCAGCGTGGGTTTCGAGCGGGCGGGCGTCTTCGACGACCTGCCGCAGCTGCTGCTCGGCGTCGGTGCGGCCGCCGCAGCGGCCCTGCTGATCGGCATCGGGGCGACCCTTGTGCTGCGGCGCCGCTGGGAGCAGCTGACCCTGGGGGTCCAGCCGGAGGAGCTGGTGGTCCTGGTGCAGAACCAGGCGGCGGTGCTCGACGGAGTGGGGGACGGCGTCATCGCCCTCGACGAATCGGGTGTCATCCGGGTCTCCAACAGCGAGGCGGAGAAGATGTTCGGGCGGGTGCAGCTGGAGGGGATGTCGTTGGGGGACCTGGATCTGCCGGAGGACGTCATCCGCTCCCTGGAGAAGGGCGAGGCTCGCGACGGGGTCGTGGTCGGCGGCAGGGTGCTTTACCTGGACTCCCGCCAGGTGGACCGCGGCGGACAACGGCTCGGTTCCGTGATCATCCTCCGCGACCGCACCGATGTGATGGGCTTGAGTCGACGCCTGGATTCGGTCCGGACCATGACGTCGGCGCTGCGGGTGCAACGCCATGAATTCGCCAACCGCATGCATGTGGCCGCCGGACTGGTCGAGTCCGGGCGCGGGGAGGAGGCCGCCGAGTTCCTGCGCACCATGCGCGACAGGGGGCCGGTGGACTATCCGTTGGCCGGTGCGGACCTGCTCACCGAGCCCTTTCTGCAGTCCTTCCTCGGGGCGAAGTCCCTGGAGGCCGATGAGCGCGGGGTGCAGCTGCTGATCCGGGATGAAACTCTGGTGCTGGGCAGTCTCGAAGGGGTTGAGGGGGTGGAGGACACCGCCACCGTGCTGGGTAACCTCGTCGACAACGCCGTCACTGCGGCCCTGCAGGCCCCGGAACCCCGGCTGGTGGAGGTCACCCTCATGGACGACGGCCCGGATCTGGTGCTGATGGTCGCGGACTCCGGGCCGGGCACAGCGGCCGGAACGGGGGCGGTGGCCGCGCCTCCCGCCGATGATGAGACTGAGGAGACTGCGGTGGACCGGGTCCACGGTCACGGCATAGGGTTGGCACTGTCCCGGGATCTGCTGCGCCGCCGGGGCGGGGAACTCTGGCTCATCGATCCCGGCGGCGGGGCGAGCGGTCGGGGTGCGGTGTTCGGCGCCCGGCTCCCCGGGGTCATGGCCACGGGCGTCGCAGGACAGTCCCGGAACTCCCGAGAGGAAGATGAGTGATGGCCCGGACCTGGTCAGTACTGGTGGTTGACGATGATTTCCGGGTGGCAGGCATCCACGCCGACATTGTGGCGGCCGCCCCGGGCTTCCGGGTGCAGGGGTCGGTGCGCACCATCGCGGAGGCGCGGGAGGCGCTGGCCACGGATCGGCCGGATCTCATGCTCGTCGACGTCTACCTGCCGGACGGGGACGGCATCGAACTGGTCCGTGGCGCAGGGGTGGACGCCTTCATCCTCAGTGCCGCCGATGAAGCGGACACCGTCCGCCGTGCGCTGCACGCCGGGGTCCTGGGATACCTTGTCAAACCTTTCCCGCGGCAGACACTCAGCGAGCGGCTGGACCGCTACGCCCGTTTCCGGCATGTGCTGGCGGGCAGGCGCGGACTCCGGCAGGAGAAGATCGACCAGGCGCTCTCCATCCTGCACGGCCAGACGCCCGGCGCGGTCGTCGTCTCCCGTTCCGCCACGGAGCAGCTGCTTCTCGACGCCCTGGGGGAGGGGGAGCTCTCCGCTGCCGAGGCCGCCGGGCGGGCCGGGGTCTCCCGGGCTACCGCGCAGCGCCGACTGGCCACAATGGCAGGTCAGGGAGTGGTGCAGGTGCGTCTGCGGTACGGCACCTCGGGGAGACCCGAGCACCTCTACTCGAAGCAGGCCTGAGGGGTCATCCGCCGGCCGGTTAGCGGCGCAGGATCCGCCGCGAGAGCCAGTTGCCGAAGAGCTGGGCGATCTGGACGATGATGACGATGACGATGACGGCCGCGTACGTGACCTCGAGGTCGTAGGCGCGGTAGCCGTAGACGATGGCGAAGTCGCCGATGCCGCCGCCGCCGATGTAGCCGGCCATGGCGGACATGTCCACCACGGCGATGAAGATGAACGTGTAGCCGAGGACCAGGGGGCCCAACGCCTCCGGGACGATGACGGTCCGGATGATCCGCCACGGGCCGGCACCCATGGAGCGGGCGGCCTCGATGACCCCGGGGTCGATCGCGACGAGGTTCTGCTCGACGATGCGGGCCACGGCGAAGGTCGCCGCGATGCACATGATGAAGATCGCCGCGGACCGGCCGATGGTGGTGCCCACGACGTTCAGGGTCAGGGGCGCGAACATCGCGATCATGATGATGAACGGGATCGGGCGGATGAAGTTGACCAGCAGGTTGAGCACCCAGTACACCGGGCGGGACTGCAGGATGCTGCCGGAGCGGGTGGTGTAGAGCAGGATGCCCACGGCCAGTCCGGCGAGTCCGCCGACGACCATGGTCAGGGACACCATCACGAGGGTGTCCATGATGGCCTCGAGGAAGGTGGGGCCGAGACGGTTCCAGTCGGCGGCGAGATAGGTGTGGGTCATCGCGTGATCTCCTGGATGTCTGTGGTGCGGGCGAGCGTGGTGCGGAAGCGTTCGACGGCGTCGTCGGGGCCGGCGAGGCGGACGGTCATCTTGCCGAAGGACTGTCGCTGCAGCGTGGTCACGCCGCCGTGGACGATGTTGATGCTCAGGCCCTCCTCCCGGGCGGCGGCCGCGGCGGAGAAGAAGCCTGAGTCCTCGGTGAGGTTGATCGTGAACAGGCGCCCGCCGTGGGCGAGGAGGTCCTCCTCCTCCACGACGTCGGGGGTGTTGCGCAGGGAGGACGAGACGAAGCGTTTCGCGACGTTCGTCCGCGGCGCCGAGAACACCTCGTAGACGCTGCCGTACTCGACGACCTTGCCCGCCTCCATGACGGCGACCTTGTCCGCGATGGTGCGCACGACGTCCATCTCATGGGTGATGACCACGATGGTGATGCCCAGCTCGCGGTTGATCTCGCGGAGCAGGTTGAGCACATCGTGGGTGGTCTCCGGGTCGAGCGCCGAGGTGGCCTCGTCGGCGAGCAGGAGCCGGGGGTTGGTGGCCAGGGCGCGGGCGATGCCCACGCGCTGTTTCTGCCCGCCGGAGAGCTGCTCGGGATAGTTGCGCCCCTTGTCTGCCAGGCCGACGAAGTCCAGGAGCTCCGCCACGCGTTTCCTGCGCTCCGCCTTGGGCATGCCCGCCAGGGTGAGCGGGTATTCGATGTTGCCGGCGGCGGTGCGCGAGCGGAAGAGGTTGAACTGCTGGAAGATCATCCCGATGCCCCGGCGGATCGTGCGCAGCTTGGATTCGGGCATGCCGACGACGTCGGTCCCGTCGAGAAGCAGCTGGCCGGAGGTGGTGGTGTCCAGCCCGTTGATGAGGCGGACGAGGGTGGACTTGCCGGCGCCGGAGTAGCCGATGACGCCGAGAATTTCGCCCGGCTCGACGGTGAGGGTGACGCCGTCGACGGCGCGGGTCTCGGTCTTCTTCTGGTTGGTGAAGACCTTGGTCACATTGCGGAATTCGATGCGGGTTCCGGTACGCGGCCGGATGGGGGGTGCGGAGACTGGTTCGGACACGGGTGATCAGAGCCGTTCTGGGAGGAGGAGAAGGTGACGGTTAAATGCTCAACCCCGCCGCTGGAGGGCGACGGGGTTTGTCATGGCGGCGGTGCGCAGACTACTGGTCGCCGGATTCGCGCAGTCGCTCCAGGATGGCGTCGAGGTCCTCGCGCGGGCGGTCGACCTTGACCGCGGTGTTGCCGGAGGACTCCATGATGGCGTCGGTGACGGCCTGGTCCTTCCAGAGCTCGGCGAGACGGTTGATGGTCTCGTCGTCGGCGCGCTCCGGGGTGGTCACCCAGACGTTGATGTAGGGCTCGGCCTGCTCGGTGTCCGGGTCGTCCTGGAAGATGGCGTCGAGCGGGTCGATGCTGGCGCGCTCCAGGAAGGAGTTGTTGATCACGGCCGGGCGGCCCTCATGGAACACGGCGGTGGTCTGGGCGGCGTCGACCGGGATGACGGAAACCTTTGAGGCGTCATTGTCGATATCGGCCGGGGCCGGGTTGAGCAGGCCCTCCTCGCGGAGGGTGACCAGGCCAGCCTGGACGAGGACGTTGATGGCGCGGCCCTGGTTGGTCGCGTCATTCGGGATCGCGATCTCCTCGCCCTCGATGCCGTCGAGGTTGTCGCGGTCCTTCCAGAACAGGGCCAGCGGGTAGATCTCGGTCGACGAGATCGGCACGAGCTCTTCGCCGGCGCCGGTGTTGTAGTCGTTGAGGAAGAGCAGGTGCTGGAACTTGTTCACGTCGATCTGGCCCTGCGCGACGGCGTCGTTCGGGGTGTTGTAGTCCGAGAACGGCACGATCTCGATGTCGATGCCCTCCTCCTCGGCGAGGTCGGCGAAGACGTCCCACTCCTTGAGGTTGGCGTCGGTGGTGCCGATGCGGACGGTCTCGCCGGCGGCACCGGCGTCGGTGCTGTCGGAGTCGGAGGAGCAGGCGACAAGCCCCGCGGCGGCGATGACCGAGGCGGTGGCGCCGGCGAAAATGCGACGGAAGTTCATGGCTTTGAGGTTCCTTAGACGTTTGTTGAGCAGTTGGTTGTGAAACCTAGCATCAACCGTACCGCTCTGTCTAGGCAGTGGCCGGGAAAAATGCCGGAACCGTGGGCACGTGCGTTCGATTGTGGGTAGGTTGTGGGGCATGGGAGTCAACGGCGGTGCGCCTCTGAGCTGGTCGCGGCTGGAGCGCGTCCTCGCCGGCCGGAAGTCGCCGACGCCGGTGCCGGTCGATCATCTGGCCGCGCCCGCTTCCCGACGTCCCGCCTCTGCCCGCCCCGCCCTCCCCTTCGCCGAGCTGCACGCCGTGAGCTCCTACAGTTTCCTCGGCGGAGCGAGCGATCCCGAGGTGTTGGTCCGGCGGGCCGTGGAGTTGAGACTGTCGGCGTTGGCGCTGGTGGACCGGGACGGTTTCTACGGCGCGGTGAAGTTCGCCGAGGCCGCCGCGGGGGAGGGTCTGCCGACCGTGTTCGGCGCGGAACTCACCCTGGGGGACCGCATCCTGCCGGTGCTGGCCCGCGGGCCCGAGGGGTACCGCCGGCTGTCGCGGCTGATGTCGGACGCGCACATGGCCGCCGGGGAGAAGGGGCGGGTGGAGTACCCGCCGGTGGGGGAGATTGCCCGGTTCCTGGACGGCCACTGCGTGGCGCTGCTGGGGCATGAGTGGGTCGCTGATATCGACCAGGCGGTCGAAGCGTTCGGGGCGGGTAACCTGGTGCTGGAATATGCGGTGACCATGACCCCCGAGGACACCGACCGCCACGAGAAGCTCGACGAGTGTAGACGGCATGGTCTACGCGGCATCGTCACCGCGTTACCGGCCGCCGCCACCCGGCAGGATGCCCGACTGGCCGGTGCGAAGCGCGCCCTGTCCCGCCGGCTCTCCCTGGGCGAGGCAGAACCGGACCTCCACCCGATGGGCGCACCCTGGCTGCGCTCCGGCGCGCAGATCGCCGCACTCCTGCCCGGCCGGGCGGAGCTGATCGCAGGCGCGGTCGACCTGGCTCGCGAGTGCGCCTTCACCCTCGACCTCGTCGCCCCCGACCTGCCCGGTTGGCGCACCCCGGCGGGGCACACCGAGATGACCTGGCTGAGTGACCTGACGCAGGAGCGGGCGCGGCGTCGATACGCAGGCAGGCCGGACGGCGTCCGGGCGAAGGCGGAGAAACAGATCGCGCACGAGTTGGGGGTGATCGGCAAGCTCAACTTCCCCGGCTACTTCCTCATCGTCACCGACCTGGTCGACTTCTGCCGGGAAGCGGACATCCTCTGCCAGGGCCGCGGCTCCGCGGCGAACTCGGCCGTGTGCTTCGCCCTGGACATCACCAACGTGGAGCCCATCTCCGCGGGCCTGCTCTTCGAGCGTTTCCTCTCCCCGGACCGCGACGGCCCGCCCGACATCGACATCGACATCGAATCCGGCCGACGCGAGGAGGTCATCCAGTACGTCTACGGCCGTTACGGCCGCGACCGGGCAGCGCAGGTGGCCAACGTGATCACCTACCGCACGAAAGGCGCGCTCCGCGATGCCGCCCGCGCCCTCGGCCACCCCCAGGGCTCGGCCGACGCGTGGTCGAAGGGGACGGCGGAACCGCCTGCCGAGGTGGTGGAGCTGGCCGCGCGCTTCAAGGGGCAGCCCCGCCACCTGGGCATCCACTCCGGCGGCATGGTCATCTGCGACCGCCCCATCGCCGACGTCGTGCCCGTCGAGTGGGCCAGGATGGAGGGGCGCTCCGTGGTGCAGTGGGACAAGGACGACTGCGCCGCCGCCGGGCTGGTCAAGTTCGACCTGCTGGGCCTGGGCATGCTCGAGGCGCTGCACCACATGATCGACCTCGTGGCGGAGCAGCACGGCACCCGTGTCCACCTGTGGGAGCTCGACCTCGCGGACCCCGGCGTCTACGACATGCTCTGCCGCGCCGACGCCGTCGGCGTGTTCCAGGTCGAATCCCGCGCGCAGCTGTCCACCCTGCCGCGCCTGAAACCGCGCACCTTCTTCGACCTGGTCGTGGAGGTCGCCCTCATCCGGCCCGGCCCCATCCAGGGCGGTTCGGTGCACCCCTACCTGCGCCGGCGGGACGGCAGCGAGCCCGTCACCTACGACCACCCCGTCCTGGAGAAGTCCCTGGGCAAGACGCTGGGCATCCCGCTGTTCCAGGAGCAGCTCATGCAGATCGCCGTCGACGCCGCCGGGTTCAGCGGCGCGGAGGCGGACGCCCTGCGCCGCGCGATGGGGTCCAAGCGATCCCCGGCGAAGATGGCGGAGCTGAAGGGCCGTTTCTTCCGCGGCGTGCGCGACACCCACGGCATCCCCGGGGAGACGGCCGAGAAGCTGTGGAACAAGATCGTCGCCTTCGCCGCCTACGGCTTCCCCGAATCCCACTCCCAGTCCTTCGCCTCGCTGGTGTACTTCTCCGCCTGGTTCAAACACCATTACCCGGCGGAGTTCTGTGTCGGCCTGCTGCGCGCCCAGCCCATGGGCTTCTACTCGCCGCAGTCGTTGATCCAGGACGCCCGCCGCCACGGCATCGGGATCCTGCCCGTCGACGTCAACGAATCAGGCGAACAGGCCCGCGTGGTGGACGGGCGGATCCGGGTGGGGCTGAACCTCATCAACGGCCTCGGCGCGGCGGCGGCGAGGATTGAAAAGGCGGCGCCGTTCACCGGTATTCCGGACCTGTCGCGCCGGGCGGAGCTGAGCGTCGAGCACGTGGAGTCCCTGGCGCGTGCCGGGGCCTTGGACTGCTTCGGCGTCGACCGCCGGCAGGCCCTGTGGCAGGCGGGCGTGGCGGCCACCGAACGCGAGGGCATGCTGCCGGGGTTGTCGGCCATCGAATCCCCGTCGCTGCCGGGCATGAGCACGTTCGAGCTCATGGTCGCCGACGTCGCCGCCACCGGCGTGACTCCCCGGCGCCAGCCGATGGAGCTGGTGCGCGGCCAGCTTTCCGACGCCGGGATCCTCACCGCCGCCGCCCTCCGCGACGTCACCGACGGCACCCGTGTGCGCGTCGCGGGCGTGGTCACCCACCGGCAGCGCCCGCAGACCGCCTCCGGCCTGACCTTCCTGGGCATGGAGGATGAGACCGGTCTGATCAACGTCATGGTCTCCGTCGGCCTGTGGAACCGTCAACAGGTGCTCGCCCGGACCTCGCGGGCGCTGGTGGTACGCGGAATCGTGCAGAACGCCACCGGTGCGGTGACCGTGGTGGCCGACAGGCTGGAGCCCCTGGCGGTGGGGGAGTGGTTCAGCCGGGGTTCGCGGGATTTCCGGTGACGGCGCCCCGAACGGCACCTACCATGGGCGCATGTGGTTCTCCGGCCTCGACCCCATCATCCGCATCCTGCTGGTTGGCACCGCCAGCTACCTCATCCTGCTGGTGATCCTCCGGATCACCGGCGCCCGCTCGCTGGCCAAGCTCAACGCCTTCGACTTCACCGTCACCATCGCCCTCGGGTCGATCCTGGCTACGGCACTGACCAGCGCAGACCTGTCCTGGGCCTCCGCGGCCACCGCTCTGGGTCTCCTCCTCGGCCTGCAGTACGTGGTGGCCAGGGTGCTGCGGGCCGTGCCCGCGCTGCGGGGCGCGGCCACGGCGTCTCCGGTCGTCATTGTGCGCGACGGGCGGATGCTGGAGGAGGGCATGCGGCGGGCCCGGGTGGGGGAGGCGGAGGTGCGTCAGGCCGCCCGATCCGGCGGATACGGCGACCTGGGCGACGTCGGGGCGATGATCATGGAGACCGACGGCACGCTGTCGGTCATCGGCGCCGACGCCATGGGTGACCGCGGGACGCTCGAAGGCCTCGACTCCTGAGTGCAGGGGCGCTGACGGGCCCTGCGCCGTCACCGGTCCCGGAACATCTCGATGCCCGCCAGGATCACCGCGGCGATGATGCTCAGCGCCAGCCAGACGCCGAGGAAGAAGAGGATGTCGGTCAGGCCCAGGGGCCAGTCCCGGGTGAGCAGGGTGGAGATGAACGCGATGATCACCGCGATTGTCGCACCGGTGGGCAGCTTGGCGATGAGGTACTCGAGACCGGACATGCCCCCAGCCTATCCCGCGCAGTTTCGCCGGATGTTCTGGCAAGGTGGTGCCCATGAGCGATGAGGCAGTGCACGGCGCGAGCATCAGTCACCGGGACATGAACCCGGTGTCCCCGAAATTGACCACCGCCCGCTACCTGGGCAGACTTCCCTGGATCGCCGTCGTTCTCCTGGTTTTCGCCGTCCTCGGCTTCGCCCTCAGCCCCTGGTTCCACATCGGCACCGCGGTACTGCTCATCCTGCTGCTCTGGCAGGCGTGGCTGATCCCGGCGCAGGTCCGGCTGCTGGGGTGGCGGGAGACCGGCGACGAGCTGCTGATCACCAAGGGTCGGCTCTGGCACACGTTCACCGTGATCCCCTACGGACGCATCCAGTACGTCGACGTCACCGCCGGGCCGATCGAACGTTCCCTGGGGATGAAGACCCTCCAGCTGCACACCGCCTCCGCCACCTCGGACGCGTCGGTCCAGGGACTGCCCGCCGAGACCGCCGACGCCCTGCGGGACCGGTTGGCGGTCAAGGCCCGGGAGAGGATGAGCGGGCTGTGAACGAGGACTACCGCCGCGTCCACCGGTTGACGCCGCTGCTGCGTTTCTGGACGGTCATCCTCGCCGCCGTCACGATCTTCTTCGTCAACCTGGACATAGCGGCCATCGGTGCGGCGTTGGGCTGGCTGGGCAGCGGGAACATCCTGCCCGTCCTCATCGGGGCCGGGGCGTTCCTGGTCGGCTGCGGCCTGGTCTGGCTGGTCTCCCAGGTCTGGTGGCGGGCCACCGGATACCGGCTCACGGAAGAAGAGGTCTCGCTCAAAAACGGCGTGCTGAACACCCGGCTGCGCACCGCCCGTTACGACCGGATCCAGGCCGTCGACGTCGTCGAGTCCGTCATCGCGCGGATTTTCCGGTTGGCGGCCGTCCGCGTGGAGACCGCCGGCGGCGGGGACTCCGTCATCGAGATCGCCTACCTCCCGCGCGACGTCGCCGAGCAGCTGCGCGCGGAGGTCCTGGAGCGTACCCGCGGCACCGTGCCAGCGGCCGTGTCGGCTGTGGCGGCCCCCGCCGCCGACACAGCCGGGCAGGTCGTCATCCCCGAGATCCCCATCGCCCGTTCCCTGACGGGCGCCGCCCTGCAGGGGGTGTCCCTGAGCGCGGCGCTGATCATCGTCGGCCTTGTCATCACTCCGCTGACCTGGGCCGCGGCCCTGCCCGTCGCCATCGGCATCGTGCCGGTCATCTGGAACCAGATAGACAGCAGCTGGCGGTTCACCGCCCGTCTGACGGACGGCACCCTGCACCTCTCCTACGGCCTGGCGGACAGGCGTCGCCAGTCGATTCCGCTGCGGCGCATCCACGGGGTCACCGTCCATCAGCCGGTCCTGTGGCGGATACCGGGCTGGTGGTGCGTCAAGGTCTCCGTCGCAGGCTACGGCGCCGAGAACGAGAAGGGCTCCGGCACGACCCAGCTGCTCCCGGTGGGGTCCCGTGGGCAGGCGCTGGCGCTGCTGGCGCTGGTCAGCCCGTTGGACGCGGTGACCATCGAGGCGTCGGCACGCCCGGAAGGCGCGACCATCCCGATGTTCACCTCACCGCCGGTGGCCGGGTGGGTCTCGCCGGTCGACCTGCACCAGCAGGCGGTGACCCTGCTTGCCGACGCCGTCGTGGTCCACCGCGGCCGCTTCGGTCGGCGAGTCAGCGTCATCGACCCCGCACACATCCAGGAGCTCTCCCTCACGAGGGGACCCCTGCAGCAGATGTTCGGCCTGTGCACCGTGCGTTTCGACCTCGTCCCCGGCCCGGTGCGCATGGCGGGTGAGGATCTGACGCCCGAAGCCGGCGGGGTGCTCCTGGACGCCCTGCGTCAGCGCGAACTACCAGCCCAGCGCAGTAACCAGTGGCGGTGATGCGATGAGGCTGATCTGGGCCACGACCAGCACTGAGAACACCAGGAGCAGGGCCTTGTCCGCCGGTCCGGAGGCTCGGATGCTGAGGAATCGGGGCAGGCGCAGGTTCCACCAGCGCCGCCCCCGCAGGGGCACCAGCGGGGCGAAGACCGGGATACCCCGTTTGGTGGCCATGTCGCCGAGCAGGTGGGCGGCCACACCGGCTGTCACCGCCGAACCCAGCACCAGCCCCAGGGAGGCGGCGGGGATGAAGTACCAGGCGCCGTAGGCGAGCCCCGCCGCCGTGCCGGTGACCACGATCCAGTCGCTCTTCTTGGACCATTCCGGCAGCAGACCGCGGATGGCCAGGCTCAGCAGGAAGAACAGCAGCCCGATCACCGCCGACTTGCCGTAGGCGCCGATCAGCGCGGTCGCCCCGGCACCCGCCGCGAGTGCGAACCACACCGTGTGGGTCAGGGTGCGGTGACCGTTGTTGCAGCGCGGGTCCCTGCGGCCGCGGGTCAGGTTCACGAAGCCCTGGGAGAAGTTCTCGACCGTCCGGGAGGCCACCTGGGACAGCAGGCCGAAGGAACGCGCAACCGTGGCCTGCGGGGAGTCCAGGTCGGGCAGCAGCGCCGCGCCGGCCGCCAGGCCCGCGTAGACGAACGCCTCTTCCGCGGTGGTCACCCCGCCCCACTCGGCGGGCAGCACCTGCGCGATCGCCAGCCCCACGGCGGCCCCGCTCATCGCATGGGTCGGTCCCATCACCACTTGCCATCACTCCCTCGGTGTCGTTCCTGGGGAATGACCTTACGACACCTCTTCGAACGGATGTTTGCGGGGTGGCACATGGTCCGCAGGGGGAAATCGGTCGGCGCACTGGGCCGGCGGAGTGCCGGCCGCGGCCATGGCGACGTCGACGGCGTCGCCGACCAAGCCGGTCTCCGCGTCCTTGTGATGCGTCGCCTCATTGCTGAGTGCGCCGGTGCGCAGTGAGCTCCGCTGGGTGGTGCTGAGGCCGCCGCCGTTCGCGGGAACCTGGGTGACGTCGAGTTCCCGGCCGTCGGGGGTCCAGAGCCGCTCGACGGTCATGCGGTTGATGGTGAGGGTGCCAGTCTTGTCGGAGCCGATGACGTCGATGGAACCGAGCGTCTCGACGGAGGGGAGGTTGCGGATCACGGCGTTGCGCTTCGCCATGCGGGACACGCCCACGCCGAGTGCGACGGTGAGGACAATGGGCAGGGCCTCGGGCAGCGCGGAGACGATGAGCGCCACCGCGTTGCGGAAGACCTCGGAGGCAGTGGTGCCCAGCGGGACAGAGACCACGGAGATCAACGCGGCGATCGCGATGACCACTACGGCGATGTACTTCTCCAGGCGGTCGGTGAGCTTCTGCAGTGGGGTCTTCTGGGTTTTGACCTGGATGGATTGGGCGATGGTGCCGAGTTCAGTGTCCAGGGCGGCGGCGACGACGGTGCCGCTCGCGTGCCCCGAGGTCACGAGCGTGCCGGAGTAGGCCATGTTGAGCCGGTCACTGCGGTCGGTGTCCTCGGGATGCGGACCCGTCGATTTCAGCACAGGCAGCACTTCGCCCGTGAGCATTGACTCATTGATCTGCCGGTCATGCACGTCCGTCAGGCGGAGGTCAGCCGGCACCTTGTCACCGGATTCGAGCCGGACGAGATCACCCACCACCAGTTCACGCGCAGCGATGCGCGCGGCGGTACCGGAGCGCACCACCGTGGCTTCAGCGACCGTCAGCTGTCTGAGGGCCTTGACGTCGTGTTCTGCCTTGCGCTCCTGCCAGAATCCGAGGGAGGCGTTGAGCAGCAGGGTCAGCAGGATCACGAAGGAGTCGAACCACTCGTGCAGGAACAGGGTGATCACTGCGGCGCCGAGAAGAAAGAGGATCATGGGGGACCGGAACTGGCGCAGCAGCACCTGGTACCAGCGTTCCGGCGCCCGTTCCTGGATCTCGTTGGGCCCGAGATCCGCCAGACGGGCACGCGCTTCTTCGACGCTGAGCCCTTCTGCAGTGGTCCCTAGTAGAGTCCGGAGGCAGCCCCAGTGCGTGCCATTGTTCCGGGCTTGTAGCAGGCTGGGACACCATGCACCTCTGATCGGAGACAGCTTTTCACTTTCCGCAGTGAGAACCTTGCGGTCCGAATGCCACCGGAAACATGCCCCGGGTGTGGACTTGACCCGACTCTATTTGTACCGCTCCCAGAAAACCCAGGTGGCGTGATACCCGATAGGTGGCAACGGCCAGGGTGTCTCCCGCGTGTCACTGCACCTGCGTAGGGCTTGGTGCCGTGTCTGAGCCGTGAGCATGGTGCAATAATTTTTCGGGGGGAACCAAAAGTTCCTGAAGACCCGGGGATGGAACACCAGCGGCCTGGTTTCCTGCGAAGCTGAAGCCAACGCCTCCAGCAGAGAATTGGGGGCGTTAATTCAGTGCAGTAACAATGAGGAGGAGACAAGTGACTTTTATTAAGCGGTCATCGTTGTTGATTGGCGTGTTCGTCACGGTACTGGCGATGGTTCTGTTCACGGCGCAGGGTGCTTCCGCGAAGGAAGCCAGGGGAGCTGCTGATGGCGTGGAAGGTATTCAGGTGACCCAGCTTGATGACGGAAGAACTCGTGTCGTGGTCGATGATGAAGTCACGTTTGTGACTTTCGATGATGTGAATAATTCTGCCGTGGTGGAAAATGCTGACGGAACCATGGCCAATGTAGATATGACAGGATTTTCTCTTGAACAGAACGTAGACCAGCTCAGCCAATCAGGAGATGGACAGTACACACCACAGAGTGACGGACTCTCGTGCACATTCTTGATGTGGGTTGTGCAGACTGTCCACACGGCAGGATGGGGCGCCGCAATCGCGATCGTGGCCGCCACAGGGGCGGCAGGGGCCGCCGCCCTGCTGCTGATGTATTCGCTTGGCGCATCAGGATTTCTGGCTTATGTCAGCTCGCGCTGCTAACGGGAAGGAAAGCCATGGATGCTCGTGGGAAGAAATCAACAGCTGAAGCGCTCAGAGCGCTTACCGTCACCGTGACAGTGGTGACTCTGGTCTGCGCCGGGGCATTATTTTTCCTTGGGTGGGAAACAGCAGCCGTTTCAGCCATTGTGCTCGCAGTGCCACTGTTGGCGGTCCTGCTGTATGTGTCTGCCAGAAGACGGAGCGGCCAACCGACGGGAGATCAGTCTCAGCGCCAGCGCAGGACTGGTACGGCACTCGTGGTTTTCGGTGTGGTCCTGACGGTGGGGTCGGGGGTCCTGTACTTCTTCAACGCGGATTTTCTGGCACGATGGTTGATATTCGCAGGCCCTGGGCTTGCCATGGGCGGAGCCATCGCTTTCTGGCTTGCCCGGGGGCAACGCTGACGAAACATGAGGGGTGATCTGGTGAGAGTGAATGCCGGCGAATTATCGGTGCTGTCGGCCAAGCCCCGTTTTGAGATCTACCTGGCCTTGATAATTGTCGGCGTTTCTCTCCTTTTTCCGGGAGCCGGATACCGGGACGCACTTTTCCAGCTCGTCTTTGTCTCTGTCATCCTGGTGGCCCAGCATTTTCCACTTGCGGTCTTTGTTCCGATTCCCGTGGCATCAATCATATGGGCGAGTGGCTATGTGGATCAGTGGCAGCTTGCCCCGATCATCGTCTATGTGGCTGTTCACGTGATTTCTTTTCGGGTGGGGGTCATGGCGGCAGTGGTGGTCTCATGTGAGTGGATAATTCTCGCTTACATCATTTCGGTGCAGTCTTTCGAATTGGAGGCGTGGTTCTACTCGCTCATCCTTGAGTCGTTTCTGCTGGCCTTCCTTATCTTCATAGGAAAAAACCGGAGAAACCGAATCTTTGAGGAGTATCAGGCCCGCGAAGAGAGGAAACAAGCGGAGGAGAAGCTCTTTGAGAATCTCAATCAGTATCTGCATGACAGCATCGCCAGGAAACTGACGATGATGACTATTCTTGCGGATCGGATCCACTCTGAAATTGATGCATCTCCTGAACATGATCGAATAGCAGAGGTGGCTGAATTGGGGCGGAGTGCCCTGATGGATCTTGAGGAACTGATGCGGGAGATGAAAGCCGGAACGACCGGGCACCTGAGTTCTTCGGACGGTATGTGGAGCCCAGAACCCCTGTCCCAGGCAGTTCAGTCCGCAATGGTGAGTCTGGGAGATATGGGTTTTAACGTCGTCTTCAGCGGGAATACTGATCCGGGGCCTCTGGCTTCGTCAGTGGAAAATGCCCTGACCCTGTCTTTTCAGGAGGCCGTGGTCAACATGGTGAAATACGCCCCTGCCCGGAGCCGGGTGCACATCGAGATGCTGAGTCGGGATGATGAGCTGGGACTGGTGCTCGCCAATACTGTGGAACGGGGTGACAGTGGGCAGATGGGTGAGTTCTCAAACAGACTGGGGCTACCGAGTGTGTCCCGTCGGCTAGAGGGTGTCGGAGGACGGATTGCTGTGACTTCGACTCCAGGATCGTGGAGTATTGACTTAGCTGTTCCGGTCGAAATTAACAGGGATGAAGGAAATGTTTGAGACCATCAGTGCGTTTATGGATCTATCGCCAATGATTTTCTGCGAACTGTTTGCCGGGTTACCTCTCTGCAGGCGGTAGATGACTGGGTAGGTTGACATGATCAATATGGTGATCGTCGATGACGAAGAGTTCTTCCGTGATGAGATGGCATTCATGGTGGGTACAGAGGAGAACATCAGTGTTATCGCGACCTGTGCCACCGTGGATGAAGCCCTCGAGGTGTTGTGGCAGTCCGACATCGATGTTGTGTTGTGTGATGTGCGGATGCCTGGGAAGAACGGTGTGGAATTTATGAGACTGAGCCGACTGGTGCCTTCTCCTCCTGCCGTCGTCGCGGTGACATCATTTAATGATGACGTGGCGATGGTGGACATGCTCACGGCCGGAGCCCGGGGATTCATCCTCAAGAGCGCCAAGAGGACGGAGATCATGGCAGCGATCCACAGCGCGAGGGAGGGCGGTACCACCATATCGCCGTTGGCTGCCTCGAGGCTCCGTCAGTACATTATTCCCCTCGAGGTCGCGGTGGAAGGACTGTCTGCTCTGGACACCCGGGTGCTGCGGTTGCTTCATCTGGGGAAGAGCAACGCGTCCATCGCCGATGAGATGAATATCTCCGGCTCCTCGGCAAAAAAGTCCGTGGCCCGCCTGATGCAGACCTTTGACGCTAGTAGTCGACTTGAGCTGGTGTTTCTCAGCCGCGCCTACACCCCGCCCGGAAACCCCAGCTGACGCCACGCCTCATACGTGGCCACCGCCGCCGAGTTGGAGAGGTTCATCGAACGGCGCCCCGGGATCATGGGGATACGCACCTCGTGCTCGATGCGTGGATGAGCCAGATGCTCCTCCGGGATGCCGGTCGGTTCGGTGCCGAACAGCATCGCATCCCCTTCTCGCCACTGGACCTGCGTGTGCCAGACGGGGGCGCGGGTGGTGAAGGCGAAGATGCGGGAGGAGGGCAGCGTCGAGAAGCATTCGTCGAGGTCCGGGTGCACGGTGACGTCGGCGAGATCGTGGTAGTCCAGCCCCGCGCGGCGCAGATGCTTCTCGCTGAGATCGAAACCCAACGGTTCCACCAGGTGCAGATGGGCGCCCGTACCGGCGCACATGCGGATGGCGTTACCCGTGTTCGGCGGGATAACCGGATTATCGAAGATGACGTGCAGTCTGGCCATGACCGAGAGTCTAGGATGAGAGGCGTGACTGCGATCAAACTTGACGGACAGCTCTACCGAGACGAGATCTTCCAGGACCTGGGGGAGCGGACCGCCGCCCTCCGGGAGAAGGGGATCGTGCCGGGCCTGGCCACCGTGCTGGTCGGCGATGACCCGGCCTCCCACTCCTACGTGAAGATGAAGCACCGTGACTGCGAGCAGATCGGCGTGAATTCCATCCGGAAGGACCTGCCGGCGGATGTCTCCCAGGAGGAGCTGCTGGCGGTCATTGAGGAGCTGAACAACGATCCGGCCTGCACCGGTTACATCGTTCAGCTCCCGCTGCCGAAGCACCTGGATGAGAACGCCGTGCTCGCCGCAATCGACCCCGACAAGGACGCCGACGGCCTGCACCCGGTCAACCTGGGCAAGCTGGTCCTCAACGAGCCCGCCCCGCTGCCCTGCACCCCCAACGGCGCCATCCACCTCCTGCGCCGCTTCGGCGTCGAACTCAACGGCGCGAAGGTCGTCGTCATCGGCCGTGGCGTCACCGTCGGCCGCCCGATCGGCCTCATGCTCACCCGCCGGTCCGAGAACTCCACGGTCACCCTCTGCCACACCGGCACGAAGGACCTCGCCGCCGAGACCCGCGCCGCCGACGTCATCGTCGCCGCCGCCGGCCAGCCGCACATGCTCACCGCCGACATGATCAAGCCGGGCGCCGCGGTCCTCGACGTGGGTGTGTCGCGTCTGGACGGCAAGCTCGCCGGCGACGTCCACCCCGACGTCTGGGATGTCGCGGGATTCGTCTCCCCGAACCCCGGCGGCGTCGGACCGCTGACCCGGGCCTTCCTGGTGCGCAACGTCGTCGAGAGGGCGGAACTGCTCGCAGGTGAGTAAACCGCTGGACAACCCCCACGACCTGGGTGCGCCGCCGTCCCGCCTGCCCCTGTGGGCGCAGCGGGCCGGCATGGTGGTATTCCTGGTCGGAGTCGTGGCGGCCGGCGGTTTCGCCTTCACCGAACACTGGCGTCGCGCCACTTTCGCACTGGGGGTGTCCCTCATCTGGCTGGCCGTGGTGCGGGTGACCTGCGATTCCCGTGTCGTCGGAGTATTCGCGGTGCGTTCCCGGCGATTCGACGCCATCTTCACCGCCGTCGTCGGCGGCGCCATGGCGTTCCTCTCGGCCTCGGTGGACGCGCTGGGCTCATGAGGTTCGCGCTTCCCGGTGCGTTCCCGCCCGTCAGGCCCCGCAAAACCGGCTAGATCGAGTAGCCGCCGCGGCCCTCTCCAGCCGCCACCTCTGCGGTGGACAGGTCGAGGAAGCGTCGCAGGATGCGGTCCATCTGCCGGAACTCGGTGAGGAAGGCGTCATGGCCGACGGGGGAGACGATCTTCGCCATGCCCAGCAGGTTGCCGACGTTGCGAGAGAGGTGTTCCTGCTGGTGGTAAGGGTAGAGGATGTCGGTGTCCACACCCACGATCATCGTGGGCACCTGCGTGGAGGCGAGGGCCTTGTTCAGCCCGCCCCTGCCCCGGCCGACGTCGTGGCGGTTGAGGGAATCGGTGAGGATGACGTAGGAGCCGGCGTCGAAACGCTCGACGAGCTTGACACCCTGGTAGTCGAGGTAGCTCTCCACGGCGAAGCGCTGCCCGGGGGAGCGGTAGGGGCCGAGGGGGTTCTCGCCGGACTGCGGGGTCGTGCCGAAACGCTCGTCGATCTCCTGCTCGCCGCGGTAGGTGAGGTGGGCGATGCGGCGGGCCGCGGCCAGGCCCGCGTCGGGGGAGCGTCCGGTGCCGTGGAAGTCGCCGCCCTGCCAGTCGGGATCTCGTTCGATCGCGCTGATCTGGGCGGCCTGGATGCCGATCTGCCAGGCGCTGGCCCGGGCGGAGACCGCGATGACGCACGCGGAAGACAGCGCCGCGGGGTACATCAACGTCCACTCCAGCGCGCGGGCCCCGCCCATGGATCCGCCGAGGACGGCGTGGGTGTGGCGGATTCCCAGGACGCGGAGGAACTGGTGCTCCACCGCCACCTGGTCGCGGATGGAAATCGCCGGGAACCGGGAGCCCCACACCCGGCCGTCCGGATGAGGGGAAGCCGGGCCCGTGGAGCCCTTGCAGCCGCCGATGACGTTGGTGGACACCACGCACCAGCGGTCGGTGTCGAGGGCCCTGCCGGGGCCGACGAGGTCGCACCACCAGTCGGCGACGTTGGTGTCGCCGGTCAGCGCGTGTTCGACGAGCAGGACGTTGTTGTTCCCGTCCGCGTCGCCCCGGAATTCCCCCCAGCGCTGGTAGGCGATGGTGACGTCGGGGATCTCCACGCCGGCCTCGGTGGTGAAGTCGCCGATGCGCAGCGGGGTGAGAACTCCTTCAGGGGCGAGCTGGACCATGGGTTACCTGCTTTTCGTCGATGCTGGGCGCCGAGATTGGGCGCCGGTACTAGGCGCCGGCCACGGCCGCGAAGCCGCGCTCGAGGTCGGCGATGATGTCGTCGACGTTCTCGATGCCGACGGACAGGCGGATCGTCGCCTGGGAGATGCCCGCCCGCTTGTGGCCGGCCTCGTCCGACTGGGAGTGGGTGGTGGATGCCGGGTGGACGACCAGGGAGCGCACGTCGCCGAGGTTGGCCACGTTGGAGTGCAGCCGGAGGGCGTCGATGAACCGCCAGGCGTCGGTCCGGTCGGCCTGGTCGCCCTTGAGGGTGAAGGCGAGGACGGAGCCGGTGTACTTCAGGCCCAGCTTCTCCTTGACGTGGTACCAGGGGGAAGACTCCAGGCCGGCGAAGTTGACGGACTCGACCTGCGGGTGGGCCGCGAGGAACTCGGCGACCTTGATGGCGTTGTCGTTGTGGCGCTCCATGCGCAGGGAGAGGGTGTCCAGGCCCTGCATGACCAACCAGGCGTTGAACGGCGAGATGGCGGCACCGGTGTCGCGCAGGTAACCGACTCGGGCTTTGAGCGCGAAGGCCGGTGCACCCAGGTCGGAGTACTTCAGGCCGTGGTAGGCCGGGTCCGGGGTGACGAACTGCTCGAAGACCGGCTTGCCGTCGCGCTCGACGGTCCAGTCGAATTTTCCGCCGTCGATGATCACGCCGCCGATGGAGGAGCCGTTGCCGGTGTAGAACTTCGTCAGCGAGTTGACCACGATGTCCGCGCCGAGCTCCAGCGGACGTGCGAGGGCCGCGGTAGCTACGGTGTTGTCGACGATCAGCGGGACGCCGTTGCGGTGGGCGACCTCGGCGACGGCCGGGATGTCCAGGACATCAGCGATCGGGTTGCCGAAGGCCTCGCCGAAGAATGCGCGGGTGTTGGGCCGCACGGCCGCCTGCCAGGACTCCGGGTCGTCCGGGTTCTCCACGAAGGTGAACTCGATGCCCAGGCGCTTGAGCGTGACCTGGAAGAGGGTCTCCGTGCCGCCGTAGAGGCGGGGGGAGGTGACGATGTGGTCGCCGGCGCCGGCGAGGTTGAGGATCACGGCGGTCTCGGCTGCCTGGCCGGAGGCGAAGGCGAGCGCCGCGACGCCGCCCTCGAGGGAGGCCAACCGCTCCTCGAGCGCGGCGACCGTGGGGTTGTTCAGGCGTGTGTAGATGTAACCGGACTCGGAGAGGTTGAAACGGTTCGCGGCATTCTCCGCGGAGTCGAAGACGTAGGAGGTGGTCATGTGGATCGGCTGGTTGCGGGAACCGGTGTCGCCGTCCAGGCCGCCGCCTGCGTGGATGGAACGGGTCTCGAAAGCCCAGTCCCCGGCACTGCTGTTGTCGTACTTCGCCATAATGCGTCCTCTTCGAATTTTACGGAGCTGATCTGCCTCCATCACCATAATGGACAGCTCGGTCTAGGGCAATCAATCGGCCGAATCCATTCAGCTGGGTGACGCGGGCCCGTCCACGAGGAAACCCCGCTCACCGGGAAGGTGGGCGGGGCGTCGGCAAGCGGGAACTCTACTTCAACGAGTCGATGATCTTGTTGAAGGTCTCGGAGGGGCGCATGACCTCTTCGGTCTTCTCGTCGGACGGGGCGTAGTAGCCGCCCAGGTCGACCGGGTTGCCCTGGTTGGCGATGAGCTCCTTGTCGATGGCGGCTGCGTTCTCGGCCAGCTCTGCCGCCAGGGGGCCGAAGGTCTCGGCGAGTTCTGCGTCGTCGGACTGCGCGGCCAGCGCCTCGGCCCAGTAGGACGCGAGGTAGAAGTGGGAGCCGCGGTTGTCGATCTCGCCGACCTTGCGCGACGGGGACTTACCCTCGCTGAGGACCCTTTCGGTGGCGACGTCGAGGGCATCCGCCAGTGCGGCTGCCTTGGCGTTGTCCTGGGTGCGGGAGACGTGGCGCAGGGACTCCGCCAGGGCGAGGAACTCGCCGAGGGAATCCCAGCGGAGGTGGTTCTCCTCCTGAACCTGCTGGACGTGCTTCGGGGCGGAGCCTCCGGCACCGGTCTCGAACAGGCCGCCGCCGGCCATCAGCGGCACGACGGAGAGCATCTTGGCGGAGGTGCCCAGCTCGAGGATCGGGAAGAGGTCGGTGTTGTAGTCGCGCAGGACGTTGCCGGTCACCGAAATGGTGTCCTCGCCGCGACGGATGCGCTCGATGCTCAGCTTGGTGGCCTCGATCGGGGAGAGGATGCGGATGTCCAGGCCAGCGGTGTCGTGGTCGGCCAGGTACTTCTCCACCAGGGCGGTGAGGTTGCGGTCGTGGGCGCGCTCCGGGTCCAACCAGAAGACGGCCGGCATGCCGGAGATGCGCGCGCGGTCGACGGCGAGCTTGACCCAGTCCTGGATCGGGGCGTCCTTGGTCTGGCAGGCGCGCCAGATGTCGCCGGCGGCCACGTCGTGGGACAGCAGTACCTCGCCGGCGGAGTTGCGGACCTCAACCTTGCCGTCGGAGGCGATCTTGAAGGTCTTGTCGTGGGAGCCGTACTCCTCGGCCTTCTGCGCCATCAGGCCGACGTTCGGGACGGTGCCCATGGTGGTCGGATCGAAGGCGCCGTTGGCCTTGCAGTCCTCGATGACGGCCTGGTAGATGCCGGCGTAGGAGGAGTCCGGGATAACCGCCAGGGTGTCCTGGGTCTGGTCGTCCTTGTTCCACATCTGGCCGGAGGTGCGGATCATGGCCGGCATGGAGGCGTCGACGATGACGTCGGAGGGGACGTGCAGGTTGGTGATGCCCTTGTCGGAGTTGACCATGGCCAGGGCCGGGCCGTTCTCGAGCTCCTCGTCGAATGCCCGGCGGATTTCCGCGCCGTTCTCCAGCTCCT
This sequence comes from Corynebacterium marinum DSM 44953, assembly GCF_000835165.1. Classification (NCBI taxonomy): domain Bacteria; kingdom Bacillati; phylum Actinomycetota; class Actinomycetes; order Mycobacteriales; family Corynebacteriaceae; genus Corynebacterium; species Corynebacterium marinum. The sequence continues at coordinate 484,113 of NZ_CP007790.1, forward strand.
CGAGCCCGGAGTAGATGGCGGCCAGGCCGTTCTCGCCGTTGAGGCCCGCGGCCTCGAGCTGCTCGCCGTACTTGTCGAAGACGTCGGCGAAGAAGGTGCGGACGACGTAACCGAAGATGATCGGGTCAGAGACCTTCATCATGGTGGCCTTGAGGTGGACGGAGAAGAGGGTGCCCTCCTTCTTGGCCTGCTGAACCTGCTCCGCCAGGAACTTCTGCAGTGCGGCGGCGCTCATGACTGTGCCGTCGACGACCTCTCCCGCGAGGACCTTGAGGTCTTCGCGGAGCTTGCTCTCGGTGCCGTCGGCGGCGATGTGCACGAAGGAGAGGGAGTCCTCGGCCGGGAGGATGACGGACTGCTCGTTGTGGCGGAAATCATCGGCGTCCATGGTGGCGACGTTGGTCTTGGAGTCTGCGGACCACTCGCCCATGCGGTGCGGGTTCTTCTTGACGAAGTTCTTCACGGCCTCCGGCGCACGGCGGTCGGAGTTGCCCTCACGGAGTACGGGGTTCACGGCGGAACCCATTACTACGCTGTAACGCTTGCGGGCGTCCTTCTCCTCGTCGGTCTCCGGGGAGTCGACGAAGTCGGGGAGGTCGTAACCCTGCGCCTGCAGCTCCTTGATCGCGGCCTTCAGCTGCGGGACGGAAGCGGAGATGTTCGGGAGCTTGATGATGTTGGCGTCCGGGTTTTTCGCCAGCTGGCCCAGCTCGGCGAGGGCGTCGTCAACGCGCTGCTCTTCGGTCAGGCGGTCCGGGAACTGCGCCAGGATACGGCCGGCCAGGGAGATGTCGCGGGTCTCGACATCGATGCCTGCGGTGCGGGCGAACGCCTCGACGACGGGCTTAAACGAGTAGGTAGCAAGCAGCGGTGCCTCGTCGGTACGGGTCCAGATGATCTTGGCCATGAGTCTCCCTCGTGGTAATCGGCTTAATATACAGGTTCACAGCCTACCCTCTCCGATCCCGCGTGGCCGGTGGTGGGGCCACCGGATTTTCCGGGAAACGGCCGATGCATCCTCATCCCGACTGCGCCGGGGTGCCGGGTCGGACACGGAATCACCTGGGCACCGCCCGATTATGGGATGATCATTTCCCGCCGGTCCTCCGTGGCCGAGGGGAGCGCTCCGGAGACAATTCCGCGAAACTCCCGCGGGCAGAGGCGTGGCGTAGTATGCCCACACGTGAAAGACCGCCTCCGATCCGCCCGCACCGTCGTCCCCTCCCGCCGCCCCCGGCCGCGGCAGACCGAGATCTCCGAACGCCGCCGCATCATCGTCATGGTCGCGCTCGCCCTCGGCGGATTCGCCATCGGCACCACGGAGTTCGTCTCGATGGGGCTGCTGCCGCTCATCGCCCAGGACTTCGGGATCGAGGAGAACCAGGCAGGCCACGTCATCTCCGCCTACGCCCTCGGTGTGGTGGTCGGTGCCCCCGTGATCACCGCGCTGACGGGGCTGGTGCCCCGGCGCCGGCTGCTCCTGCTGCTCATGGTCGCCTTCACTGCCGGACATGTCATCGCCGCGCTGGCTGACAACTACGCGCTGCTCATGGCGGCACGCTTCCTCGCCGGTCTGCCGCACGGCGCGTACTTCTCGGTGGCCGGGCTGTCCGCGGCGTCGATGGCGCCGCCGGGGCAGCGGGGCCGGGCCGTCGCCTTCATCGGGATGGGCCTGTCCGTCGCCACCGTCGCCGGTGTGCCCGCCGCCCAGGCCCTCGGCCAGGCCTTCGGCTGGTCGGCGGCGTACCTGCTGGTGGCGGTGCTCGGCCTCGCAACGTTCATCGCGCTCTGGTTCCTCATGCCGCACATGACCCGGATGGCCCCGACCTCGGCGCTCACGGAGCTCGGCGCGCTGTCCCGGTCGCAGGTGTGGCTGACACTGGGTATTGGCACGGTCGGTTTCGGCGGCATGTTCGCCGTCTACACCTATATCTCCTGGACCATGACGGACCCCGGGCGCGCCGGAATTGATATCGGGTGGATGTGGCTGGTGCTCATGGCTTACGGCGTCGGCTCCGTCCTGGGCAACTGGTTCGGCGGCCGCCTGGCGGACCGCAACCTCGAGTACGGGATCCTCTTCGCCCTGGTGATGGTCGCAGTGGTGCTCACGGCCTTCTACTTCAGTTCGGTGCATCCCGTGGCCGGCACGCTCAACTTCGCGTTCATCGGATTCTTCGGCGCCTCCCTCGTCCCCTCCCTGCAGATCCGCCTCATGGACGTCGCCGGCGACGCCCAGACGTTGGCCGCGGCACTCAACCACTCGGCCCTCAACCTGGCTAACGCGGGCGGCGCCGCGCTCGGCGGCGCGGTCATCGCCGCGGGCCTGGGCTACTCGGCCCCCGCGCTGGCCGGGGCGGGGCTGGCGGTCGCCGCGATCGCCATCTGGTTCCCCGCGGTGTGGCTGCGTCGACGGGCGAGGATAAGGTGACGGTCATGAGTCTGACCATCACCTCCATCAACGTCAACGGAATCCGCGCCGCCGTCAAACAGCGCAACGAAGACAACCCAGGCATGCTGGCCTGGCTGCGGGAATCATCCTCCGATGTGGTCCTTCTCCAGGAGGTGCGGGCCACGGTCGACGAGTCCGTCAAGGCGTTGCAGCCGGCTCTGGACGCCGGCTGGCACTACGTCGGCGCCCCCGCAGCCGCCCGCGGCCGGGCGGGCGTGGGCATCCTGTCCCGCGCCCCGCTTGACGACGTCCGCGTGGGCCTGGGCTCCTTCGCCGATTCGGGCCGCTGGATCGAGGGCACCTTCGACGGCGTGCGGGTGGCCTCCCTCTATCTTCCCTCCGGTTCTGCGGGGTCGGAGAAGCAGGACGAGAAGTACCTGTTCCTCGACGAGTTCGGCCCCGTCCTGGAGGAGCGCGCCGGGGAGTTCCCCGACATGGTCATCGGCGGAGACTGGAACATCTGCCACCGCCGGGAGGACCTGAAGAACTGGAAGGGGAACATGAAGAAGTCGGGTTTCCTCGCCGATGAGCGTGCCTTCCTGGACTCCGTGTTCGGCCCCCACCCGGACGAGTCCCCGCAGGAGAAGCCCGGGTTGGGGGAGTACTTCGGTGTGGTGGAGTACGGCGGGCGTACCATCCGGGGTGCAGCCACTGAACCGAAGTGGTTCGACGTGGCCCGCCGCCTCCAACCGGAGGGGGAGGGGCCGTACACCTGGTGGACGTACCGCGGCCAGGCGTTCAACAACAACGCCGGCTGGCGCATCGACTATCAGGCGGCGACCGAGAACATGCTCGGCCGCGCCGAGCGCAGCTGGGTCGACCGCGCACCCACCGTGGAGACCCGCTGGTCCGACCACTCCCCGCTGAATGTGACCTATGCCTGACCATGAACGCCGTTGACACCGCACACCTGCTGACCGCCCTGTTCGTCGTCGGCATCACCGCCGAGGCCATCACCGCCGCCCTAGCGGCGGGCAGGCAGAAGATGGACCTGTTCGGGGTCGTCGCCCTCGCCGCGCTGACCGGCCTGGGCGGCGGCACGATCCGCGACATGATCCTGGACACCTACCCGCTGACCTGGGTGGAGGATCCGATCTACCTCGTCATCGTCGTGGTCGCGGCGCTGGTGACGGTGTCCCTGTCGTTCCTCATGCACTACTTCCGGAAGCTGTTCCTGCTCGCCGACGCCGTGGGACTGGCCACCTTCTCCGTCATCGGCACGCAGATCGCCCTGGAGCAGGGCCACGGCTTCGTCATCGCGTCGGTGGCGGCGGTGGTCAACGGCGTCTCCGGCGGCGTGCTGCGCGACCTGATGAGCGACCGGATGCCGCTGGTGTTCTCCAAGGAGTTGTACGCGTCCATCTCGATCATGGCGACGGGCATCTACATGAGCCTGCTGGCGGCCGGGGTCAGCGAGAACTGGACCATCGTGATCACCCTGGCGGCGGCCTTCGGCATCCGCGTCATCGCAATGTACTTCGGGCTCAGCCTCCCGGTGTTCGACTACCGGGGCGCCGATCAGCCGATCGACCCGCGTGCCTCGCTGTCCTACCAGTCGATGCGCCGGCAGCTGCGCCTGTCACGCCGCCGCGTCACTTTCGACACGTCGCGGTACTCGCTGCTGGGCAAGCTCAACGGGCGCCGGGGCAAGGGCCGTAAACAGCGGTGGTCCCTACCGGAGGATGCCACGGGCGGGGACCCGGACGAGAAGCTCGATCCGGAGGACGGGGACGGGGCAGTCAGCCCCCGTTGACGACCCCCCGCTGCTAAGATGTGTCAACGACTGACATCATCTCGTCCTGACGAACTACGGAAGTGGAAACTCACATGCGCGCTCTCATCTACCTGATCCTCGGTGCTGCCCTGCTGGCCGCCGGCATCTTCTGGTACAACGCCATCGGCTTCTCCGTGCTGGCCATCGTCGCCGCACTCGTCATGGCCACCGGTGGCGCCCTCATCGTCGCCGCCATCGCCATCGGCCTGGACAAGTACAGCCCCACCTCCCACAAGCTTTAGCGGCAGGGTGGGACAGAGGCGGCGTCGATAAGCAGGCATCGGCGCCGCCTCCGCCGTTGCCGGGTCACGGACCGCCTTCCCGGGGCGGTCCGGCTGACGTCATGACGGGGCGGTACGTGCTGGTTGTCTGCGACCGTTGCGCAGCCCGATTTCGTATGAGGTGAAGGCGATCAGGGTGACAGCCACCAGCGGCAGGACGAACCAGACCATCACGGCGGTGAACCCGCCCAGGGCGTCGTGCTCGGTGGCCGCGAGCACGAGGTAACCGGTGTAGGCGAGGTAGAGGCCGAAGAAGACGGCTCCCTCCCACCGCGCCACCACGAAGCCGGTGAAGATGACGGGCAGCAGGGCGGCCGCCGCGGCCAGCATGACCGGGATGTCCAGGGCCACCGCTGAACCGGCCACCGGAATGCCGCCGCCGGAAATCATGGCCGGCAGCCCGAGCACCACTCCGATGTTGAAGATGTTGCTGCCCACTATGTTGCCTACCGCGATGTCCCGCTCGCCGCGGCGCACGGCGGTGATGGAGGTCACCAATTCGGGCAGGGACGTGCCGACTGCGACGACGGTCAACCCGACCACCAGGCTGCTGACACCCAGCGAGGTGGCGATGTTGACGGCGCCTTCGACCAGGACGGTGGCCCCGCCCACCAGCAGCCCGATTCCGGCCGCTATGAACAGCAGCGACCAGGCGGTCGACGTGGCAGTCGACGTGGCGGGCGGTTTCACGTCCCCGCCGCCGGCGCCTGCGGCAGAGGAATCGGGGGCGGACTCCGCGGCACTGCCCGGCGTCCGGGCACTGCGCCGGCCGGCGGTGATCGTCCACACGGTGTGCGCAACCACCACGGAGAACAACACCAGCCCGTCGACGGCACCCATCACCCCGTCGAGGGACAGCAGGAGCAGGCCGGCGGACATGCCGACCATCAGGGGGACGTCGAACCGCACCAGTCCGCGCGTGACGGCCAGGGGGAGGATCAGGGCGGAGAGCCCGAGTATGAACAGGATGTTGACGATATTGCTGCCGACCACGTTCCCGACGGCCAACCCGGGTTCGTCCCGCAGGACCGCCCCGACGGTGATCGCCAACTCCGGTGCGGACGTGGCCGCCGAAACCACGGTGAGTCCGACCACCAGAGCGGAGATCCCCACCCGGCGGGCCAGCGCTGAGGCGCCCCGCACCAGGAACTCCCCGCCCAGGATCAACAGCACCAGTCCGATGATGATCCGCCCCGCATCCAGCAGTTCCATAGGACCGAATTGTACCGGGGACAGGGTGCCGGCGGATGATCCGCAGAGCGATCGGGAGGAGGATGCCGGCGGAGGCAGTCGGACGTGATCCTTCCGGCCGGTAACCCGCGGGGCCACAGTCCCCGGCCGCGGTACTAGACTCGTTCCTCATGAGCGAGCAGACCCCGTCGACCGAATCCCGCCAGCGCGTCCTTTCCGGCATCCAGCCGACCGCGGACTCCTACCACCTGGGAAACTACCTCGGTGCGCTGAAGCAGTGGATCGAACTGCAGGACCATTACGATGCGTTCTACTTCATCCCCGACCTGCACGCGATCACCGTCGATCAGGACCCGGCGGAGCTGCGTCAGCGCACCGTGGCGGGCACCGCCCAGCTCATCGCCCTGGGCATCGACCCGGACAAGTCGACCCTGTTCGTGCAGTCGCACCTGCCGCAGCACGCCGAGCTGACCTGGGTGCTCGGCTGCCTCACCGGTTTCGGCGAGGCCTCCCGCATGACTCAGTTCAAGGACAAGTCCGCGAAACAGGGAGCCGACCGCTCCACGGTGGGACTGTTCACCTACCCCGTGCTCATGGCCGCGGACATCCTCCTCTACCGCCCGCAGCTCGTGCCGGTGGGTGAGGACCAGCGCCAGCACCTGGAGCTGACCCGCACCCTGGCGGAGCGATTCAACTCCCGGTACGGGGAGACCTTCGTCGTGCCCGAGAGCTTCATCCCGGAGGGTTCCGCCAAGATCCAGGATCTGCAGAACCCCACCGCCAAGATGTCGAAGTCGGGCGAGAACCCCAAGGGTCTGGTCAACCTGCTCGACGATCCGAAGGTCTCCGCCAAGCGCATCCGTTCCGCCGTCACCGACAATGACGGCGTGATCGCCTACGACCGGGAGAACAAGCCCGGCGTGTCCAACCTGCTGGCCATCCAGTCGGCGCTCACGGGCGAGAGCATCGACGCCCTCGTCGCCGGCTACGAGGGGGCCGGCTACGGCGCCCTCAAGGTCGACACCGCCGACGCGCTCGAGGCCTTCACCACCCCGCTGCGCGCCCGCTACGACGAACTCATGGCCGACCGCGGCGAGCTCGAGCGCATCCTGGCCAAGGGGGCCGAGCGGGCCGGCGAGTACGCGGAGGCCGTGGTCCAGGAGGTCTACGACAAGGTCGGTTTCCTCCGTCCGCTGCGCTGACCCGCGTAACGGTTCCGCCCGACCAGGTGCACGGAGCTGAATTCTTCCCTACCGTTGGTGTCATATATTACCGCAAGGACTTATCGACGGCTAAGGAGCAGGCGTGGCCACCAGCACACAACCCGACCAGCGCTACACCGATGAATTTGGCATTGAACGTGTCCACGACGATGATCCGGGCGCCGTGGACAAGGTCCGGGACAAGTCTGAGACCGTAGACCATGTGATGCGGATGCAGGAGCGGTACTCCTCCATGGGCGGAAACCAGTACTCCGCCGGCATCACTTATTTCTCCGTCCTCTCGGTCTTCCCGGTCATCATGCTGCTCGTCGCGGCCGCCGCCGCTTTTCTGGCCAGCCGGCCGGAGGCGTTGACCGAGCTGCAGAATCAGATCGCCGGGTCAGTGGAGGGCGAACTGGGCACCCTGATCAATGACATCCTCACCACCGCGATCGAGCAGCGCGGCGCAGTCGCCGGCATCGGTGGCCTGACCGCGTTGTGGTCCGGCCTCGGATGGATGAACAACCTGCGCTACGGAGTGTCCAAGATGTGGAAGGTCGACCCGACCGCCGTCGGCAACTTCTTCGTCAACAAGTTCAGCGATCTGATGGGGCTGCTGGGCCTGTTCCTGGCACTCGCGGTGGCGTTCGCCGTCACCGCCATCGGTAGTTCCGGGGCCACCCAGTACCTTCTCGACTTCGTCGGGCTCGGCGGCATCCCGGGTATCCGCTTCATCACCTTCGCCGTCGCGCTGGCGGTGGGGCTTCTCGCGAACTTCCTCGTCATGGCCTGGATGATCTTCTACCTGCCCCGCACGAAGGTGCCCCGCCGCTCCGGGCTGAAGGCCGCGGCGATCGGCGCCGTGGCTTTCGAGGTGATCAAACAGCTCGGCACGGTGTTCGCCTCCAACGCCCTGTCCAACCCGGCGGGCGCCACCTTCGGCCCGATCATCGGACTCATGGTCGTGCTGTACCTGGTGTGGCGCATCGTCATGTACGTCTCCGCCTGGGCGGCCACCACGGAGGAATCCATGCGGCTGGCGCAGGCGCCGTCCCCGGAGCCGGCCATCATCCGGGTGCGCGAGGAGATCAACCGCGGGCCCGGCGCGGGCACCGCCATCGGGGTGGGTGCCGCGCTCGGCGCCGTGGGTGCGGGTGCCATCGCGCTGCTGCGCCGGAAATAACGCTCCTCAGGGTGCAGATGTCCGGGGTGAGTCAGGGGCATTCCGGATACCGGAGCCCCGGCTCCGGCCTTATCCTTGAAGTCAACGATCAACCCAAGGACACAAGGTGGATGCCATGACCTCTCCGACTCCCGACCTCTACCAGATCCACGGACTGGACCGCTCCGCCTCGGCCGAGGACCTCGGACGTGTCATCGCGGAACGCGACCTCGACCTGGAGATGCAGGCCATCTCCGACAGCGACCCCCGGCGGAGGCAGCTGCACACCGCCTTCGCCGTGCTCGCCGCCGAGGACCGCAGAGCCACCTACGACGACGCCCTGGACGCCGGGCTCAGCCTCACCTGGGACGACCTGGAGTATCTGGGGAACTTCGGCGCCTTGCCGGATCTTTCGCTCTACCCTCAGCCGGGACCCCAGATGCAGCAGCCGCCGCAACCGCAGCCGAACTCCTACAACTACCCCACCTACACTCCGACCCAGCCCCAGCCGGACCCTTTCGCCAACCCCTCCCAATACACGGCCGGGGTGCCCGCCTACCAGGCGGCTGCGGCGGCGCCGGCCGACCGGCCGGGGGCGGGCCTGCGCCTGGGCATGATGCTGCTCGACGGCCTCGCCGCCTCCATGGTCACCGGGGTATTCGCGGCGATGCTCGGTGCGGACGGTTTCCTCAGCTGGCTGATCGTCAGCCTCGTCGGCCTCGCCTACTTCCTCGGTTTCGAGGTGTACACGGGAGCCTCCCCGGTCAAGCACCTCTTCGGCTATGAGGTCCGCGACTCGGCCACCGGCGGGAAACTCACCCTCGAGCAGTCGGCGAAGCGACAGTGGTGGCGCATCATCAACATCGTCCCGGGCATCGGCTCGCTGATCGCGCTGGTCGGCATGATCGTCATCGGCACGTCCATCAACCCGGCCAACCAGAACATCGGCTCCCACGACCGCTGGGCCGGCGCCGAGGTCGTGCGCAAGCCGGGCCGCTAGGCGGCGGCGCCGGGGGCGCGGGGGTCCTATTAGCATGGACCCCATGCATGAGACCCCCGACATCAGCCCGGACCGCAAGACCGTCAACCGTGAAGTTCTCGCGGGCCTGCCCAAGGTCCTCCTCCACGACCATCTCACCGGCGAACCCGCGCAGACCCCGGAGACCCTCACCGCCCAGGTGCGCGCGCAGCTCACCGAACTGGCCGCCGACAACGTCGTCTACGTCGAACTCCGCATCTCCCCGGAGCTGCACACCCACGGCGGCCTCACACTGCAGGAGGTCGTGGACTGCGCTGTCGCGGGGCTCGACGTCCCGCGTATCGACGCCCGCCTGATCCTCACCGCCCAGCGCGGCCGGCTCGTCGCCGAGACCGCGGACCTCGCCGTGCACAACCACGGCGGGAAGGTCGTCGGCTTCGACGTAGCGGGGCCGGAGGCCGAATCATTGGCCGGGCACGCTGACGCCTTCCGCCGCCTGCGCGAGGCCTACGTCCCCTTCACCGTGCACGCCGGTCTCGACGGGGGAATCGACTCCGTCGCCGAAGCCGTCCAGCTGGGTGCGGTCCGCCTCAGCCACTCCGTGGAGTTGATCGATGATTTCCGCATCGACACCGAGGGCTTCGAGGGGGTCCTGCCCGGACAGGTCTCCGGCTGGGTCCGCGACCGACACATCACCCTCGAATTCGCCCCCACCCTGGAGGTGCAGCTCGAGGCCGCCGAAGAGTTGGGCGACCACCCGTTGACCCTCCTGCAGCAGCTCGGATTCACCTGCACCGTCAACACCGGCGACCGCGCCGTCGCGGGATCCCTCACCGACCAGTTCACCGTCCTGGCGGAGGCCTTCGGCTACGGTCCCGAGGAGTTCTTCGACCTGACGGTCAACGCCGTGCGGGCCGCCTTCATCACTGAGGTGCAACGCCAGGACCTGCTCGAGCGCGTCATCCTCCCCGCCTACGAGGCCCAGGACTTCGAGGCCCTGGACGTCGAGGCGGCTCCGGTGGAGGACTAGAACTTGGAGAACCGCTTGATCAGCATGTCCTCCAGGTCCTTCCACGCGGTGGAGTGGTCGTTGAAGGGCGCGGAGGGCACGTAGCCCGCGTTCTCGGTTGAGCCGAGCATGTAGGAGAGGTAGTCCTGCATGCGGGGGTTGGCCAGGAGGTAGGAGTTGAGCGAATCGTCGGCGGCCCAGTCGGCGGCGTCGGCGAACAGTTCGTAACCGCGGCTCATCTGGGCGGTGTCGACGGCGTCGGGGCCCTTCTCGATGTCCGCCACCAGCCCCTGGTAGGAGTACTCGTTGTCCGGGTGGACTGTGATGTCCAGCTCGCCGGCGTTGGCGAGCGTCATCACCTGCTCCCAGGTGGCGAGGGGCGCCATGTCGTGCTCGTCGTTCTCCACCAGCCAGCGCGAGAGCTGGCGGTGGGTGGGGAAGGTGAAGATCTCGCCGTAACGGCCGAGGAACACCGGCCGGCCCTCGACGTAGGTGCGCAGCGTGTACACGGATTTGCCCTGGAGGGTGATCTTCACCGGGTCGATGCCGGCCGCACCCCAGACAGACGAATCGTAGGGGTCGGCCTGCTTTTCGGCTTCCTTGGCCGCGAGTTCGGCCTTCGCTCGGGCCTCGGCGGCGGCGATGTGGGCGGCGTCGATGAGCGACTGTGCTTCGGCGGTCTCCTTCTCGTCCACATCGATGACGCGGACCTGCGCGTCGAGGGATTCGACGACCTTCCGCCAGCCGCCCAGGACCGTGCGGCCCACCGCGGACCACTCGCCCATGCCATGCTCGCCGGCGTAGTGCTCGGCGCCGCGGTGGACGTTGCCCAGCATCGAGTGGGAGGCGAAGAACAGGACGGCGTCGTCGGCGCCGGTGACCTCGCCGAGGGAGCGGGTGAGGTGGAAGATGCGGCTGAGCGCCGAGACGTTCTCGTAGGACGGGCGGCCCGCCAGCAGCTCGGGGGCGCCGACGATGTCGTAGACATCCTTCTTGTCCGGCACGATCAGGTCGGCCGGCTGCGCCTCGAAGGAGCTCCACTTCGGGTGCGAACGAAGGTCGTGCTTCCTGCCCGAGTTGAGGAAGGCCAGCAGCCTGGCAGGCGAGGTGAAGAGGAACAGCCCCGCGTCGTCGCCGAGGAAGGCCTGCCACTCGGCACCGTGCTCCTTCCAGGTGGGCGCCCAGAGGGTGTAGTAATCACCCTCGGTAAGAGACAGTTTCACGGGGATGATCGCACGGGAGGTCATGGGCCGGGATTCTACCGGAGTCTCACCCGGTCGGCCGCCAGAAACCCTTGAAGGCCATCCCCATGTTGGTGGTCCGCAGAGGATTGGTCTGCACGGGGTCGCCGGCCTCCACGATCCGGCCGTCCCCGGCGTACATCGCCACGTGGCCGTCCCACACCACGAGATCGCCCGGAATGAGCTCCTCCGCGCCCACCTGCCTTCCCACGTCCTGCTGCTCCGCCAGCCGGGGCAGCTCCACGCCGGCCTGCCGCCAGGCCCACTGCGTCAGGCCGCTGCAGTCGTAGCCGCCGTTCCCGGTGCCGCCCCAGACATAAGGCGTGCCCACCTGGCTGAGGGCGGCGGCGACGGCGGCCTCGCCGGAACCTGCGGGCGGCGGTGCTTCCCCGGGAGAGGCCTCTACGGATGCTTCGGGGGAAATCCCGGGGGATCCCGGAGGCCCGGGGCTCGCGGGGTGGCCGACGGCGGGGTCCGGCAGCGGGGCAGTGTGCGCCGTCCGGCTGACCCGGTCGAGATCGTCGGCCAACGGGTCGAGCGACTCCCGGAGTTCGAGCGCCCGGTTGGCGGCCGCGCCGGTGAAGACGTCCGCCAGGTGCCGCAGTTCCAGCAGCGCCCCGGCCTGGGCACCGGGGGTCGGCGAAAGGAGGCGGGGGAGCACCTGCGCGGCCTGCCCGCCCAGCTCCCCGGCCAGGTGGAGCAGTTCGGCGCGGGCGGCCTCCACGTGCTCCCCGGCCAGGTCGTTGATGCGCGACACCAGCTCCCGGTCCGAGGTGACCGCCTGTGCGGTCTGCACCAGGGTCGCCCCGCCCGGCGAGCCGGCGGCGATCATCTCGCACAGCGGCAGTGCGGCCTGGAAATCCGGTAGGCCCGGCAACCGGACCTGTGGCAGGTGCGCCGGCTGGAGGGCGGCGATGTGCTGGAGGGCGGAGATGATGTCCCTCATGGCAGCCTCCCCAGCCGCGCCGCCGCCGCGTGGTCGGTGTGTTCGGCGGCGTCGATGACCTGCCGGGAGCGCTCCGCCAGCACCCGGGCCCGGTCATGGACGCGCCGGGTCTGGTCGCCCAAGTGTGCCAGCGCCCCGTGCAGGGAACCCGCGAATCGGCCGAGTCCGGCGGAGGTGTCGGCGTGGGGCAGAGGGGTGTCGGGGAGGCGGGAGGCGGCGTCGAGAAGTTCACCGGCCAACAGGCGGGCGCGGTCGGGATCCACGGAGAAGGTGCTCATGCCTTAATTGGACTGCCGGCGGGCGCGGAAGGTTCCCGGGCGGCGGAAAATCCGCGCGACCATGCGCGGCGCGGGCCGGGCCCGGGTCTAGCATGGGGACCATGGAGATAACCATCGTCAACCATCCGCTCGCTGCCTCCCGGCTGACCATCATGCGCGACCACCGCAGCGACAACACGGCCTTCCGCGCCGCCCTGGCGGACCTGGGCACCATGCTGGTGTACGAGGCGTCCCGGGATCTGACCGTGGAGCATTTCGAATGCCAGACCCCGGTCGCCGTCGCGGAGGGCACGCGGCTGGAGAACCCGCCGATCATCGTGCCGGTGATCCGCGCCGGGCTGGGCATGATCGACCCGGCGCTGTCGATGATCCCCGACGCGCAGGTGGGATTCATCGGCCTGGCCCGCGACGAGGTCACCCACGAGCCCGTGCCCTACCTCGAGGCGCTGCCGCACGATCTGACCGGGCGCACCGTCTTCGTGGTGGACCCGATGCTGGCCACCGGCGGTTCTCTGTTGCACGCCATCCGGTTGCTGGCGGACCGCGGTGCCACGGACATCACAGCTGTCTGCATGGTCTCCGCGCAGCCGGGCGTGGATGCGCTCGCGTCCTCCGGCCTGCCCTGCCGCCTGATCACGGCGTGCATCGATCCGGAGCTCAACGATGACGCCTACATCGTGCCCGGCCTGGGCGACGCCGGCGACCGCCTCTACGGCCCGCGCAACATCGACCTCTAGCAGCCCCCTTCGATCCTGCCCACTGCAGTGGGCGGTGATCTCCCACCGTGGTGGGCACGTTGGAGGAATGGCGCAGAGAAGCGAGTGGAAGCCGTGGCCGAGTTACGGCCTGCGGCTGGGCAGAAATCTCTCCACGCTGCGCAGGTTGCGCGGGCTGACCCAGGAGCAGTTGGCCTCGTTGTCAGACATCTCGCGCAACTCCATCTCCAACATCGAGCGCAACCTCAACAACTCCGGCACGGCCACGGACCCGCACCTGTCGATCGTGTACCGGCTCGCCCGCGCCCTCGACGTGCCGCCGGCGGCGCTGCTGCCGGGCGGCGACCGCCTGGTGGCGGACATCTGCTCGGCGGACGAGGTGGGCATCTCGATCGACTGGCCGGGCGGGGAGAAAGACGTCCGCCCGTTCCGGCGCGCGTTCGCGCAGCAGGGGCGGGGGCCCCGCTACGAGGAGGATCCCGTCCTCGGCGAAGCTGACCTGCCGCGGGCGGTGGATGAGTCCGGACCGAAGGCGGTGGAGGGTCGGGGACCTGTCACGGAGTAGGCTGGGTTCCGTGGATCTTCGCTCCGAGGTCTTACGGAAAGGACAGTCCGTGCAGGGTATCGCCGCGCTTATCGACGAGTGGCTCGTCGCTCACCGGGACGAGGTGCTCGGCTGGCGCCGCCACGTGCACTCCCGTCCGGAGCTGTCGCACATGGAGTACGAGACGACGGAGTTCCTCGAGGAGACGTTGAAGTCCTACGGACTCTCACCCCGGCGTTTCCCGGGAACGGGCCTCATGGTGGACATCGGCCCGGACTCCGGCAGCCGCCTGGCGTTCCGCGCCGACATCGACGCCCTCGCCCTCACCGAGCTGACCAGGCTCCCGTACGCCTCCGCGGTCCCGGGTGTGGCGCACGCGTGCGGACACGACGTCCATACGACCATCGCCCTGGCGCTGGCGTGCGCGCTGGCTGACAACGAGGCATCGCTGCGGCACGGCATCCGCGTCATCTTCCAGCCGGCTGAGGAGGTCATGGACGGCGGGGCTTCGGACGTCATCGCGTGGGGTGGGCTGGACGGCGTCGACTCGATTTTCGGCCTGCACGTGGAACCGAAACTCAAGGTGGGCAAGGTGGGCGTGCGCACCGGCGCGATCACCTCCGCCGCGGACGTGCTGCGGATCAAGGTGACCGGGCCCGGCGGGCACTCCGCGCGCCCGCACCTGACCAACGACGTGGTCTTCGGCCTGAGTTCCCTGGTCACGCAGTTGCCGGCGCTGTTGTCCCGGCGGGTGGATCCGCGGACGGGCACGGTGCTGGTGTTCGGTTCGCTCAACGCCGGCTACGCGCCGAACGCGATCCCGGAGTCGGGCCAGCTGACCGGCACGATCCGGACGGCGGATGTCGCCACGTGGCGTTCCCTGCAGACGCTCCTGGAGGAGATGATCGCGCAGGTTCTCGCCCCCACGGGGTGCTCACACGAGCTCATCTACCAACGGGGTGTGCCCCCGGTGATCAATGACGACGTCGCCACCGCGATGCTTGCCGACGCCGCCCGCGCCATCGACCCGCAGGCCGTCGTCCAGGCCCCGCAGTCCAGCGGCGGGGAGGACTTCTCCATGTACCTCGAGCATGTGCCGGGTTCGATGGCGCGCCTGGGCTGCTGGTCCGGCAAGGGGAGGATGCAGGACCTGCATCAGGGCGACCTGGACGTGGACGAGCGTTCGATCGGCGTCGGCGTGCGCCTCTTCGGCTCGGTCGTCGAACAGTACGGCGGGGACGCGGGGGCCGGTGCAGGCAACGGCGGGTTCCTCTCCTAGGGACTAGACTGGGCCGGGCAATTGTCCACAACCGACGTGGATTTTCAACGACGCGCGGAGGAAACCCTTGAGCAATCGAATCGTCATCATCGGCGGAGGCCCGGCCGGCTACGAGGCGGCGCTGGCCGGAGCCAAATACGGGGCGGATGTGACGATCATCGAGGAGCGCGGCATCGGCGGCTCCTCCGTCCTCCTCGACTGTGTCCCGTCGAAATCCTTCATCGCGGGCACCGGAATCAAGACGGATCTCCGCCGCGCGGACGACATGGGGCTCAACAGTCTGCTGGGCCGGGCGCGGATCCACCTGCCCGCGCTGAACAAGCGTGTGCAGGTGCTCGCGCAGGAGCAGTCCGACGACATCCACGTCCAGCTCGAGCGGGCGGGCGTGCGCATGGTCCACGGACGCGGCCGCTTCGCGGAGTCCCAGCTGGAGCAGCTGCACCACCGGGTCACCGCCACGCTCGAGGACGGCACGGAGGAGATCTTCGAGTCCGAGCTGGTGCTCCTGGCCTCGGGCGCCACCCCGCGCATCCTCCCGGGCGCCGAGCCGGACGGAGAGCGCATCCTCACCTGGCAGCAGGTCTACGACCTGGAGGAGACCCCGGACCACCTCATTGTGGTGGGTTCCGGTGTCACGGGCGCGGAATTCGTGTCCGCTTTCGCCGAGCTCGGCGTGAAGGTGACCATGGTCGCCTCCCGCGACCGTATTCTCCCGCACGACGACGCCGACGCCGCCGACGTGCTGGAGCACGTCCTGTCGCAGCGCGGCGTATCCCTGGAAAAGCACGCCCGCGTCGAGTCCGTGACCCGCACGGAAGACGGGGGAGTCCGCGTCAAGACCACCGACGGCCGCGAGATCTTCGGGTCCCACGCGATCATGTCGATCGGTTCCGTCCCCGCGACGGAGGGTCTCTCCCTGGAGAACGTCGGGGTGGAGACCACCCCTTCGGGCCACATCAAGGTGGACCGGGTCTCACGCACGAACGTGTCGGGCATCTACGCCGCCGGCGACTGCACCGACCTGTTCCCGCTGGCCTCGGTCGCCGCGATGCAGGGCCGCCTGGCCATGTACCATGCCCTCGGCGAGGGCGTCAGCCCGATCCGCCTGAAGACCGTGGCCACCGCCGTGTTCACCCGGCCGGAGATCGCCGCCGTGGGAGTGACCCACGCGCAGGTGGAGAGCGGCGAGGTCTCGGCGCGTGCCGTCGTGCTGCCGCTGCAGTCCAACCCGCGCGCGAAGATGCGCTCCCTCAAACACGGCTTCGTCAAGCTGTTCTGCCGGCGCAACTCCGGCCTGGTCATCGGTGGCGTGATCGTGGCACCGAGCGCCTCGGAGCTCATCCTGCCCATCGCCATCGCGGTGTCCAATAACCTCACCGTCAAACAGCTGGCCGAGGTGTTCGCGGTGTACCCCTCGCTGTCCGGTTCCATCACCGAGGCGGCCCGGCGCCTGGTGGCGCACGACGACCTGGAGTAGTCAGTAAGTGGTGTAGGAGAAGTCGAGGGTGGCGTCGAGGTCGACGACCACCCGCCCGCCCGCGTGGGGGAACGCGCGCTGGGGGCAGCGTTCCCGCGGGCAGGCGGTGCAGCCCGGCCCGATGGGGGTGGCCGAGGCGGGGGAGAGGTCCAGTCCGTTGGCGTAGACAAGGCGTTCGGCCTGGTCGAGGTCGCAGCCCAGCCCCACGGCGAACTCCTTGCGGGGCCGGCCGAAACCGTGCGCCTGCCCGCGGACGGTGCTGGCGATCCACAGATAGTGCCGCCCGTCCGGCATGCCGGCCACCTGGCGGGTGACCCGTCCCGGGGTCTCGAAGGCGCGGTGGATCACCCACAGGGGGCATGAGCCGCCGGAGCGGGAGAAGTGGAAGCCGGTGGCCGACTGGCGTTTGGAGATGTTGCCCGCACGGTCGGTGCGGACGAAGAAGAACGGGACTCCCCGGGCCCCCGGCCGGTTGAGGGTGGACAGGCGGTGGCAGGTGGTCTCGAAGCCGGTGCCGAAGTGCGTGGCCAGGCGGTCGATGTCGTAGCGGACCTCCTCCGCGGTGCTGAGCATCGCCTCGTAGGGCATGACCACAGCCGCGGCGAAGTACTGGGCCAGCGCGAGGACTGCGATGCCGCGGGACTCCTCCGTGGGCAGGGATGCAGCGAG
Source organism: Corynebacterium marinum DSM 44953 (assembly GCF_000835165.1). Classification (NCBI taxonomy): domain Bacteria; kingdom Bacillati; phylum Actinomycetota; class Actinomycetes; order Mycobacteriales; family Corynebacteriaceae; genus Corynebacterium; species Corynebacterium marinum. The sequence continues at coordinate 501,310 of NZ_CP007790.1, forward strand.
TTCCCGCAGCAGGTCGGCGTGCCCCGTCAGTGCGTACTGCAGGGCCAGCTCGAAGCAGAGCTGGGCTTCGCTCAGCCCGGTGCGCAGGTGGAGTTCCCGGGTCTCAGGGTGGTACACGCGCCGCGGCCCGTTGCTGATCCGGCGGAATCGGACGACCACGCCGAGGTCGCGGTCCAGGGTGGTCGCCAGGCGCGTGAGCCGGAGCTGGGGGTCGCCGAGCCGGCCGGCCAGTTCCTCCCCGAGCGTGTCGAGTTCGTGGATGTAGTTGTGCGCCTCGTAGAAGAAGTCGCGGACGAGGCGGTAGGGGGAGTCGTCGGCCCGCGAAGGGGCGCGGTCGGCGAGCTGGAGGACTTCCGCGACCAGTTCGGGGTAGCGGGCGACGAGGTCGGCGAGCTGGGTGTCGGGGACGGTGGGGAAGGCCTCCCGCAGCTCACCGACAGTGCGTGCGTCGTGGTCGGGGGAGAAGAAGGCCGGGTCAACGTCGAAATGGCGGGACAGGGACATGAGCACGGTGACGGTCAGCGGCCGCTGGTCGTTCTCCAGCTGGTTGAGGTAGCTGGTGGAGAGGTTGAGTCTGCGCGCCATCTCCTGCTGGGTGAGGTTGCGGGTGCGTCGGAGCGTGCGGATCCGTGCCCCCGCGAAGTGTTTGCCCATGGGTGTCCTGTGCTTCCGAAGTGGGAGGTGACCTGCAGTTTCCACAAGTTTCGCAAAATGCATGAACTGATACCGCTACTTTACGCAAGATTTACTGTGACTGCCAACACATACTTCGCATTAGTGTGAGGCTCAGCGCAATCCGCATCGAGCACCGAGCACCGAGCAAGGAGTAGAACCCACCGCCATGATCAACCACACTGTGCGTACCCACCGCTCCGCCGAAGAATTTCCCTACGAGGAGCACCTGGCACACAAGATCGCCCGCGTCGCCGCCGACCCCGTCGAGGTTCCGGAGGAGACGAAGGAGATGATCATCAACCGGATCATCGACAACGCCGCCGTCTCCGTCGCCTCGGCTCTCCGCCGCCCGGTCACCTCCGCCCGCGTCATGGCGCAGGCCCGCCCGGCCACCACCGGCGGCGCCTCCGTCTTCGGCCTGCCGGGGAAGTACGCCGCCGAGTGGGCGGCCCTGGCCAACGGCACCGCCGTCCGGGAACTCGACTTCCACGACACTTTCCTCGCCGCCGAGTACTCCCACCCGGGCGATAACATCCCTCCGATTCTCGCCGCCGCCCAGCAGTCCGGCAAGGGCGGCCGCGAGCTCATCCGCGGCCTGGCCACCGGCTACGAGATCCAGGTCGACCTGGTCCGGGGCATCTGCCTCCACGAGCACAAGATCGACCACGTGGCGCATCTCGGCCCGTCGGCGGCCGCCGGCATCGGCACCCTGCTCGATCTGGACGTGGACACCATCTACCAGGCCGTCGGCCAGGCGCTGCACACCACCACCGCCACCCGCCAGTCCCGCAAAGGCCTGATCTCCTCCTGGAAGGCCTTTGCCCCGGCCTTCGCCGGCAAGATGGCCATCGAGGCGGTCGACCGCGCCATGCGCGGCGAGGGTGCGCCGGCCCCGATCTGGGAGGGCGAGGACGGCGTCATCGCCTGGCTGCTTTCCGGCCCGGACCACGAGTACACCGTCCCGCTGCCGGGGGAGGGCGAGGGGAAGCGCGCCATCCTGGACACCTACACCAAGGAGCACTCCGCGGAGTACCAGTCCCAGGCGCCGATCGACCTGGCCCGCCGGATGGGAGAGCGGCTCGCCACCGACGGCAGGGACCTGCGCGACGTCGAGTCCATCGTCCTGCACACCAGCCACCACACCCACTACGTGATCGGCACCGGGTCCAACGACCCGCAGAAGTTCGACCCCGCCGCCTCGCGTGAGACGCTCGACCACTCCATCATGTACATCTTCGCCGTGGCGCTGGAGGACCGCGCCTGGCACCACGAGCGCTCCTACGCGCCGGAGCGAGCCAACCGTCCGGAGACCATCGAGCTGTGGCGCAAGATCTGCACCGTCGAGGACCCGGAGTGGACCCGCCGCTACCACTCCACCGACCCGGACGAGAAGGCCTTCGGCGCCCGCGCCGTCATCACCTTCCGCGACGGCACGGTGGTCGAGGACGAGCTCGCGGTGGCCGACGCCCACCCGCTCGGTGCCCGCCCCTTCGCCCGCGAGCAGTACATCGCCAAGTTCCGCACGCTGGCAGAGGGCATCGTCCCCCAGGCAGAGCAGGACCGCTTCCTCGCGGCCGCGGAAAACACCGAAAACCTCAGCGACCTCTCCGAACTCAACATCGAGCTGGGCGAGGATGTCCTGGCCAAGGCCCCGACGATCCCGGGAGGGCTGTTCTGATGGCCGGTCTCTTCTCCTCCACTGTGACGCCGACGGAGCGTCGCCGAGCGTTCCGCGACGGGCTCAACAGCGGCCGGATCCAGCGCATGCCCGGAGCCTTCTCCCCGCTGGTGGCCCGCGCCATCCAGGAGGCCGGCTTCGAGGGCGTCTACGTCTCCGGCGCGGTGGTGGCCGCCGACCTGGCGCTGCCGGACATCGGCCTGACCACGTTGAGCGAGGTTGCCCACCGTTCGTCCCAGATCGCCCGGGTGACCGACCTGCCTGTGCTCGTCGACGCCGACACCGGTTTCGGCGAGCCGATGTCCGCGGCGCGGACGATCTCCGAGCTCGAGGACGCCGGCGTCGCCGGCTGCCACCTCGAGGACCAGGTCAACCCCAAGCGCTGCGGCCACCTCGACGGCAAGGAGGTCGTGCCGGTGGAGCTGATGCTCCGGCGCATCACGGCGGCCGTCAACGAGCGCCGCGACGACCAGTTCGTCATCTGCGCCCGCACCGACGCCGCCGGGGTCGAGGGCATCGACGCCGCGATCGAGCGCGCCAAGGCCTACGCCGACGCCGGCGCGGACCTCATCTTCACCGAGGCGCTGCACACACCGGCGGACTTCGAGAAGTTCCGGTCGGCCGTGGACGTGCCGCTCCTGGCGAACATGACCGAGTTCGGTAAGTCCGACCTCCTCTCCGCCGGCCAGCTCGAGGAGCTGGGCTTCAACGCGGTGATCTACCCGGTGACCACCCTGCGCATCGCGATGGGCCAGGTGGAGGAGGCGCTCGGGGAGATCGCCGCCACCGGCACACAGGCCGGGTGGGTCGACCGGATGCAGCACCGCTCCCGCCTCTACGAACTACTCCGATACAACGAGTACAACGCCTTCGACCAGCAGGTGTTCACCTACTCCGCCGACAGCTACCAGCCCACCTTCACCCGTTGAACCTTCCTATCGAACAGGGGATGAGCATCATGACCACCAGCACCGCCACCACGAACACCGCCGCCCAGGCAGCGCCCGAGCCCGACGTCCGGAAGGGGCTCTACGGGGTTGTCGCCGATTACACCGCCGTGTCCAAGGTCATGCCGGAGACCAACTCCCTGACCTACCGCGGCTACGCGGTCCAGGATCTCGTCGAGCACTGCTCCTTCGAGGAGGTCTTCTACCTCCTCTGGAACGGTGAGCTGCCTACCGGGGATCAGCTGGCCGAGTTCAACAGGAAGGGCCGTTCCTACCGCTCGCTCGACCCGGGCCTCATCTCTCTGATCCACTCCCTGCCCACCGAATGCCACCCGATGGACGTCATGCGCACTGCCGTGTCCTACATGGGTACTAAGGACCCGGAGCACTTCACCCCCGACACCGAGCACATCACCCACGTCGGCCACAACCTGCTCGCCCAGCTGCCGATGGTGCTGGCCATGGATATCCGCCGCCGCCAGGGCAAGGACATCGTCGCCCCCGACCCGGAGAAATCCGTCGCCGAAAACCTGCTCTCCATGGTCTTCGGCAACGGCCCGGAGTCCCCTGCGTCGAACCCGGAGGACGTCCGCGACTTCGAGAAGTCCCTCATCCTCTACGCCGAGCACTCCTTCAACGCCTCCACTTTCACCGGCCGGGTGATCACCTCCACCCGCTCGGACGTGTATTCCGCCATCACCGGCGCCATCGGCGCCCTCAAGGGTCCGCTGCACGGCGGAGCCAACGAGTTCGTCATGCACACCATGCTCGCCATCGACGACCCCGGCATGGCCTCCGATTGGGTGAACAACGCCCTGGACAACAAAGACCTCATCATGGGCTTCGGGCACCGGGTGTACAAGAAGGGTGACAGCCGCGTGCCGTCGATGGAGAAGTCCTTCCGCGCGCTCGCCGAGCGCCACGACGGAGCCAAGTGGGTGGCGATGTACGAGAACATGCGCGACGCCATGGACTCCCGCACCGGCATCAAGCCGAACCTGGACTTCCCGGCCGGCCCCGCATACCACCTGCTCGGCTTCCCGGTGGACTTTTTCACTCCGCTGTTCGTCATAGCACGGGTGGCGGGCTGGACCGCCCATATCGTCGAGCAGTACGAGGACAACTCCCTGATCCGTCCGCTGTCGGCGTACAACGGTCCGGAGCAGCGCGAGGTTGTCCCGATGGATCAGCGCTGAGTCACCCCTGACCGGAACCCACGGTGAGGTCCGCACCCGCGGACGGGCACTGTGGGTTTCGTCACGCCCCTCACTGGCTTATATTCCGCTCGGCGGAAAAGTATTCATAATGCCTATCAGTTTTATAGTGTCACCTGGAATCGGGCATCGGGCATCGAAATCCTGCCCGGTTGGCTTAAATCCGGCGGGGACGCCCGCCCGAGGCTCACCCCGACATTGCGTTAAAGTGAACTGGAAGAGAGTTTCCCACCTCTCGGACGCACCCCCGATACATTCCAGCGTGCAAATCCGCATGCGCTCGGAAAGGACCTGCCTCGTGGCCACCACCACACTGCCAGCATTCAAGAAGGTGCTTGTCGCCAACCGCGGTGAGATCGCCGTGCGCGCCTTCCGCGCCGCCTTCGAGACGGGAGCCGCCACCGTCGCGGTCTACCCCAAGGAAGACCGTAACTCCCACCACCGGTCGTTTGCCTCCGAGGCGGTCCGCATCGGCACGGAAGGCTCCCCGGTCAAGGCCTACCTGGACATCGACGAGATCATCCGCGCGGCGAAGAAGACCCACGCCGACGCCGTCTACCCCGGCTACGGCTTCCTCTCCGAGAATGCCCAGCTGGCCCGCGAGTGCGCCGAGAACGGCATCACCTTCATCGGCCCCCCGCCGGAGGTCCTGGACCTGACCGGTGACAAGTCCGCGGCCGTCGAGGCGGCCAAGAAGGCCGGTCTGCCGGTCCTGCAGGACTCCGAGCCCTCCACCGACATCGACGAGCTCGTCGAGATGGCCGAGGACTTCACCTTCCCCATCTTCGTCAAGGCAGTGGCCGGCGGCGGCGGCCGCGGTATGCGTTTCATCGCCAACCCCGAGGACGTGGCGAAGCTCTCGGTCGAGGCGTCCCGCGAGGCGGAGGCGGCGTTCGGCGACGGCCGCGTCTACCTCGAGCGCGCCGTGCTCAACCCGCAGCACATCGAGGTGCAGATCCTCGCCGACCACACCGGTGATGTCATCCACCTCTACGAGCGCGACTGCTCGCTGCAGCGCCGCCACCAGAAGGTCGTCGAGATCGCCCCGGCGCAGCACCTCGACCCGCAGCTGCGAGAGAAGATCTGCGCCGACGCGGTGAAGTTCTGCCGGGAGATCGGTTACCAGTGCGCCGGCACCGTGGAGTTCCTCGTCGACGAGAACGGAAACCACGTCTTCATCGAGATGAACCCGCGCATCCAGGTCGAGCACACCGTCACCGAGGAGGTCACCTCCGTCGACCTGGTCAAGGCGCAGATGCACCTGGCCGCCGGCGCGACGCTCAAGGAGCTGGGGCTGACCCAGGATTCGATCAAGCTCCACGGCGCGGCGCTGCAGTGCCGCATCACCACTGAGGACCCGTCCAACAACTTCCGCCCGGACACCGGCACGATCACCGCCTACCGTTCCCCGGGTGGTGCGGGCGTGCGTCTCGACGGCGCGGCCTCCCTCGGCGGTGAAATCTCCCCGAACTTCGATTCCATGCTGGTGAAGATGACCTGCCGCGGCGCCGACTTCGCCACGGCCGTGGCCCGTGCCCAGCGTGCGCTCAACGAATTCACCGTCTCGGGTGTGGCCACCAACATCGGTTTCCTCCGGGCCCTACTGCGCGAGGACGACTTCCAGACCAAGCGCATCTCCACCAACTTCATCAACGACCACATCCACCTCCTGTCCGCGCCGCCCGCGGACGACGAGGCTGGCCGGATCCTCAACTACCTGGCCGACGTCACGGTCAACCGTCCGCACGGCAAGCGGCCCACCGAGATCCGCCCGGTGACCAAGCTGCCCCCGAAGAGCGACGCGCCGATGCCGCGCGGGTCCCGTGATCTCCTGCGTGATCTCGGGCCGAAGCGATTCGCCGAGCACCTGCGCGAGCAGGACGCCCTGGCAGTCACCGACACCACCTTCCGGGACGCGCACCAGTCGCTGCTGGCCACCCGCATCCGTTCCTCCGCGTTGGTGGCCGCCGCCGAGCATGTCGGCCGCACGACCCCGAACCTGCTGTCCGTCGAGGCCTGGGGCGGTGCCACCTACGACGTGGCGATGCGTTTCCTCCACGAGGATCCGTGGGAGCGTCTCGACGCGCTGCGGGCGGCTATGCCCAACGTCAACATCCAGATGCTGCTGCGCGGGCGCAACACCGTCGGCTACACCCCGTACCCGGACTCGGTCGCGCACGCCTTCGTCAAGGAGGCCGCGGACTCGGGCGTGGACATCTTCCGCATCTTCGACGCGCTCAACGACGTGTCCCAGATGCGCCCCGCCATCGACGCCGTCCTGGAGACCGGCACCACCGTCGCCGAGGTGGCCATGGCGTACTCCGGTAACCTGCTGGACCCGAACGAGAAGATCTACACCCTCGACTACTACCTCGGCCTGGCCGAGAAGATCGTCGAGTCCGGGGCGCATGTCCTGGCCATCAAGGACATGGCCGGGCTGCTGCGCCCGACGGCCGCGTCCCGGCTGGTCAAGGCGCTGCGCCGCAACTTCGACCTGCCGGTCCACGTGCACACCCACGACACCGCCGGCGGCCAGCTGGCCACCTACTTCGCCGCCGCGCAGGCAGGTGCCGACGCCGTGGACGGGGCCTCCGCCCCGCTGGCCGGCACCACCTCGCAGCCGTCGCTGTCCGCGATTGTCGCCGCTTTCGCCGACACCCACCGCGACACGGGCCTGTCCCTGGACGCCGTCTCCGACATGGAGCCCTACTGGGAGGCCGTGCGCCAGCTCTACGCCCCCTTCGAGGCGGGTGTGCCAGGTCCCACGGGGCGGGTGTACCGGCACGAGATCCCCGGCGGCCAGCTGTCCAACCTCCGGGCACAGGCCAAGGCCCTGGGTCTGGAGGACCGTTTCGAGCTCATCGAGGACTACTACGCGGCGGTCAACGAGATGCTGGGCCGTCCCACCAAGGTCACCCCGTCGTCCAAGGTCGTCGGCGACCTCGCCCTGCACCTGGTCGGCGCCGGCGTCGATCCGGCCGATTTCGCGCACGACCCGCAGAAGTACGACATCCCGGATTCGGTGGTCGGCTTCCTGCGCGGCGACCTGGGCACCCCGCCCGGCGGCTGGCCGCTGCTGCGGGAGAAGGCCCTGGCGGGCCGCAACAGCGTCCCGTCGACCATGGTGGATGTCCCCGCCGAGGAGGAGGAGAACCTCCTGAGCCCGGACCGGCAGACCCGCCGCTCCACCCTGGACAAGCTGCTCTTCCCCAAGCAGGCCGCCGAGTTCGCGGAGCACCGCCGCCAGTACGGTAACACCGCCGCGCTCGAGGACCGCGTGTTCTTCTACGGCCTCAAGGAGGGCGAGGAGAGCATCATCCGTCTGCTCACCGAGAAGGACCAGCCGCCGCTGGTCGTGCGTCTCGACGCCGTCGGCGAGCCCGACGCCAAGGGTATGCGCCAGGTCGTGGCCAACGTCAACGGGCAGATCCGGCCGATGAAGGTCCGCGACCGCTCCGTCGAGTCGGTCACCGCCTCCGCCGAGAAGGCTGACACCGGTAACAAGGGCCACGTCGCGGCTCCGTTCGCGGGCGTGGTCACCATCACCGCGAAGGTCGGTGACGAGGTCAAGGCTGGTGACCCGGTCGCGGTCATCGAAGCGATGAAGATGGAGGCCACCATCACTGCCACCATCGACGGCACCGTCGAGCGGGCGGCATTCGTCCAGCCCACGAAGGTGGAGGGCGGCGACCTCATCGTCGTCATCTCCTGACCCGGGGCGTGACCCGGGGCAGCCCCCAGCAAGGGGGCTGCCCCGGGTTCGCGCTTTCTCAGGCCGCCGGGAAACGGTGGAGCAGCACCTCGCAGCCGAACCCGGGACGGCTACCCACGCTGGACCGCACGTACAGCGCACGGGCCCGGTCGTTGCCGAAGTCCACGGCCAGGGAGACCCCCGCGTGGCCGCGGGAACGGGCGAGGGAGAGCGCGGCGTCGATAAGTGAGGAACCGAGGCCGTTGCCGCCGTAACGGTGCTCCACGGCGATGACCAGTTCGGGGACGTCAGCGGCGACGAACTCGAAGGCCGGTCGTCCCGGCCCGTGTCGCAGCCACACCCCGCCAGCCGGGATGACCTCCGGGCTCAGCGCGATGAACCCGCCCTGACCGGGAGTCCTCCCGCCGACGTAGCACTCGAGATCCTCGAGGTAACCATCGCCGACGGGTTGGGATTCGTCGCCGAAGACATCGGTGAGGAAGAACAGGCGGGAAAGATACGTGCGATCCGATTCGGTGGCGGGTCGAAGTGAGAAACCAGTGAGGACGGAACCCATGCCCACAGTAATCCCACCTGCTCAGGAGAGCGGAAAGACCCTGCAGCAGAAGCTGCAGGGTCTCACGCTGAACAGGGCGCCTACTTGATCTCGAGCAGGACCTGCCCCTTGGTGACGCCCGCGCCGGCGTCGACGGCCAGGCCGCTGACGGTGCCGGACTTGTGCGCCTTGACCGGGTTCTCCATCTTCATCGCCTCGAGCACCAGGATGACCTCGCCCTCGGTCACCTCCTGGGTGTCGGTGACGTTGATCTTGATGACGGTGCCCTGCATCGGGGCGGCGATAGCGTCGCCGGAGACGCCGCCGGCGCCACCGGAGGAGCGGCGCTTCTTCGCCTTCTTCTTGGGGGCGCCGCCCCCGCCGAGCGCGAGATCGCCGGGCAGGGCGATTTCCACGCGGCGGCCGTCCACCTCGACGACGACCTTGTGCGCCGGGGCAGCCTCGTCCTCGGGGATGTCGGCGGCGTCGACGAAGGGCTCGATCGGGTTGTCCCAGACCTCCTCGATCCACTTGGTGTAGACCTCGAAGCCCTCATCGTCGCCGACGAACGCCGGGTTGGAGACGATGTGGCGGTGGAACGGCAGAACCGTGGGCATGCCCTCGACGACGAATTCGTCGAGCGCGCGGCGGGCGCGCTGCAGGGCCTGCTCGCGGGACTCACCGGTGACGATCAGCTTGGCCAGCATGGAGTCGAACTGGCCGCCGATGACGGAACCCTCACGGACGCCGGAGTCCACGCGGACACCCGGGCCGTCCGGCTGGTGGTAGGCGGTGATGGTGCCCGGGGTCGGCATGAAGTTCATGCCGGCGTCCTCGCCGTTGATCCGGAACTCGAAGGAGTGGCCGCGCGGGGTGGGATCCTCGGTGAAGCGCATCTTCTGGCCCTCGGCGATGCGGAACTGCTCGCGGACCAGGTCGATGCCGGTGGTCTCCTCGGTGACCGGGTGCTCCACCTGCAGACGGGTGTTGACCTCGAGGAAGGAGACCAGGCCGTCGGATCCGACGAGGTACTCCACGGTGCCCGCGCCGTAGTAACCGGCCTCGCGGCAGATGGCCTTGGCGGACTCGTGGATCATGGTGCGCTGCTCGTCGGTGAGGAAGGGGGCCGGGGCCTCCTCCACGAGCTTCTGGAAACGGCGCTGCAGGGAGCAGTCGCGGGTTCCGGTGACGATGACGTTGCCGTGCTGGTCCGCCAGGACCTGCGCCTCGACATGGCGGGCCTTGTCCAGGTAACGCTCGACGAAGCACTCGCCGCGGCCGAAGGCAGAGACGGCCTCGCGGGTGGCGGACTCGTAGAGCTCCGCTACCTCTTCCATCGCGTAGGCGACCTTCATGCCGCGGCCGCCGCCGCCGAAAGCGGCCTTGATGGCGATCGGCAGGCCGAACTCCTCGGCGAAGGCGACGACCTCTTCGGCGCCCGACACCGGATCCTTTGTGCCCGGGACCATCGGCGCGTTGGCGCGCTTCGCGATGTGCCGGGCGGTCACCTTGTCACCCAGATCGGCGATCGCGGACGGCGGCGGGCCGATCCAGATCAGCCCGGCGTCGATGACCGCCTGCGCGAATTCCGCGTTCTCGGCGAGGAAGCCGTAGCCGGGGTGGACGGCGTCCGCGCCGGACTTGGCGGCGGCGTCGATGATCTTCTCGATCGCGAGGTAGGACTCGGCGGAGGACTGGCCGCCCAGGGCGAACGCCTCATCTGCCATGCCGACGAACGGGGCGTCGGCGTCCGGCTCCGCGTACACGGCGACGCTGGCGAAGCCCGCATCCTTGGCGGCTCGGATCACGCGTACCGCGATTTCACCGCGGTTGGCCACGAGGACCTTCGTGATCTTCTTGGTCTCTACTGCCACTTGGGGGTCCCTTTCATGTGCTGCATGTGTGTTGTCGCGTCGGCCCGCCCGCGTGAGGCGGCCGCGCGACGCATGCAGACTATTCTTGCACACAAAAACGTGAGCATTCCGTCAGGTCTTGAGATTCTGCCCGAAAAACCGGGGAATTGCCAGTAAACCCGCCCGAAAAGAAATCGGACCGTCCGGCGCGCCATCAGTTTCGCGCGCAAAACGGTCCGTCCAGGGGGGTCAGGCGTGCGGGGCCTCTCCGCGCATGATCGGCATGCGGACCATGTTTCCCCACTCGACCCAGGAGCCGTCGTAGTTACGGACCCGGTCGAAACCGAGGAGGTACTTGAGCACGAACCAGGTGTGGGCGGTGCGGTCGCCGGCGTGGCAGTAGATGGTGGTCTCCGCCCCGGGGTTCAACGCCCCGTAGAGCTTCTCCAGCTCCGCACGGGAGCGGAACCTCGCGTTGGGGTGGACGTTGTCCTGCCAGGGGAGGTTCACGGCGCCGGGAATGTGGCCCTGACGCAGTGCGGGGAAGACCGCGGGGTCGTTGTCGGAACCGACCTGCCCGAAGTACTCCTCGGTGGAGCGGACGTCCACGAGCGCCGTCCGGCCGATGCCGGAGAGGACTTCATCGACGAAGACGCGGTAGCCGCCGTCGTTCCGCTCGACCGCCGGGTAGTCGCTGGGCGGGAACTCCGGCACGACGAAGGAGGTGTCGCGTTCCTCTGCCATCCAGGCGTCACGGCCGCCGTCGAGCAGGCGGACGTCCTCGTGGCCGAACATGTCGAACACCCACAGGGTGAACGCGGCCCACCAGTTGGACTGGTCGCCGTAGATGACGACGGTGTCGTCGCGGGAGATGCCTTTCTCGCGCATCAGGCGAGCAAAGGCCTCGCCGTCGATGATGTCCCGGGTGACCGGGTCGTTGAGGTCCTTGTTCCAGTCGATGCGCAGTGCGCCTGGGAGATGACCGATGTCGTAGAGGAGTGAATCCTCGTCGGATTCGATGACCCGCAGGCCGGGTGTGCCCAGACGGGCGGACAGCCAGGACGCGGAAACCAGGCGCTCCGGATGGGCGTACTCCTGGAACGGGGGATAGGGGTCGAAGGGGACGGCCACGGTGGTCCCGCCTTTCTGGGCGAAAAGTATGATGAGTCATTTCCACAGTAGTGGAGAGCCTCCGAAACGGTCACCCTGACCCCTCGACTGTGTCCTTTATTACTCCCCGTTTTCTGGCTGTGCGGTAGGGGGTGGGCGGCGTTAAACTCCCAGCCTGTCGGCGGCATTCTCGGGCGCCGGGAGTGACAGTTTATTTCCTGAAAGGGGTGCAAGTGCACAAGGCCATCGTCGTCTTCGAAGTAGAGGGCGGCCTCGACAAGTCTCTCGACGGACATCGCAGAGACACCATGCCGATCGTCCATGCGATCCGTGACGCCGGCTGGGGCGCGGAGGTCGTGTTCTTCCGCCCCGAATGGGCCCAGGAACTGTTCACCTATGTCACCGCCAACTTCGACGCCTACATCTCGCGCGTCAACCCGGGCCACGTGCCGGGCGGCGAGGGGGACTACCTCGACCTGCTCACCCGCCTGTCCGCGGCGGGCCTGGTCGGCATGTCCACCCCGGCCGAGATGATGGCCTACGGGGCGAAGGACGCGCTGGTCAAGCTCAACGGGACTGAACTGGTCCCGGCCGACACCGCCGCCTATTACGCGGTCGAGGCGTTCCACCACTACTTCCCCGTCTCCCTGTCCTACGGCGAGCGGGTGCTCAAGCAGAACCGGGGATCCACCGGGGCCGGCATCTGGCGGGTCCAGATCGCCGACAAAAATCTGGCCGCCGCCGTGCGGCCGGGCACGGCCCTTCCTCCGGACACGATGATCAAGGCCACTGAGGCGGTGGACAACCACACGGAGATCCGCGAACTCGGCGACTTCATGGACTTCTGCGACCAGTACATCGTCGGCGACAACGGCATGCTCGTGGACATGCGTTTCATGCCCCGCATCGTCGAGGGGGAGATCCGCATCCTCCTCGTCGGCCCGCACCCGGTGTTCGTGGTGCACAAGAAGCCGGCCGAGGGCGGCGACAACTTTTCCGCCACCTTGTTCTCCGGCGCGAAGTACACCTACGACAAGCCGGAGATGTGGCGGGAGCTCGTCGACATGTTCGCGCAGGCCCGTCCCGTCATCGCGCAGAAGCTCGGAGGGGACGGCATCCCGCTGATCTGGACCGCCGACTTCATGCTCGACACCGCCCCGGACGGCTCCGACGCCTATGTCCTGGGTGAGATCAACTGCTCCTGCGTCGGCTTCACCTCCGAGCTGGACATGGGCATCCAGGAGTTGGTGGCGGCCGAGGCCATCGGCCGGGTGATGGAGAGGTTCGCCGTGGAGATCCCTGCCTGACGCCTCCTGCCCGGGCGGCCGTTCTCAATTAGTGTGGGCCACGGCACATTCACGCTGAAGAAGGAGCACGGCAATGACCGCGGACTACGAGAACATCCTCATCGGGCACGAAGGCAGGGTGCTCACCATCACCCTCAACCGCCCCAAGGCGCTCAACGCGCTGAACGACGCCACGATGCGCGAGGTGGTGGACGCCGTCACCTCGCACGACGCCGATCCGGAGGTCGGGTGCATCGTCATCACCGGCTCCGCGAAGGCCTTCGCGGCCGGGGCGGACATCAAGGAGATGGCGCAGATGTCCGGCACCGAGATGTACACCGCCGACAAGTTCGCCGGCTGGGAGGGCCTGACCCGGGCGCGCACCCCGATCATCGCGGCTGTCTCCGGTTACGCGCTGGGCGGGGGTTGCGAGCTGGCGCTGATGTGCGATTTCATCCTGGCCGCGGACACCGCGAAGTTCGGCCAGCCGGAGGTCAACCTCGGCGTGCTGCCCGGCATGGGTGGTTCGCAGCGGCTGACCCGGGCGGTCGGCAAAGCGAAGGCCATGGAGATGTGCCTGACGGGGCGGATGATGGGCGCGGAGGAGGCCGAGCGCGCGGGCCTGGTCGCCCGCGTCGTTCCGGCCGACGAGCTGCTGGCGGAGGCCGCCGCGGTGGCCGCCGGCATCGCGGGCAAGTCGAAGGTGGCCACCACACTGGTCAAGGAGGCCGTCAACGCGGTGGACGAGTCGACCCTTTCTCAGGGTGTGCTCTTCGAACGGCGTCTTTTCCACGCCGCCTTCTCCTCGCACGACCAGAAGGAGGGCATGGCCGCCTTCATGGAGAAACGCGACCCGCACTTCCGGCACGCCTGACCCCCGGGCGGCAGGACCTAGTTCGCGCCGTCCAGCAGGCGGGCGACGGACTCGGGGTCTGCGTCGGAGAGCATCTGGCGGCAGCGGTCGTACTCCGCGTCCTCGCCGATGAGCTGTGCCGCGCGGGCGAGCGCCGCGATGGAGCGGAGGACCGCCCGGTTGGGTTCGTGGGAGTAGGGGACCGGGCCCCAGCCCTTCCAGCCGTTGGCGCGCAGGCGGTCGAGCGAACGGTGGTAGCCGGTGCGGGCGAAGGCGTAGGCGGTGAGCTTGGCGTCGTCGCCGCCGGCGGGGGCGGCGGCGAGAAGCGACTCGGCGCGGGTGGCCCATACGAGGGGGCTGTCGGGGTGGGCGAAGGCGGTGGTAGCGGCGGCGGGGTCGGAATCGGCGGCGGGGTCGGCGGGGAGGTGGACCGGCGGCGGGGCGAGCATGTCGTTGAGTTTCATGTCTTCCGAGCCTAGCCTGCGTTTTCGGTCGAGCGTCGCGCGCTGTGTACCCTGACGGGTAACACCGAGAGGAAAGAGGGTTCATAGGCGTGTCGGAGACTGCTACCCGAGCAGGGACAGCGACGGCCCGGCAGGTGGTGAATCAGCTCCCGTACCGCTACGACCTCGACGGTCTGCGCGGCATCGCGATCGCGTTCGTGGTCGTCTTCCATGTGTCCGTGGGGCGGGTCTCCGGAGGCGTGGACGTCTTCCTTCTGCTCAGCGGCTACTTTTTCCTCGGTTCACAGCTGCGCTACGCAGCCCGGGAGGACGCTTCCCCCAACCCCTGGTGGCCGGTGTGGCGCACGGTCCGCCGCCTCTACCCGGCGCTGCTGGTGGTCCTGGGCGCCACGGCCGCGGTGGCGTTGTGGCGGGTGCCGCAGATGCGGCGGGTGGAGATCATCGACCAGTTCACCGCCAGCCTCCTCTATTTCCAGAACTGGGAGCTGGCCGCGCAGGCGGCCGACTACAACGTCGCCTCCGGCACAGTCAGTCCTCTGCAGCACCTGTGGTCGATGGCGGTGCAGGGGCAGTTCTACCTCCTGGCGATCGGATTGGCGGCGGGCGTCATCTGGGCCCGGCGCGCCGGGCTTGATCTCACCCGCTGGGTGACCCCGTTCCTGCTCGCCGTCACGCTGGCCTCCTTCGGCTACTCCTGGTGGATGCACCTGGTGGACCAGCCGCTGAACTACTACTCCACGTGGACCCGGATGTGGCAGCTCACGCTGGGCGGGCTGCTGGCGCTCCATGCGCACCGTCTGAGTATTCATCCGCGGTTGCGGGAGTGGTTCGCCCTCGTGGGGTTGGCGATGGTGCTCAGCACCGGCCTGCTTCTCGACGGCGCCTCCCTCTTCCCCGGCCCCGCCGCCCTCTACCCGGTCGGCGGGGCGGTCCTGCTGATCCTCGGCGGCGGCCGGGGGCCCGTCGCGGGTTGGTTGGCCAACCGCACCATGCGCTGGCTCGGCGATATCGCCTACCCGCTCTACCTGTGGCACTGGCCCCTGCTCATTCTCAGCCTGGTGCTGCTGGAACGGGAGTCCGTATCTCTCCCGCTCGGCGCAGCGGTTGTGGCGTCCTCGATCATTCTGGCCGACATCACCCACCGTCTGGTGGAGAAGCCCCTCCGGCAGCATTCCCGGCGCCCGCTGGCCGGGGAGCCGCGCGCCCGCGAGGCACGCGCGCAGCTGCGCACCTCCCGGGACGCGCGGGCACGTGCCGCGGGCGGCGGGGCGCTGGCACTTGTCCTGGTCGCGCTGTTGACCGTGCAGGGCGTGTGGCAGGTGCGCCTGCACAATGCCGGCGGGGTGCTTCTCGACGCCGCCGTGTACCCCGGCGCCCGGGCCCTGACCGGTGCCGAGGTTCCCGACGTCCGGCCCAAGCCGGACCCCGAACTGATGGGCTCGATGCTGTCGCAGATCTGGACGGAAGACTGTATTTCCCGCTTCGGTGATGATCCCCGTGTCCTGCCCGTCGACAACCGTCGGGAGGACTGCGTCTTCGGCGACCCCGACGGGACCAGGGACGTGTACCTGGTCGGCGGCTCTCACGCCGAGCAGTGGGTCATCCCGCTCAACGTGCTGGGCAAGGAGCACGGCTTCCGGGTCGTCCCGCTGGTGCGCCAGTCCTGCCCCACCTTCGTCGAGGAGCGCGACGGGTTGTTCGAACCCGACTGTGCGGAGTTCAACCGGCAGGTGCTCGACCGCCTCGACGAGGCGGACCCCGATCTGGTGGTCTCCACGACCACCCGGCCGTTCATCGAGCAGGGCGGGCGCGTCGAGGAGGTCCCGGACTCCTACCCGACGTTCTGGGAGTTCCTCGCCGCCCGGGACATCCCCTTCGTAGGCTTGCGGGACAACCCGTGGAAGACCTTCGGGGACGCCTCGGAACTGTCCGTCCCTCTGTGCTACCTCGATCTCGAGGATGCCTACGCCTGCGGGCTCGCCGAAAACGAGTTCTACCAGTCGGCCGACCCGGCGGCGGACTACCTCGACGGCATGCCGAACGCTAAGGCCGTCGACACCTCAAAGTGGTTCTGCGTGGACGGGCACTGCCCCGCAGTGATCGGCAACGTGCACGTCTACCGGGACAGCAACCACCTCAGCGTCCCGTACGCCTATTCCCTGGCGCCCCTGCTGTGGGAGGAGATCGCGGAGTTCCTCTAGCGGGTCCAGAACTGGCTGGCGTCGAGCCCGAATGAGTACAGGGCCCGGCGCACCAGCGGCAGGGACAGCCCGATGACGGAGGAGGGGTCCCCCTCGATCCGGTCGATGAACCAGCCGCCGAGGGCCTCCAATGTGAAGGCGCCCGCGCACTGCAACGGCTCCCCGGAGCGTGCGTAGGCGGCGATGTCGGCCTCGGAGGCCTGCGCGAAATGCACGGTGGTGGAGGTGGTCTCCACAACCTTCCGCTCGCCGAGGATCACGCAGTGACCCGTCAGCAGCTCGGCGGTCTTCCCGGCCTGTTCCCGCCAGCGCTCGACGGTCTTCTCCGGGGTGAGGGGCTTGCCCTGGAGGTGGCCGTCGAGAAGCAGCATGGAATCGCCCCCGATGACCACGTCGTCGGGGAACCCGCCGGCCACGGCCAGCGCCTTCGCTTCAGCGAGGGCGGCGACACGGCGGGCGGGCGGGGCGTCGGCCAGCGACGCCAGGAGAGCGTCCTCGTCGACCTCCGCGGGCCGGACGAGCGGATCCACCCCGGCGTTGTTCAGGATCATCCGCCGGGACGGGGAGGCGGAGGCGAGAACGATCCGCATCAGTAGAAGGTGACGTTGCGGAACGCGTTCGGGTTGTAGAGCGTGGTCCGCTGGAGGCGGTCCTCCGGGCGGCCCCACATGTTGCGCTCGCCGGATTCCTCGGCGGGGCGCTGCTGCGTCAGGGCGGTGAGCACGGCGGTCAGCGCGGCGAGCTCGGTGGGGGTGGGGTTGCCCTTGAGCACGCTGAACAGCGGCTTGGTGGTGGTGGTCACGTTCGGCTCCTTACAGGGGGATGTTTCCGTGTTTCTTCGCCGGCTGCTGGATGACCTTGCGATCGAGCAGGCGAAGGCCCTCGATGAGCTGGGCGCGGGTGGTGGACGGCTCGATGACCGCGTCGACGAGGCTGCGCTCGGCGGCCAGGTAGGGGTTGATGTAGTTCTCTGCGTAGGCCTGCTCGTCGATGCCTCCGCCGATGGCGGCGACCGCGGCGGGAGCCTCGGTGACGGCGATCTCGGCGGTCGGCCAGGCGAAGACGAGGTCGGCGCCCAGATCCTTCGAGCCCATGAGGACGTACGACGGGCCGATGGCCTTGCGGGTGATCACCGTGACCTTGCCCACGCTGGCCTCGGCGTAAGCGTAGGCCAGCTTCGCACCGCGGCGCAGGACGCCACCGTGCTCCTCTTCCTGGCCGGGCAGGAAACCGGGGGAGTCCACGAACTCCACGACGGGGAGGTTGAAGGCGTCGCAGGTGCGGATGAAACGGGCCGCCTTCTCCGCGGAGAGGGAGTCGAGGCAGCCGGCCAGCTCCGTGGGCTGGTTGGCGACCACGCCGACGGAGCGGCCCTCGACCCGGGCGAAACCGGTGATGATGTTGGCGGCGTACCCGGCCTGCAGTTCCAGCAGCGCGCCCTCGTCGACGACACGGCGGATGACATCGTGCATGTCGTAGGTGTGGGCGTCCGAATCCGGGATCAGCGAGTCCAGCTCGAGGTCAGTGGAGTTGACCGCCAGGCTGGCCCCGGTCTCCGGGCGGGGCGCCTCCGCCCGGTTGTTCGCCGGGAGGTAGGACACGACGTCCTTGACCAGTGCCAGGGCATCCAGGTCGGTGGGCGCGGTGAAGTGGGCGGTGCCGGACGTGGTGGCGTGGACGGCGGCGCTGCCCAGCGATTCCGGCGTGGCGGCGGTGCCGGTGACCTTCTCCACCACATCGGTGGCGGCGAGGTGCAGCGAACCGCCGTCCTCGACCATGACCACCACGTCGGAGAACACGGGCGCGAGGGCGTGGAGCCCCTCGGTGTGCCCGGCGACGATCGCGATCTGCGGGATCAGACCAGAGGCCGTGGTGGTGCGTGCCAGGATCCGGGAGTACATGGACAGGGTGACGATGCCCTCCGCGACGCGCGCACCCGCGCCCTCGTGGATCCCGATGATCGGCACGCCGGTCTTGATGGCCAGGTCGTAGATCTTGATGATCTTCTCGCCGTACATCTCGCCCAGGGCGCCGTCGAAGATCGTGGCGTCCTGGGAGAACACGCACACCTTGCGACCGGCGATGGTGCCGTAACCGGTCACCACGCCGTCAGTGAGGGGGCGCTCGGCGTCGAGGCCGAACTGGTTGGAGCGGTGGCGGGCCAGGGCGTCGGTCTCCACGAAGGAGTTCCCGTCCAGCAGAGCCAACACCCGCTCGCGCGCGGTGGCCCGGCCCGAGGCGTGGACCGCCTCGACGGCGTCGGTCCCCACCGGGGCCTCGGCCTCCGCCAGGCGGGCACGCAGGTCGGCCAGCCTTCCGGCGGTGGTCGTGAGATCAGGGGAGGTGGAAGTCATGGTCCTAGAGTCTAGACGGCGAGACCCCGCCCGCGTCATGCGGGACGCGGGCGGGGAAGTGCACCGGGGTGATCGTCAGCGGTCTACAGCGGTTTACAGCGGGATGTTGCCGTGCTTGCGCGCCGGGCGGGACACGTTCTTGTCCTTGTACAGGCGCAGATTGCGGGCGATCATGCCCCGGGTCTCGGACGGCATGATGACCGCGTCGATGAGACCGCGCTCGGCAGCCTTGTACGGGTTGAGCATGTGGTCCTCGTACTCGCGCTCGAAGGACTTGGCCAGCTCCATGACGTCGATGCCCTTGTCGGAGGCCTCCTTGAGCTCCTTGCGGTAGATGAAGCCCACGGCGCCGGCGGCGCCCATGACGGCGATCTGGGCGGTCGGCCACGCCAGGTTGACGTCCGCGCCGAGGCCCTTGGAGCCCATGACGCAGTATGCGCCGCCGTAGGCCTTGCGCATGGTCACGGTGATCTTCGGGACGGTGGCCTCGCCGTAGGCGTAGAGCAGCTTCGCACCGCGGCGCAGGATGCCGCCGTACTCCTGGCCGGCGCCGGGGAGGAAGCCCGGGACGTCGACAAGCAGGACGATGGGGATGTTGAATGCGTCGCAGGTGCGGATGAAGCGGGCGGCCTTCTCGGAGGAGTCGATGTCGAGGCATCCGGCGTAGACCATCGGCTGGTTGGCGATGAAGCCCACCGACTGGCCCTCGATGCGGCCGAAGGCGATGACGACGTTCTCGGCGCGCTCGGCCTGGATCTCCAGGTACTCGCCGTCGTCGGTGAGGCACTCGATGACCTCGCGGACATCGTAGGGCTGGGTAGCGGAATCCGGGATGATGCCGTCCAGCTTGAGGTCGTCGGCGGTGATGTTCTCGCCGACGCCGCCCTCCTCGGCGGAGTACTCCTCGACCGGGGCGACGGTGCGGTTGTTGGAGGGCAGGAAACCGACCAGGTCGTGGACCCAGTCCAGGGCTTCCTCGTCCGTCTGCGCGGTGAAATGGGAGTTGCCCGCGGTGGACATGTGGGTGGAGGCGCCGCCGAGTTCCTCCTGGGTGATTTCTTCGCCGGTGACGGTCTTGATCACGTCGGGGCCGGTGACGAACATCTTGGAGGTCTTGTCCACCATGACGACGAAGTCGGTCAGGGCGGGGGAGTAGGCGTTGCCGCCGGCGGAGGCGCCCATGATCACGGAGATCTGCGGGACGACGCCCGAGGCGTGGATGTTCTGGTAGAAGGTGCGGGCGATCATGTCGAGGGACACGGCGCCGTCCTGGATGCGGGCGCCGGCGCCCTCGTACAGGCCGATGAGCGGACGGCCGGTGGTGACGGCCAGGTCCATGATCTTGATCATCTTCTCGCCGTACACCTCGCCCAGCGCGCCGCCGAAGACGGTGCCGTCCTGGGAGAAGATGCATACCTCGCGGCCGTCGATGGTTCCCCAGCCGGTGACGATGCCGTCGGTGGAAGGGCGCTTCTTGCCCATGCCGAAGTCGGTGGTGCGGTGCTTGGCGAGCATGTCGGTCTCGACGAAGGAGCCCTCGTCGAGGAGGTAGTCCAGACGCTCACGCGCGGTCAGGCGATTCTGGGAGTGGACGCGCTCGACGGCCTTCTCACCCATCGGGTAGGTGGCCTCGGCACGGCGACGCTTCAGGTCGGCGAGTTTGCCGGCAGTGGTGGTGACGTCGGTCAGCTCGGACAGGTCCGTCAAAGGTGAGGAAATGGTCATGTTTGGGAATAGTAGACCCTGTGGGCGCTAGTTTCCACAACGAAACCTATGTGATGAGCGTCACCTAATGGGAAACCGCAGGTGAAACCTTTTTAAGGGCAAAAATATCGGTGTGTCGAAGTTGCGGATTCCGCAGATTATGCTGTCGAGAGTGACCTCCGCCGAAAAATCCCGCCGACTGGCACACCGCCTGCCCCACTACACGGACGTCCGGTGGACGGACTCCACTGGCTCCACTAACGCAGATCTGCTCGCAGACGTTACAGCCCCCGCCTTCACCGCCCTCATCGCCGGCCACCAGTCCGCCGGCCGGGGCAGGCTCGGCCGCCCCTGGACCGCCCCGCCCGGTTCCCAGGCGATCCTCTCCGTACTCCTGCGGCCCGGAGCGGAGGAGCTGGACCTCCTGGGAACCATCCCCCTGGCGGCCGGTCTGGCGGTGCTCGACGCGGTGCGGGCGGTGTCGGGCCCGGCGGTCGGGCCCGAATTGAAATGGCCCAACGACGTCCTGTGGGACGGTCGGAAGTTGTGCGGCATCCTCGTCGAGGCCGCCGGCTTCCCGGAGGACCCCCGCATCGTCGTGGGCCTGGGCGTCAACGTCTCCCTCACCCGGGAGGAACTGCCCGTGCCCCACGCCACGTCGCTCGTGCTGCAGAGCGTCGACGTCGCCGCCGAGGAGATGGCTGTCGCCGTGCTGGAGGCGCTCCACCGGCGTCTCGCGCAGTGGGCGACCGGGGACCGCACGCTCATGGACGACTACCGCGCCGAGTGCATCACCATCGGCAAACCCGTGCGCGTCGACGCACCCACGGGGCAGCTGTTCGGCACCGTGGCCGACGTCGCCTCCGACGGGCGCATCGATCTTCTGGCGCAGGACGGTTCCCGCCACCTCATCTCCGCCGGCGACGTCACCCATCTGCGCCGCACGGACACCGGCTACTGACGGCCGGACCCTCCCCGCCCGCCCTCGCCCCTTCAGGAGGAGCCCAGAGGCTACGGGTAAGATCCCGCGGCATGGGACTGTTCCAGCCGGGCCAGGGAGAGGTGGTGCGCGCCGACCTCACGTCGCCGATGCGCACCCTCACCTTTCCCGTGCTCGAACTCATTCTGGTCACCGGGCTGTCCTGGATGCTCATCGGCTGGCTCGACCAGCCCGGGATGGGGACGGACCCCCAGCTGCGCAACGCGGTCGTCCTCATCTGGGCGGCCCTGGCTTTCTGGCGCTTCGCGCTCCCGCTGCTCAAAGCGCGCCGCAGGCGCTTCGTGGTCACCGACCGGCGGATCGTGGTGCGCGCCGGGGCGTGGCGCGCCCGCACCGATTCGATCCCGTTCCAGGACATCCGGTCCGTGAAACGCCGCCGCAGCGGAATCACCCTGGCGATCAAGGGGTACGACCGCCCCCTCTATTTCCCCGATGTGCCGCGGGCGAAGAAGGTCACCCAGATGATCGAGTCGTCGCTGCCGCCCGTATCCCTGAACTACTGGTAGCCGGGGTCCGGCCCGACACCGCGGCCGGATCGGGGAACTACAGGTGCCGGGCCTCCGCTGGCTATAGTTAGGCCCGTGACTGAACCCGCAGGTAACTCCGGAAACCCGAACGCCCACGTCCCCGGCATGCCGGTGGTCGCCGTCATCGGCGACGGCCAGCTGGCCCGCATGATGCAGACCGAGGCCATCGAGCTCGGTCAGTCGATCCGTCTGCTGGCGGGCGCCCCCGACTCCTCCGCCGCCCAGGTCGCGGCCGATGTGGTGCTCGGCGACTACAAGGATCTCGACGCTCTGCGTGAGGCCGCCACCGGCGCCGACGTGGTCACCTTCGACCATGAGCACGTCCCCACCGAACACCTGCGCCAGCTCATCAGCGAGGGCGTGAACGTGCAGCCCGGCCCGGACGCCCTGGTCAACGCGCAGGACAAACTGGTCATGCGTAAGCGCCTGCGGGAGATCGGCGCCCCCGTGCCGCCCTTCGCCGCCATCGAATCCGTGGAGGACGCCGAGGCCTTCTTCGAGGCCGTCGACGGGGCCGTCTGTCTCAAGGCCCGCCGCGGCGGTTACGACGGCAAGGGGGTGTGGTTCCCCGGCTCCCGTGCGGAGCTCGGTTCCCTGGTGGAGGAACTGCTCGACGCCGGCACCCCCCTCATGGCGGAGAAGAAGGTCTCCCTCGTGCGCGAACTTTCCGCCATGGTCGCCCGCCGCCCCTCCGGCCAGGTCAGTCCCTGGCCGGTCGTGGAATCGGTGCAGACGAACGGAATCTGCACCGAAGCCGTCGCCCCCGCACCGGATCTGCCGGCCGACCTGGCGGAGCGCGCCCGGAACCTGGCGGTGACCGTCGCGGAGGAACTCGGTGTCACCGGCGTCCTGGCCGTGGAGCTCTTCGAGTACCGCGACGAGAACGGCCAGCCCACCATCGCCGTCAACGAACTGGCCATGCGCCCGCACAACACCGGCCACTGGACCCAGGCCGGCTGCGTGACCAGCCAGTTCGAGCAGCACCTGCGGGCGGTTTTGGACTACCCGCTGGGTTCGGTCGAACAGACCGCCCCGGTCACCGTCATGGCCAACGTCCTCGGCGGCGACACGGACCCCGAGCTGCCCATGGCCCGCCGCATGGCCGACGTCTGGGCGCGCTTTCCCGACGTGAAGATCCACCTCTACGGCAAGACCTGGCGTGCGGGCCGAAAGATCGGCCACGTCAACCTGGCCGGCGATGAGCTTCCCCGCGTGCGCCGGGAAGCGAACCTGGCCGCCGATTACCTCGTCAACGCCCGCTGGGCCGACGGTTACACCGCTTAAAGGAGAATGGAAATGACACCTCTCGTTGGCATCATCATGGGTTCGGATTCGGACTGGCCCACCGTCGCCCCCGCCGCCGAGGCGCTCGCCGAGTTCGGCGTGCCGCTCGAGGTCGGCGTCATGTCGGCCCACCGCACCCCGGAACGCATGCTCGCCTACGCCAAGTCCGCCCACGAGCGAGGCCTCAAGGTCATCATCGCCTGCGCCGGCGGGGCAGCGCACCTGCCGGGGATGGTCGCGGCCGCGACGCCGCTGCCGGTCATCGGCGTGCCGCGCGCGCTGGCCGAACTCGACGGCCTGGATTCCCTGCTGTCCATCGTGCAGATGCCGGCCGGCGTGCCTGTCGCTACGGTGTCGATCGGCGGCGCGAAGAACGCCGGCCTGCTGGCCGTGCGCATCCTCGGGGCAGGGGATCCCTCCCTGACCGGGAAGATGGCCGCCTACCAGCAGAAGATGGCCGCAGAGGTCGAGGCCAAGGACGAGGCCCTGCGCCAGCGTCTGCTCGAGGGCTAGTCCGAACAGCCGTCCCCGAGCCGTCTCGCAGAATTTCCTCTAGGAGCCCCATGCCGATCCTGGTTCTCGGTGCCCGCACCCGGCACGGCCGCCCGAGCCGTGTCCTCGAGGACCGTCTGCGCAAGGCTCTCCCGCTTCTCGACGCCGCCCCCGACCCAGTCCCCGCCCCGATCGTCGTCTCCGGCCACGGCGAGGCCCGGGCGATGGCGGACTGGCTGGTCGGGCACGGCGTCGACAAGCACGCGATCCTGCAGGAACCCCGCGCCCGCAGCACGAACGAGAACCTGGAGAACGCCCGGGCCATGCTGCCTGACACGCGGAAGTGGACCGTGGTGACCAGTGACTTCCACGTCTGGCGCACCCGCCTCTGGGCTTGGCACCTGGGTATCCCCGCCGACGTCGTCGGGGCACGCACCGCCTGGCCCGGCATCGTCGGCGCCGTGTTCCGCGAATGCCTGGCCCTCCCGCATTCCGCGTTGCGCATCGCCTGGCGCCGCGCGCAGCCGGCTACCCGTGAGTGATCTCGTGGGCGGCGGCGACGACGTCGTGCATGTCGAGGCGCCGCCGGAAAGTCTCCCGCTGGCGCCGCTCGCCGGAACCTGAGCGCAGGATCGACTCGACCGTTGCCGTCACCGCGTCCTCCTCCCCGTACCCGGCCAGCGCGGGGCGGACATGGTCGAGCAGGCCGGCGACCACCTCGGCGGAGGGGGCGGGGCGTCCGGTGGCTGGGTCGATGAGCTGCCTTTCGACACCGTCCCGGCTCGCCAGCCACGACCACGTGCGGATCACATCGCCCGGGGTCGCGTCGGGCGCGGTGCCGGTGCGCCACTCGCCGGCGGCGGTGTCCACCAGAGCCCGGATGAGCGCGGCGATCACCGCCGCGTGCTCCGCCGCCAGGCACACGTCGGCGACCCGCACCTCGACGGTGGGGAAGCGCTCGGAGAGGCGGGCGTCGAAGTAGAGCATGCCGGGGTCCAGGGGAACCCCGGTCGCCAACAGGGCGGCGCTCAACCGGTCGTAGTTGGCTGCCGTGCCGAAAATCTCCGTGGGGCCCGCGGTCGGCCACCGGTTCCACAGCTGGTAACGGAAGGAGGCGAAGCCCGTGTCCACGCCGCCCCAGAACGGGGAGTTCGCGCTGAGCGCCAGGATCACGGGCAGCCAACCGCGGATCCGGTCGATGACAGCCACCCCTTCGTCGCGGGAGCGGACCTCCACATGAACGTGGAAACCGCAGGTGAGCTGCTCAACCGCGGTGATCCCGAAACTGTCCCGGATCTGCCGGAAACGTGGCGTGGGGACCAGGTGGGGGATGAGGGCGCCCGGGGCGGTGGGCAAAGCCACCACCCGGGCGCCCGCCTCGGCGGCCGCTTCCCCCGCCAGAGAGCGGCCGGTCCGGATGGCCGCCAGCTGGCCGGCGAGGGTGGTTTGCGGCGGAGACACCACCTCGACCTGCTCCTGCTTCAACTCGCGGGTGATCTGGTGCGCGCCGGACGCCCTGGGTCGAGCAAGCTCGACCACCTGCTCCGCCACGGCCGCCGGCTGCAGTGTATCTGCGTGGATGAGGAGCAGTTCCTCCTCGACCCCGAACTGGCGCACCCTCACCGGGTGCACCCGAACCCGCCGCGTAGCTCAGCTTCAGCGGGCGGAGTCGTGGTGAAAGGCTGCGGAGGCATGGGCTTTTCCTTGGGCGGGAGCTTCTGTGTAGTCCACAGGATAGTTCCTCCTGCCCCGGAATTGGGCTGATCACCTAAAGATTTGCGGACCAGGTGAGCGGGGTGTTGAAAAAACCGCCCTTGTAGACGATCTGGTACTCGCCCGAGGTGCCGTCGGAGTCGAAGCAGACGGTGCCGTCGGTGGTTCCGCCGGGATTGAGCTCGGCGATCTCGAGGTTCTTGATGTCCAGGCCGGTGAAGGTTGTGTTGGAGACGACCCCGTTCGGCTTCTCCAGTTCGAAGTCGAACTGGTTGAAGCTCTTCTTGGAGTTGGCGTTGTTCGTCAGCGCCACATCCGTGCAGATGTAGGTGCCCAGCACGTCGGAGGCGAAGCGGGCGTTGCCCACGGTGACGTTCATGCCACCGGTTTCGCCGGCCTCGCCGATCATCAACGCGCCGGGCTGCTCCTCCGCGGGGGAGGCTTCCTCTGCGGGGGCTGCCGCCGGGACAGCCTCCGCGTCGTTGGCCTCCACCGCTTC
Organism: Corynebacterium marinum DSM 44953; assembly: GCF_000835165.1. Taxonomy (NCBI): domain Bacteria; kingdom Bacillati; phylum Actinomycetota; class Actinomycetes; order Mycobacteriales; family Corynebacteriaceae; genus Corynebacterium; species Corynebacterium marinum. The sequence goes on from NZ_CP007790.1 coordinate 527,411, forward strand.
GACGGCCTCCGCCGCCTCGGCCGATTCGACTACCGTGTCGTCGGCCGCGGTGGTGGCTTCGTCCTCCGAATCGCCGCCGCCGATGTTGGCGAAGAGCACCAGCACGGCGCCGATGCCGATGATCCAGGGCCACTTCTTCTTCTTTTTCTGCTCGGGCTCGGGGGCCGGGGCGTAGGCCTGGTTGAAAGGCTGGCCCTGGATGTGGGGCTGGTTGGGGTCGGGGTTGGTCATGGGAGTGCTCCTGGTGTGGCGGGGGATGGGGTCCCGGGGGCGATGCGCCCCGGAACTTTCTGCGACAAGGAACAAGCTATCCCGGGCCTCCGACACGGGACCTCCGGCGCTGACTCATGTGTTCGATCGCGGGAGCGTCAACCCCGTCGCCACGCCCACCAGGTGAGTCCGACCAGTAGCGCCGCCAGTACCCCGGGCCACAGGGCGGGGGCAGGCGAGAAGACATTGAGCACCGCCTGCGCGAGGGCGAGGAATGCGAAGAAACCCAGGAACCCGACCAGCGTCTCGTGCTGGAGCTTCCGGCGGCGGCGCCGGCCGGGGTCCGGCTCCGGGCCGGGGGCCGGAGTCACCGGCTCACGCCTTCACGCCGCCGGCGGTCAGCCCGGAGACGATGCGACGCTGGAAGATGAGCACCATGATGATCAGCGGCACGGTGACCAGGGCGCCGGCGGCCATGATGGAGGCGTAGGGGTACTCGAACGCGCTCGGCCCCGAGAAGCGGGCGATGGCGACGGTGACCGGCTCGGTGGCGGTGGTGGAGAGCTGGCGGGCGAGCATGAATTCGTTCCACGTGGCGATGAACGCGAGGATCGCGGTGGTGAACAGCGCCGGCGCGGCCAGGGGGAGCAGGACGAGGCGGAAGGCCTGTCCGCGTGACGCGCCGTCGACACGCGCCGCCTCCTCGAGCTCCCACGGCAGCTGCCGGAAGAAGGACACCAGCGTGTAGATGGTCAACGGCAGGGCGAAGGAGATGTTGGGGATGATCATCGCCCGGTAGGTGCCGATCCAGCCGAGGTCGCCGAAGAGCTGGAACAGGGGGGTGACCAACGCAATGCCGGGGAACATGGAGGCCGCGAGGATGATGCCGGTGACCAGGCCCTTGCCGGGGAAATCGAGACGCGCCAGAGCGTAGGCGGTGAACACACCGACGACGACGGCCAGAGAGGTCGTCGCCACGGAGATGAGCAGCGAGTTACCGATCGCGCCCAGGAAGTCGTTGCCCTTCCCGGTGGCCAGCGCATCCTGGAAGTTCTCCAGGGTGACGTTCGTGGGCCAGGGGGTGGTGTCGAAGGTGTGGGCCTTGTCCCGCAGCGCGACGACGACCATCCAGTAGAAGGGTGCGAGCCCCCAGAACATGATGAACAGCACTCCCACGTAGTGCCAGAGCGCGGCCCGTTTCATGCCGCCACCTCCTTCTTTTCTTCCTGTGCTTCTCGACGCCGCCTCGTTCCAGGCACCTTCCTCGACTTCACACCCCGTTGGCCGGACACGTCCGCGCCGAGGAAGCGGATCATGATGAATGCGACCGCGAAGATGAGCAGGAAGATCAGGGTGGACAGGGCGGATGCGGAATTGAAGTTGTTCTGGCGCATATCCTCGACCACCAGCTGGGAGATGGTGGCGGTGGGGGAGTTGGAGGAAGCGGAGATCATGATGACGGGCAGGTCGTACATCCGCAGCGCGTCCAGAGTGCGGAACAGCACGGCGACCATGAGGGCGGGTTTGACCAGGGGAATGGTGATCAACCAGAACTGCTGCCAGCGGGAGGCGCCGTCGACGCGCGCGGCCTCGTAGACGTCCTTGGGGATCATCTGCAGGCCCGCGAGGATGAGCAGCGCCATGAAGGGGGCGGTCTTCCATACGTCGGCGACGATGACGGCGGAGCGCGCCGCCCAGGGGTCGGTTGTCCAGCTGACGTCGAGATCGAACAGGGAGTTGACGATGCCGCGGTCGGCGAAGATGAACTGCCAGAGCTTCGCGGTCACGGCCGTCGGGATCGCCCACGGGATGAGCACGGCTGCGCGGACCAGGGCGCGGCCGCGGAACTCGCGGTTCATGATCAGCGCCATGATCATGCCGAGGATTGTCTCCAGGGCGACGGTGACCACAGTGAAGAACAAGGTGATGCGCACCGACGGCCAGAAGTCGGTGGCCAGCACTCCCGGCGGACAGGTGCTGACGACGCCAGAGGGCGACATACAGCGATTGGTCAGCCAGTACAGGTAGTTGTCGAAACCAGCGAAACCGCCCTCGACGAACAGTCCCGTGGCGGGGTCGAGCCCCTTGTCGGCCTGGAATGACAGGAAGATCGCGCGCAGGATCGGGTAGCCGATGACCACGGCCAGGACGACCAGTGCGGGGGCGATCAGCCAGGCCGCGGACCGGGCCTGACTGCCACTTTTCTGCATGTGCTGCTCCTTCGGGAAGGGTGGTGGCACCCACGAAACCACAGAAAACCTGCCCGAGGGGGCAGGTTTTCGGCGGGAGTTGTCTCCGGAACTTAGTTGGAGGCGTTCTCGATGGCCGCCTTCATGTCCGCGGTGGCGTCGTCGACGGACTTGCCGTCGGTCAGCGCCGCATAGGCGTTGTCCTGGATGGCCTTGGAGATGGCCGGGTAGAACGGGGACACCGGGCGGGGCGCCGCGTTCTCCAGGGAGGTCTTCAGTGCCGGCAGGTACGGGTACTGCTCGACCAGGGACTCATCGTCGTAGATGGAGGCCAGCACCGGCGGGAAAGACTGCTCGGCGAAGGAGGTCTGGTTCTCCTCGTTGATGATGAACTCGATGAAGTCGCGCGCGGTGGCCTTGTTCTCCGAGTTCACGTTGATGCCGTTGTTGTAGCCGCCCAGGGTGGACACGCCGACGCCGTCCTCGCCGACCAGCGGCTGGACCTCGAAGTTTCCGGCGACCTCGGAGGTCTCGCCCTCGGCGTTGGTGAACATGTACGGCCAGTTGATGGCGTAGGCGGTGTCGCCCTCGACGAACGCGAGGTTGGTCTCCTCCTCGGTGGCGGAGGTCGAGGCGGACGCGATGGTGCCGTTCTCGTATCCGTCGACCAGGGCCTGCAGTCCCGCCTTGGCCTCGTCGGAGTCGACGGTGACGTTGCCGTCGGAGTCCAGGACGGAACCGCCCCAGCCTTCCATGAAGCCGACGGTGTTGACGGTCAGGCCCTCGTACTGCTTGAGCTGCAGGGTGAGGCAGTCCACGCCGGCCGCTTCGGCATCCGAGCAGGATGCCTCGAGGTCGGCCCAGTTCTCGGGGGCCTCGGGGATGATCTCGGTGTTGCGGTAGAGCAGCTGGCCGTTGGTGTTCTGCGGCAGTGCGTAGAGGGTGCCGTTGTAGGTGGCGGAGTCGACGGTCGCTTCCAGCAGGCCGGAGGTGTCCACCTCCAGGGAGTCCTCCAGCGGCGCGAGCCACTGGTTCGCGGCGAAGTCGGCGGTCCAGATGACGTCCAGGGCCATGACGTCGTAATCTGCGTTGCCGGCCTGCAGGGACTGGACGAGGGTCTCGCGCTGCGCGTCGGCCTCGCCGGCGAGCTCGCGGAGGGTGACCTCCTCGTCGGGGTTCTCGGCGTTCCACTTCTCGATGACCGGGATGATCTTGTCCGTGTCGTTTTTACCCATGGCGAAGGTGATCGGTCCGCGGCCTTCTTCACCGTCGGCGTCGGTGGCGCGGGTTTCAGTGGCAGTCTGGGTGGCGGCCGCGGTGGTGTCGTCGCCGTTGTCGCCGCTGTCGGCGCAACCGGCGAGGGCCACCGTGCTGATGATCGCTACTGCGGCGAGGGAACGTGCCGGCTTGCGCTTGAAGAGGGAGGCGTTCATGGGAGGTCACCTTTCAGAAGTTTGGTCACTTCAAATGTAGTGACGCAGGTAACCCTCCACATGCGGAATATTGCGGATCACCCCATGCCGGGGGTGGGCCCCTCAGAGCCGGTCGCCGGTCTGCGGATCAAAGCGGTGCGCCGCCCCCGGGTCGAAAGACAGGAGTAGGCGCTCCCCGCGCTCCGGCACCTCCCGGTCGCCCAGCCGGGCCACCAGCCGCACGCCCTCCGCCGTGGCGTAGACGTAGGATTCGGAGCCCAGCTCCTCCACCAGGTCGACGGTGCCCTCCTTGAGCGACCACCCGGCGGGGAGCTCGTCGGCGTCGCGGAGCACCCGCATCGCCTCCGGGCGCACGCCGAGCGTGACGCCCTCCCCGGGGAACAGGTTCATTGAGGGGGAACCTATGAAACCGGCGACGAACTCGTTGACCGGCTCGGCGTAGAGTTCCCGCGGCGGCGCGACCTGCTGCAGGATGCCGTCCTTGAGTACCGCGACGCGGTCGCCCATCGTCATCGCCTCGACCTGGTCGTGGGTGACGTAGACGGTGGTGGTGCCTAGGCGGCGCTGGAGGGCGGCGAGCTCCGCGCGGGTCTGCACGCGCAGTTTCGCGTCCAGGTTCGACAGGGGCTCGTCCATGAGGAAGACCTTCGGGTCGCGCACGATCGCGCGCCCCATGGCCACGCGCTGGCGCTGGCCGCCGGAGAGGTCCTTCGGCTTGCGGTCGAGGAACTCCTGCAGGCCGAGCATCTCCGCGGCGTTATTGACCCGGTCATCGATCTGCTTCGCCGGCATCTTCGCCAGCTTCAGGGCGAAGCCCATGTTCTTCGCCACCGACAGGTGCGGGTAGAGCGCGTAGTTCTGGAAGACCATCGCGATGTCCCGGTCTCCCGGCTCCACGCCGGTGACGTCCCGTCCGTCGATGAGCAGGTGGCCCGAGTCGACCTCCTCGAGGCCCGCGAGCGCGCGCAGGGTGGTCGACTTGCCGCAGCCGGAGGGCCCGACCAGCACCAGGAACTCCCCGTCCTTGATCTCCAGGTCCAGGTCCTGCACCGTGGGACGCTCGGCTCCCGGGTAGCGGATGGACACCTTGTCGAATGTGACCGTTGCCATGACCAAAAGGTATCACTCCCCGGTTCACAACGGCCGGGCCTTCACAGGCGCACGGTCACCTTCTCCGCCTTCGCGATGGCGTCGAGACGTCCCGCATCCACCAGGCCCGACACCACCACAGCCGAACCGCCGGCGGACAGTGGTTCGAGCACCGCCCTGACCAGGCCCTCGGCGGTGGTCCAGCCGGTGGAGAGGACGCGCTCCGGTGGTGCGGAGGTGGCCACGACGTCGACGAGCGCCGGTGCCGGGCCGTAGAACTGGTCGCCGTAGAAGCGGACGGTCGGGCCGAAGTCGATTGCTCCGCCGGGCAGGGATCCGCCTGTCTCGACGACGCCGCGGCCGAAGGGGTCGTCGGTGACCAGGACCACGTCGGCGCTCCAGTTCTCCCAGTTCGCGTAGGACGAGGGGGAGGTGAACACCACGTCCGCGTCCTCCTCCGGTCCGAGACTCCACCGGACATCCGCCGCAAGTGCCCCGAGGACGATGGCCGCTGCCTGCCAGCTCACCGGCAGATCCAGCACGATGGCGGACCCGGACTCCAGGTCGAGTTCCTCCAGCAGCATGTTGCCGACCTTCGCGGCCCAGTTGTCCAGTGTCTGGGCCGAAAAATCGAGCCGCGCGCCCGTCGTCTCGTTGTAGACGGTCAGGCGCGGCGCGGCGGGGTCCGTGGTGAGCAGATGTGCGAGGAGCTCCATGCCGCCCCATGGTAGGCAGATCCGGTGTGGTGCGCCGGGGACGCCGCTTCTGCGGCCGTTCATGTCAGGCCTTTCCGGGGGTACGCGGCGGTGTTGGTGGCCTGGGCCGGGGAACTCCGGGAGGATGGGCGGGCATGGGAACAGCGCCACCGGGCAGCTCTTCCGCAACTCCTGAAAGGACCCCGTCATGCAGCCGACCTCCGACCACCCCTACGCGATGGCCAAGCGTGCCGGAGACTTCATCTTCGTCTCCGGTGCCCTGTCCGTGGACGGGGAGTACCAGCCTGTCACCGGACGCCGGGAGGCCCTCGCGGCGGCGCTCGAGCGGATGACGGAGCGACTGGCCTCCGAGGGCGGGACTCTTGATCAACTGGTGAAGCTGACCTACTTCGTCACCGACATCACCCTGCGGGAGGAAGCCAACGAGCAGTTCCGGGAGCACTTCGCGCAGGCGCGGCCGGCGCGCACCTTCCTCGAGGCGTCCCGACTGCCCTACGGGGCGAGCGTGGAGATCGACGCGATCGCGTACGTGGGTGAGTAGGGCAGCGGTCTAGTTCAGGTCTAGTTCACGCAGCGCGGCCCGTCGCCGCCGGCGTCGATCTCGGGTGCGACTTCGGCCTCGCCGAAGTCGGCGCCCGGGGTGCCCACGGTGTCCTCGGGGGAGGGGGCGGTGGAGGAGGAGGGGGTGAGGGCGGCGTCTCCGGTCGGACCGTTCCAGTCGTCGTGGGTGACCACGATGAAGGTGCCCGCGTCCAGGCCCGCGTTGGAGGTGACCGGGATGCCGCCCAGTGTTTCCGCCAGCTCCAGCGCACGGGGGTCGGCGGCATCGGCGACGACGATCTGGCTCTGGTAGTAGATGCCCGGCAGAGCGTTGGTCACCTCGGCGACCTGGTAGCCCTCTTCCGTGAGCCAGCCACCGACGCCGCCGGCGAGCCCGGCGGTCGCGCCGGCGTTGAGGACGGTGATGTCTATCCCCGGCAGCGGTGCGGCGGGAGATTCCGTGGGGGCCTGATCCGTTTCTGAGTCCGGGAGCTCCTTCGTGCCCAGCAGCTCGTCCATGTACGCGTGCACGGTGGGGACGTCGACGGTGACGATGGATTCACCGAAGTCGCCGACGCCGTCGATGGAGGTGACGGGGATGGTGTTGAAGACGACGTTGCCGCCGGCGAGGTTGGCCAGCTGGGTGGCGAACGACATGATGTCCCAGTTCTCGTCGATGACCACGGAGCGCTCGACGGCGGTGCCCATGTCGGAGAGCTTCGACGGGTTGGTCAGGGTGCCGGCGGCCAGGACCTTGTTCACCAGGGAGGCCATGAACGCCTGCTGGCGGACGATGCGGTCGAGGTCGCCGCGCGGCAGGCCGTGGCGCTGGCGCACGAACGCGAGCGCCTCGGCGCCGTCGAGGGTCTGCACCCCGGCATGGAAATCGGCGCCGGAGAACTCGTCCTGGACGTCGTTGTTGAGACACACGTCGACGCCGCCGACGGCGTCGGTGAGCAGAACGAAGCCGAAGAGTCCGACCTCGGCGTAGTGGTCGACCTCCACGCCGGTGAGATCGGAGACCGCGCCGATCAGGCCCTGGCGTCCCGCGTCGGTGGCCAGGTTCTCGATGCGTTTCTCGTCGTCCTCGCCCTCTGCGAGGAGCTCGTCGCGCCGGGCCACCTTGTGGGAGGCGAAGGCCCCGTTGATCTTCATGTTCCCGAACTCATCGTCGTTGATGTACGTGTCCCGGGGGATGGAGACCGCGGTGGCGGAGGAACCGTCGTTGGGCACGCGGATGATCATGATGGTGTCGGTGTTCTCCTCGCCGTCGTCCACGCCGGCGCGCAGCCGCTCGAGTTCCTCGTCGGACAGAGGGTTGCCCTGCGCATCAGAGCGGGAATCGGACCCGACCAGCAGAATATCGGTGGCGCCGTCCGGGGCGCGTCCTTTCATGCCCTGCCCGCCGCCGAGGGCGAGGTTGCCGGCGGAGGCGACGTCGTTGCCCAGGCGGCCGACGGAGAAGTACCCCAGGGCGGAGACCAGCAGCACCAGCACGGACAGCACCACGACGGCGGCCTTGACCGGCGTCGGCCCGGCCTGGCGGACGGAGGGTCCTGCGGGCGGTGCTGCCTGGATATCGCGCACGCGGCGGTACTTGTCACTCACGGGCACTTAGTCTAGGCCATCGGAGTGGCGGTCCAGGGCGTGGACGGGCGACCGCACTATGCTGTCCACATTGTGACCAACTCGCAGACGCCACCGGTCGCCGTGATCACGGTGACGTACTCCCCGGGCCGCCATCTGGCGGCCTTCCTCGACAGCCTGCCCGCGGCCACGGCCCAGGGCGTGCATGTCGTCCTCGCCGACAACGGTTCCCGGGACGGGGTGCCGGAGGAAGCGGCGTCGAGAAGCAGCAACGTGGAGTTCCTGCCCACCGGGGGAAACCTCGGCTACGGGGCGGGAATGAACGCGGGTGCGCGCCAGCTCCGGCCGCTGCGCGACGCAGGTGAGATCGACCCGGAGTTCCTGGTGCTGAGCAACCCCGACGTGGTGTTCGGGGAGGGGGCGATCGACGAGCTGATCGCCTGCGCGCGCCGCTGGCCGGACGCCGCGGCCGTCGGACCCGGGATTGTCGAGCCGGACGGCAGCGTCTACCCCTCCGCGCGTGCGGTGCCGACCCTGGGCAGCGGCATCGGACACGCCCTCCTCGGCCAGATCTGGCCGGCAAATCCCTGGACGCGCGCCTACCGCGACGACGCGGACATGGCGACGGAGCGCCTCGCCGGGTGGCTCTCCGGCTCCTGCCTTCTGGTGCGCTGGGACGCGTTCGACGCGGTGGGCGGTTTTGACGAGCGCTACTTCATGTACCTGGAGGACGTCGACCTGGGCGACAGATTCACCCGCGCCGGCTACGACAACGTCTTCTGCCCGACGGCCACCATCACCCACGCGCGGGGGCACGTCGCGGGAGAACACTCCGACACCATGCTGCCCGCCCACCATGAATCGGCCTATCGTTTCCAGGCGGACCGGCTGCCGCACTGGTGGCAGGCGCCGCTGCGCCTGGTGATCCGCGCCGGGCTCAGCGCCCGCAGCGCCATGGCTGTCGCCCGGGCCCGAACCAGCAACCGAAAGGACTCCTGACCGTGACCGATCTCAAGGCCGATCCCTCCCGGACTGACGCCGTCATCCTCGTCGGAGGTCGCGGCACCCGCCTGCGCCCCCTGACGGTGAACACCCCGAAGCCGATGCTGCCTACCGCCGGGTACCCGTTCCTCCAGCACCTGCTGGCGCGTATCAAGGCCGCGGGCATCACCCACGTCGTGCTCGGCACCTCGTACAAGGCGGAGGTCTTCGAGGAGTACTTCGGCGACGGTTCCGAGATGGGTCTGGAGATCGAGTACGTCGTCGAGAAGGAGGCGCTGGGCACCGGCGGCGGCATCCGCAACGTCTACGACCGGCTGCGCCACGAGACCGTCATGGTCTTCAACGGCGACGTCCTCGGCGGAACCGACCTGCGCGCCATCCTGGACACCCATGTGGCCAAGGACGCCGATCTGACGATGCATCTGGTCCGCGTCGCAGACCCGCGGGCCTTCGGCTGCGTGCCCACGGACGTGGAAGGGCGCGTGCTCGAGTTCCTGGAGAAGACCGAGGATCCGCCGACCGACCAGATCAACGCCGGTTGCTACGTGTTCAGGCGGGAACTCATCGAGCAGATCCCCGCGGGCAGGGCCGTGTCCGTCGAGCGCGAGACTTTCCCGGCGCTCCTGGAGCAGGATCGCCGCGTGTACGGCCACGTCGACCACGCCTACTGGCGCGACATGGGCCGTCCCGACGACTTCGTGCGCGGTTCCTCCGACCTGGTGCGCGGCATTGCTCATTCACCTCTGCTGGAGGGCCGTACCGGGGAGGCGCTCATCGACGCCTCCGCGGGCGTCGCGGCGGGAAGCATCCTGGTCGGCGGCACGTGGGTGGGCCGGGGTTCGGAGATCGGCGCCGGCTGCCGGCTCGACGACTCCGTCGTGTTCGACGGGGTGACCATCGAGCCGGGCGCGATCGTCCGCAACTCGATCATCGCGTCGGGGGCCAGGATCGGGGCGAACGCCCGGATCACCGACTGCGTCATCGGCGAGGGGGCGCAGATCGGCGCCCGGTGCGAGCTCCAGGGGGGGATGCGTGTCTGGCCGGGCGTGGTCATCCCGGACAACGGGGTCCGTTTTTCCTCGGATGCGTGACGACACGCCGATAAACCTGGCAGTTGTTGCCAGGAATTTTCTCGCCCACGAGATGTAGTGCCCCCGAGGTTTACCCCCGCAGATTTTTGGTTGTGACTGGTGTGGCTGGTGTTGTTTACGTCCTGCGGAAATGCTGGCCTCGTGAAAATTCCCGTCGGTAGCGGTTGACGACATTTAGTGATCAGGTGTGTAATCGCATCAGTGTTAGAAGCGCCACACGGCGGCTTCGGAAGAATCACCAGTGCAATTACACCGAGCGGAGAAGGGGGAGACCGTGGAAAAGATGGCTGACGGCGCCGTTCTCCGTGGAGGGATGAGCAGTATCACCGGATTGGCGGTAGGAATGGGCCTCGACGAGCTTTTCGGAGCCGTGGAACAGGAATGGCAGGATCAGGCGCTCTGCGCGCAGACTGATCCGGAGGCCTTCTTCCCGGAGAAGGGCGGCTCCACCCGTGAGGCCAAGCGGATCTGCATGGCCTGCGCGGTCCGCGACGAGTGCCTGGAGTATGCCCTCGAACACGACGAGCGTTTCGGAATCTGGGGTGGCCTGTCCGACCGTGAACGCCGACGGCTGAAGAAGCAGATCGGCTGACCGCTCATTTCCGCGGCCCTGTATTCAGGGCCGCTTTCTGGATTCCGGGGCAGTCTCCTGCGCCACCTTCACCACTGGAAACCCGGGTCGATGTCCCCCGGGTCCAGGTTGAGGAACTGCGCCACAAGAGACGTGAGGATCATGGCCAACAGTTCCTCGCGTTCCTGCGCAGTCACCGTGCGCTGTTCGACGGGCATGCGGAACAGCACCAGCCGGGCGCGGGTGGGCTGCCCCTGGGCGTCGACGCCCGCGGGGATGAGACGCCCGAGGGGCACCGGGCCGTCGGCGATGATTTCGTCGGGCAGGACGGTCATGTCGGAGCGCAGGCGCATCCTGGGCACGGTGTCCACCGCGATATCCAGGTTCGCCAGCTGTTCCGGGTAGGAGTGCTGGAGCGGTGCGTAGGCCTCCAGCACCGCCACGTCGAAGGACTCCGCGCGGGTGCGGTAGCGGGGCGCGTCCATGGGCAGGAGGGGACCGCGCAGGCCCCTGCCGTGCCGGTCGCGGAAAGTCCTGGTGTGCATGGTGCCGATCATAGGACGGGCCGTGCGCGGGCGGCGGGCGGCGCGCGGCGCTACCGGAATCTCAAGGGAGGGTTTAGACTCGGTCGTTGTGAGCCAGTTCCGACGTTGTTCCCGACCGGGCTGCGGCAAGCCTGCCGTAGCCACCATGACCTATGCCTACGCAGAGTCCACCGCCGTGGTGGGTCCGCTGGCGCCCGCCGCGGAGCCCCACAGCTGGGACCTGTGCGACCACCACGCGGAGAAGATCACCGCGCCGCTGGGATGGGAGATGCTGCGGGTCAACCACATCGACATCGACGACGACGAGGATCTCACCGCGCTCGCCGAGGCGGTGCGGGAGGCCGGCCGCGTCACCAGCGGGCTCGTCGAATCCGACGGACCGTCGCTCGACCCGGTGGACCCCGCGGACCCGGACACCTCCATCCATCCGGTCCACCAGTCGAAGCGGCTCAACGATGAACGGCAGCGCCGCCGGGCCCACCTCCGTCTGGTCGAGGACGACGCTCCGGGGGAGTGAACCCGCCTCGCTTCGAGGAGGCCCCCAGGGTGCCGGGGTACTATCCTCTGCTTAGTGTCCGGCCCTCATTTCCCGGGCCCCAAGTAGAAAGCGACCCGATCCCCCATGGCATTCCTGCGCACCCGTGAAGACGTGTCCTCCGTGATCAAGGCTTACGACGTCCGAGGGGTCGTCGGCGATGAGATCACCCCGGAATTCATCCGGGACACCGGCGCCGCCTTCGGCTTCCTCCTGCGGGGCGAGGGGGAGACCACCGTCGCCGTCGGGCACGACATGCGCCCCTCCTCCCCGGAACTGGCCGCCGCCTTCGCGGAGGGCGTGACATCGCAGGGTCTGGACGTGATCATGCTGGGCCTGACCTCCACGGACCAGCTCTACTTCGCCGCCGGCACCCTGGAATGCGCCGGCGCGATGTTCACCGCCTCGCACAACCCGGCCCAGTACAACGGCATCAAGCTGTGCCGCGCGGGCGCCCGCCCCGTCAGCCAGGACACGGGGCTCGCCGAGATCATCGGCATGCTCGTGGACGGCGTCCCGGCGTACGAGGGTGCGCGGGGTGAGTCCTCCGAACGCGACGTCCTCGCCGACTACGGCGCATACCTGCGCGGCCTGGTCGACCTCGGCGCCATCCGCCCGCTGGTCGTCGCCGTCGACGCCGCCAACGGCATGGGCGGGCACACCGTCCCCGAGGTGTTCCGCGACCTGCCGTTGGACATCCGGCCCCTCTACTTCGAGCTGGACGGCACCTTCCCCAACCACGAGGCGAACCCCCTGGACCCGAAGAACCTGGTGGACCTGCAGAAGTTCACCGTCGAGCAGGGCGCCGACATCGGGCTGGCCTTCGACGGCGACGCCGACCGGTGCTTCGTCATCGACGAGAACGGCGACCCGGTGAGCCCTTCGGCGATCTGCGCGATCGTCGCCAAGCGTTACCTGCGGGAGCATGCGGGGGCGACGATCATCCACAACCTCATCACCTCGAAGTCGGTGCCGGAGATCATCGCCGAGGAGGGCGGCACGGCCGTGCGCACGCGTGTGGGCCACTCCTTCATCAAATCGACGATGGCGGAGACCGGTGCGGTCTTCGGAGGGGAGCACTCCGCGCACTACTACTTCACGGAGTTCTTCAACGCCGACTCCGGCATCCTCGCCGCGATGCACGTGCTCGCCGCGCTGGGAAGCCAGGGCGAGCCGCTCAGCCGCATGATGGCCGAATACGAGCGCTACGAGGCTTCCGGCGAGATCAACTCCACCGTCACGGACCAGAAGGCCAGCACGCAGGCGGTCCTCGACGCCTTCGCGGACCGCATCGAGTCCGTCGACCGCCTCGACGGGGTCACCGTGGAGCTGAAGGGCACCGAGGCCTGGTTCAACGTCCGCGCCTCCAACACGGAGCCGTTGCTGCGCCTGAACGTCGAGGCCCCCACCCGGGCCGAAGTTGACGCCCTGGTCGGGGAGATCCTCTCCATCATCCGCGCCTGAGAAGCCCCGCCGGTAGCGAACACGGCCGGTGCGCGCGAACGGACAGTTATCCTGGAACGCATGGATAACAGTTCCCTCGAGGCCTACCTGGACGGCTCCACCTACAACCGGGAGACAGTCAGGTTCTACGACGTCGCCCACGAAGGCGCCCAGATCCGTGCCGTCGTGGGGGCCATCCCCTCGCTCCGGGGGCTGCACCAGCTGCAGCCGCGCAGCGTCGTGGTCGTCGCGATGGACCAGGTGTCGGACGCCTCCGCACGGTTCGTCGGGCGGATGCGGTCCCCGCTGCGCACGCCGCTGGTGATCACCGACTCCCTGCCCAGCTACGTCGGCGCCCTGGACATCGTCATCGTCCTCGGCGACCGCGCCGACGACCCCGACACCTCCCGGGGGCTGATCAGCGCGGACCGCCGCGGAGCGACCACCATCCTGGTCGGCCCGCCGCGCGGACCGATCCTGGAGGACGCGCCGGACGACACCATCGTCGTCCCCGCGTTGCCCACCGTCTTCGGGGCATCGCCCGCCCGCTCCATCGCCGCCCTGAGCGCCGTTCTGGATCTGCTCGAGGAAGACTCCGATCTGGTCGCGCAGCGCCTCAGCGACACCGCCGACTGCGTCGACGAGGAACTGGAGCAGCTGTCCCCCGAGCGGGATTCCCTGGTCAACCCCGGCCGGCAGCTACGGGAGTACGTCGACCTGGCCCGCGTCGTCCACACCGGGCGCGGCAGGCCGGGATTCGCCGTGGCCGAGCTCATGTCCGTCGTCTGGTCCCTCAAGGGAATGGCCTCCGGAGTCGCCGCCGTCGACGAGCTGGAGCTTCCTCCCCCGGCGCCGGAGCACAACATCTTCCACGATCCGTTACTGGACGGCCCCGTCGATTTGCTAGCCTTGAAGGTTGTTGTCTGGGCAGAGGATCCCGACGTGGCCGCCGCGCTGCCCGGTGCCATCGCCGTCAACTGCGACACCCCGGGCACCGGCCCGTTGGCCGCCGCACTGAAACTCATCACCCGAGGCCTCGCGGCAACGGCGTACGACCTGCCCGAAGCCCCATCGGAGGACTAAACTAGATGCAGAAGCTGACCGGCACGCTCCGGAGCTACCCCTGGGGATCGCGCACCCTCATTCCGGAGCTGCGTGGACTTCCCTCACCCTCCACCCGCCCGGAGGCGGAGTTGTGGTTCGGAGCCCATCCAGTAGGTTCGTCGACCATCCAGGACCGGGCCCTCACCGACATCATTGCCGCGGATCCCGTCGCGGCGCTCGGCAGTCGCGTGTACGGGCAGTACGGCGACAACCTGCCTTTCCTGCTCAAGATCCTCGCCGCCGCGGAGCCGCTGTCCCTCCAGGCGCACCCGTCGGCTGAACAGGCCAGAGAAGGCTTCGAGCGGGAGAACAGGCTCGGCATCCCCCTCAACGCGGGCAACCGCAACTACCGGGATCCCCGGCACAAACCGGAGCTCGTCGTCGCGCTCACAGATTTTCACGCGATGGTGGGCTTCCGCCCCCTCGACCAGACCCTCGAGCTCTTCGCGGTGCTGGCGTGCCCCGAACTCGACCGCTACCTGACGATCCTGGACCCCGCGGCCGAGACAGACAGCCTCCGCGGCCTGTTCACCACGTGGATCACCATCCCGTCGGCCGCGCGCAGGCAGCTTATCGACGCCGTCGTCGCCGCCGCCCGGAACCGGCCCGCCTGCGGGGACTGGATCTCCGGCGTCCTGTCGACGGTGCTCGAGCTGCAGGAACGCTACCCCGGGGACATCGGCGTGCTCGGTGCCCTGCTGCTCAACCACCTGCAGCTGTCTCCGGGGGAGGCCCTCTACCTCGACGCGGGGCACCTCCACGCGTACGTCAGCGGGCTGGGCGTCGAGGTCATGGCCAACTCGGACAACGTTCTGCGCGGCGGCCTGACGTCCAAGTACGTCGACGTCCCGGAACTCGTCCGGATCCTCGACTTCACCTCGCTCAGCGATCCGGTGGTCACCCCCGTCGACGGCGAATACGTCGTCCCCGCCGGCGAGTTCCGGCTCCTCCACAGCCGGTTGACCGCCGGAGAAGAACTGCTGGTCGACCATGACGGCCCCTCCATCGCACTGTGCACCTCCGGGACGGTAACCCTGGGGGACCTGGAACTCAGCCCCGGTGAAGCCGTGTGGATCCCCGCCTGCGACCCGGCGTGCGCCGCCACGTCGGCGTCCACGGGCGAACTCTTCATCGCCCGGGCCTGACGCGCGGGGCCGGGAGCACCCAGCCTAGGAACCTAAGGTGAACCAGTTGCCGAAGGGCCACCAGCCGGCCTTCTGCTGGGGCACGGCGGCCTGCTCGACCTCCGGGTCCGGGGCGGGGGCGACAGCCTCCTGCTGCTCCTGGGGCTCCTCCTGCCCCGCAGGCTGGTCTGCGCCGGCATCCGGGGCGTTGTCCGCCGTGGTGGCGGGCGCGGCCGGCTCGACGGTTGTCGTGGCTGCGGTGGCCGTACCAGCCTCGGCAGGTTCCGTAGCTTGCGCAGGCCCAGCCGTTTGCAGGGGCTCAGTAGATTCCGCCTGGTCGGCAGGACTGGTCGGTGCGGGGCTTTCGACGGGAAGGGTGGCCGGGGCCGCGGGGTTGTCCGTGGCGGTGGTCGGTGCGGGGGTCCCGTCCGGTGCGGGCGTCCCTGCGTCGGCCGGCGCCTCCTCCCGCGTCGTCGCAGGTTGCGCGGGCTCGGCGGATTCGGCGGAAGCCTCCGCGGACATGACGTTCTCGGGCCGGTAGACCACTGTGGGGTCGATGTTGGTGGGGGCGGCCTGCACCACGGCGTGAGGTGCCAGGTAGGGGTCGTCGGGGGCCGTGGGGGAGATCAGCTGCGGGTCGGGCGCCGGGGAGACGGTCGCGTCTTCGGCGGGGGTGGTGGTCTGGATCCGGCCTGCGGACTCGGAAATTGTGGCTACCTCGGTGGTGACCGTGGCAATATCAGAGGCGGAAGGTGTGGAGGGCGTGCCCGCGCGCCAGACTCCGTACCCGATGGCGACGGCGGCGATCAAGCCGACGGCGATGAACAGGTACACGCGACGGTTTTCGGCTTTCACCTTGCCCTTTGTCCCTTCCATGGAAATCCTGATAACAACTCGGTAACAACATAGCAGAGATCATGTGCAAACGACCTGGTTTGCGGGGCTGAAAGGGCCCGCGCGTCGGCACGCAGAGAGGACCTGGAAGCAATGAGTACTTGGGACGTGGCAATCTTCGGCGAGGAAGACAACATCGATTTCCTCGACGAACTCAATGACCTGGACGACGACGACATCATCGAGGCGGTCCGCGACGCCTGCCTGCTGGTACTGAAACAGCCGAACGTCTCCGAGGTCGAGCGGAAGAACGGGCTGGCGGCGGCGACCATTGCCGCCATCTGGGCCGGCGCGCCGTTCTCGGCCGGGGACGTCGCGGATTCGTACCCCTACATCCGGGCGCTCATCGGTTCCGGCGATGAGACGTTGAACGAGGCTGCGGCCGAACTGCTGGAGACCGTGGAGGAAGATCAGGACGTGGATGCTTTCACGGAGGCGCTCTCCTAGCGGGCACGGCACCCGGTGTCCCGGTGCCCGGCGTCCCGCGGCCGGCTCACGGCGCTGCAGGCTGAGCGGGCCGGGTACATTGGCGTGGATGCCGCAGGTCCCTACGAGCCGGAGCACCACCGATACTGATGATCATCGCAATTGAAGGAATAGACGGCGCCGGAAAGAACACCCTGGTCAACGCGATCAGGGAGAGTTCGGGCGTCCCCGTCGCGGTACTCGCGTTCCCGCGCTACGACAGTTCTGTCCCCGCCCAGCTCGTCGCCGAGGCGCTGCACGGGCGGATGGGCGACCTGACCGACTCCGTCTACGCCATGGCCACCCTGTTCGCCCTGGACCGGTACGGCGCCCGGGAGCAGCTCATGCGCTACGTCGACTCCGCGGAGATCATCCTGCTCGACCGCTACGTCGCCTCCAACGCGGCGTATTCGGCGGCGCGTCTGCAGGATGACGCCGTCATGGACTGGGTCCACGATCTGGAGTTCGGGAGACTGGGTCTTCCGGTCCCGGACCTGCAGGTTCTCCTGGCTACCGACCCTGGGACGGCGTCGCAGAGGGCCCTCTCGCGGGAGGCGCAGGACACAAGCAGGGAAAGAGATCGTTACGAACGTGACACCGGCCTGCAGAAACGGACCTATGATGCATATCTGAGGCTCGCTGAACGGGACTGGGCGGGTCGTTGGCTCGTCACCACCGATCCCGCGGATATCCTGCAAGAAATCAGATGATCACCGAAGGAACGTGATTTTTCCATGGCGCCAAAGATTCTCGTCGTCGACGACGATCCGTCGATCTCCGACATGTTGACCCTCGTCCTCGAGACGGAGGGGTTCGAACCGGTGGCCGTCATGGACGGTAATGAAGCCGTGCAGGCGTTCCGCGAGCACCAGCCGGACCTGATCCTGCTTGATCTCATGCTGCCGGGCATGAACGGCGTGGATATCTGCCGTGCCATCCGCCTGGAGTCCGCCGTGCCCATCGTCATGCTCACCGCCAAGACCGACACGGTGGACGTGGTGCTGGGGCTGGAGACCGGCGCGGACGACTACATCACCAAGCCCTTCAAGCCGAAAGAGCTGATCGCCCGCATCCGGGCGCGTCTCCGCCGCACCGAAGCCGCGCCCAACGAGATCCTCGAGGTCGGGGATCTGACCATCGACGTCCCGGAACACACCGTCAAGCGCGGCCACGAGGAGATCTCGCTCACCCCGCTCGAGTTCGATCTGCTCCTGGAGATGGCGCGGAGGCCGCGGAAGGTCCACACCCGCGAGGAGCTGCTGGAGAATGTGTGGGGGTACCGCCACGCCTCCGACACCCGGCTGGTCAACGTGCATGTGCAGCGGTTGCGCGCCAAGATCGAGAAGGACCCGGAGAATCCGCAGATCGTGCTCACCGTCCGGGGCGTGGGCTACAAGACGGGCATGGGGGAGTAGCTCATAGTCCAGAAGTTGGCGGCCTATTTTCACCGGGTGTACGACCGCATCAGCGAGACCTGGCGGACCTCGCTGCAGGTGCGGGTCATCGGGTCGATTTTCCTCGCCTCCGCGGTCGTCATGTTCATCCTGGGGATGTCCCTGATTTCCGTCGTCACCTCGCGGCTGGTGGATACGAAGCTGGACATCGCCAACTCGGAGATCGACCGCGCCCGCGTGACGGTGGAGCAGCAGATCGACGCCACGTCGGCGACGTCGACGGCGCAGGTGCGCATCAACTCGGCGCGGGCGTCGCTCACGCAGCGCACGTCCCAGTCGGACATCGCCGCGGTGTACGAGCCGGTCCTCGTCGTCGCAGGCCAGGAGGGGTCGGTGATCTCCGCGCCGGAGGGGTACCGCATCCCGGAGAAGTTGCGGCGCTTCGTGTCCGAGGACCAGGTCTCCTACCAGTTCGCCAACGTCAGCCGGGCGGACGGTTCCACCTATAACGCGCTGGTCATCGGCACGCCCACGGACACGGACATTCCGGATCTGCAGGTCTACCTGGTGATGTCCATGGAGTCGGACGAATCGACCCTGGCGCTCCTGCGCGGCCTTCTCTCCGCGGCGAGCGTGGTCGTGGTCGTGCTGCTCGTGGGCATCGCTTGGCTGGCCACGCAGCAGGTGACGGCGCCGGTCCGCTCGGCGTCGAGAATTGCCCAGCGGCTGGCCGCCGGACATCTGCGCGAACGCATGGCCGTCGACGGCGAGGACGAGATGGCGCGCCTGGCCATCAGCTTCAACGACATGGCGGAAAAGCTGTCCAGCCAGATCCAGCAGCTCGAGGAATACGGCGACCTGCAACGTCAGTTCACCTCGGATGTGTCCCATGAGCTGCGCACCCCGTTGACCACGGTCCGCATGGCCGCGGACCTGATCGCCTCCGACCCGGACAGCCTCGAACCCCACACCCGGCGTGCTTCCGAGCTGATGATCCGCGAGCTCGACCGCTTCGAGGAGCTGCTCACCGACCTCCTGGAGATCTCGCGGCACGACGCCGGCGTCGCCGACCTCTCCGAGGCGCGTATGGACGTCCGCTCCTGCATCACCGCCGCCTGGGAGCAGACCGCGCACCTGGCGACCGCGCTGGATGTCGAGGTCCGGTTCCACACCCCCGACGAGCCGGTGCTCATCACCGGTGACCCGCGGCGCATCGAACGCGTGCTGCGCAACCTCTTCGCCAACGCCATCGACCACTCGGAGGGCAGTCCCATCGACGTGGTTCTGGCGGCCAACGAGGAGGCCGTGGCAATCACGGTCACCGACCACGGGGTGGGACTCAAACCGGGGCAGGAGGAGCTGGTGTTCAACCGTTTCTGGCGCGCCGACGCCTCCCGCCGCCGCCACTCCGGCGGGACGGGGCTGGGGCTGGCCATCGCCCGGGAGGATGTGGCGTTGCACGGCGGACGCCTCGACGCGGCGGGAACCATCGGGGTAGGTTCGCAGTTCCGGGTGGTCCTGCCGCGGGAGCCGCGGCAGATGTTCACCGAGAGCCCCCTGGAACTGGAGGCACCGACGCCATGAGAATTGCCCTCACCCTGACCGCGGTTGCGGCGGCCGTCGGCCTGCTCACTGCGTGCACGACCCTGCCCACCGACACTGAACCGCAGGCGCTGCGTTCCTTTGAGCCGCAGGTGGTCGAGCAGACAGATCTGGGACCACAGCCCGGTCAGGAGCCAGACCTTCTCCTCCGCGACTTCTACACCGCCTCCGCGCACCCGGTGCAGGACTACCAGTCGGCCCGTTCCTTTCTGACGACGGAGACCGAGGAGCAGTGGAATCCCAGCGAGTCGATCCTGGTGGTCGACCGGATCGACCTGATCACCCAGCCCGGTTCCACTTCGGAACGCCGCTCATTCAACGTGCGCGGGTCCGTGGTAGGCCGGATCGCCACCGGCGGTTCCTACGAGCCGGAGAACGGCGTTTACGAGGCGACCGTGGAGATGGTGCGGGAGAACGGACAGTGGCGGATCTCCGCGCTGCCCGCGGGCGTGGTGCTGGAACGAACCGAGCTGCGCAACCAGTTCCAGCCGCAGCGCCTCTTTTTCGCCGCCCCCTCGGGCAACGTCCTGATCAGTGATCGCCGGTGGATCTACTCAGGCCACCAGGCATTGGACACCGCCCTGATCACCCTGATGATGGAAGGCCCGTCGCCGACGCTGGCGCCGGCGGTCAACGACCTTCTGCCTCCGGAGGCCACCTTCGCAGGCGTGGTCGACGGGGCCTACAATTTCACCGGCCTCGCCGACGCGGACGATGAGGCCAGGCGCCTGTTCGCGGCGCAACTCGTGTGGACCCTGGCGGTGGCCAACGTCCCCGAGCCCTACGCGGTGCTCGCCGACGGGGTGCCCCTGTCCGCGGAGTACGAACAGCTCACCACCGACGACTTCGCCGAGTTCAACCCCCTGGTCAACACGTCCAGGACGGTGCCGCTCTACGCACTCACCGACGGTGTGGTCAGCCGGGTCGCATCCAACCAGGTGGCCCCGGTGGACGGGGAGCTGGGTAGCCTGCGCGACATCGAATCGGTCGACATCACCTCCACCGGGTCCGTCGCCGCGGTGCGGAAGGAGGGCACCGGGCCGGACAGCTCGGTGCTCATGTCCGGCACTCTGGAGGAGGGCCTGCGCGAGGCGCTGCGGGCCGAGACAATGTCGCGCCCCACCTTCGAGGTCGACCCGCAGAATCAGTGGGTCGTCGTCGACGGGGAGACCGTCGTCCGGGTGGTGTACTCCGGGCCGAGCGGCGAGTTCACCCGCTCCGAGGTGGACTCCTCGGAAATTGACGGGCTGGAGGGCGACATCTCCGTTCTTCGGCTGTCCAGGTCCGGCGCGCGCGTGGCCATGATCATCGACGGCCGCGTCCATGTCGGGGTAGTCAACCGGGTGGGGCCCGCGGACAAACGGATCGTCAACGTCCGCGAGCTGGCCCCGCAGCTGGGCGGCACGGCACTGTCCCTGGACTGGCAGCCGGACGGCTCGCTCATCGTGGGCACCTCCACGCCGGAGACCCCGGTCTGGCGCATCGAACAGGACGGCTCGGCCGTCACCTCCCTGCCCTCCGGCAACATCACGGCCCCGGTCGTCGCGGTCGCCGCGGCGCCGTCGATGATCTACCTCACTGACGCGAACGCGGTTCTCCAGCTGCCGACGACCGGCGGGGACAACGTCTTCTGGCGTGAGGTCTCCGGCCTGCAGGGCGTGCGTTCCGCACCCGTGGTCGCCTACTGACGCCGATGGACCTGCTGCTTCCGCGCCGCTGCGCCGGGTGCGCCTCCCCGGGGGCCCATCTGTGCCCGCGGTGCAGGCAGACGCTGCGCAACCCGCCGCGCCGTATCCACACCCGCGTCGACCCGCACGTGCCGGTCTGGTCGCTCGGCCCCTACGCCGGCACCCACCGCCGGGTGGTCCTCTCGATGAAGGAGCGCCGGAACCTGGCGGTCCGCCGGCTGCTCGGCCCGGTGCTGGCAGCCTCCGTCACGCATCTGCAGGCGCGCGGCGAGCTTGCTGACGCCCTCGTGCTCGTCCCTGCGCCGACCCGGGCGGCGTCGGCACGCGTCCGGGGCGGGGACCCGGTGGCCGACGTGTGCGCGGCGACCGGGTTGGAGGTGTGCGACGCCCTGCGGCACGACCGGTCGGTGGGGGACCAGGTGGGCCTCGGGGTGGAGGGCCGACGACGCAACCTCGCGGGGGCGCTGGAACTGCGTCGCAGGCCCGGTGGCCGGGTGCTCCTGGTGGACGATGTAGCGACCACCGGATCCACCCTCGCCGCCAGTTCGGAAACCCTCTTCGCGGCGGGCTGCGACGTCGTCGGCGCGCTGGTGATGTGCCACGCCTGAATATCAGGGGGGTTCACCGCCCCGGTTATGACCGGATGTAACATGGGAGGTGACTTGAGTTGTCCCACCAATTGTAGGGAGGAAGCAGATGACATCACCTGCTGAGAACACCGATGTCCTGAGCCCCGAGGCGCAGGTCACCATCACGGGGCGGAACGTCGAGGTGCCCGAGCACTTCGCCGAGCGCGTCAACGCGAAGCTCGCCAAGATCGAGCGCCTGGATCCGACCCTCACGTTCTTCCACGTGGAACTCCAGCACGAGCCGAACCCGCGCCGTGAGTCGGAGTCCGACCGCATCCAGATCACGGCTACCGGAAAGGGCCACCTGGCCCGCGCCGAGGCCAAGGAGGACAGCTTCTACGCTGCACTGGAAACCGCTCTGGCCAAGATGGAGCGTTCCCTGCGCAAGGTCAAGGCCCGCCGCTCCATCTCCCGCTCCGGCCACCGCGCGCCCCAGGGTGCAGGTGTCGTCGCCGCGGAGATCGCCGCGGAGGCGGAGAAGGCCCGTGCGGCCGACGACCGGTACGAGGCGGACCCCTATGCGGATTCCGTCAAGGACGTCGTCCCGGGACAGGTCGTCCGCACCAAGGAGCACACCGCCACCCCGATGAGCGTCGACGAGGCGCTGTCGGAGATGGAGCTCGTCGGCCACGATTTCTACCTCTTCATCAACGAGGAGACGAACCGCCCGTCCGTGGTGTACCGCCGCCACGCTTTCGACTACGGCCTGATCGCTCTCGCCGCCGAAGAGAACTAGGAATCTTCCGCCGGTTTAACGCCTACCGCCGCTCCCCAGGCACATCATGTGCTGCCGGGGGCGGCGGTGTCGTCGTTGTTGCGTACAATGGCGCGGAAGAAACTAGTTTCCATTCAACCTAAAGGACGACTGCACGTGTTTGGACTGTCCAGGCTGCTTCGCGTCGGTGAAGGGCGCACCGTCAAGCGCCTCAACAAGATCGCGCAGGACGTTCTCGCCCTCGAGGACGAGTACGCCGCGCTGAGCGATGAGGAACTCAAGGCCAAGACCGGTGAATTCAAGACCCGCCTCGCAGACGGGGAGTCCCTCAACGATCTCCTGCTGGAGGCTTTCGCCACCGCCCGGGAGGCGTCCTGGCGGGTGCTGGGGCAGAAGCACTATCTCGTCCAGGTGATGGGCGGCGCGGCCCTCCACTTCGGCAACGTCGCCGAGATGAAGACCGGTGAGGGCAAGACCCTGACCTCCGTCCTGCCCGCCTACCTCAACGCGCTCGAGGGCAAGGGCGTGCACATCGTCACGGTCAACGACTATCTGGCCAGGCGCGACGCTGAGATGATGGGCCGTATCCACCGTTTCCTGGGGATGTCCGTGGGTGTGATCCTCTCCGAGATGCAGCCGGCGCAGCGCGCCGAGGCCTACCGGGCGGACATCACCTACGGCACCAACAACGAACTCGGCTTCGACTACCTGCGCGACAACATGGCGCGCTCCCTCGGCGACCTGGTCCAGCGCGGCCACCATTACGCCATCGTCGACGAGGTCGACTCGATCCTCATCGACGAGGCGCGCACCCCGCTGATCATCTCCGGCCCCGTCGACGGTTCCTCGCAGTTCTACAACGTGTTCGCGCAGTTGGCGCCCCGCCTGCGGGAGGGGATCCACTACGAGGTGGATCAGCGCAAGCGCACCGTCGGCGTGCTCGAGGACGGCGTCGCCTACGTGGAGGACCAGCTGGGCATCGGTAACCTCTACGCCCCCGAGAACTCTTCCCTGGTCATCTACCTCAACAACTCCCTGAAGGCCAAGGAGCTGTTCGAGCGCGACAAGGACTACATCGTGCGCAACGGCGAGGTCATGATCGTCGACTCCTTCACCGGCCGTGTGCTGGGCGGCCGCCGCTACAACGAGGGCATGCACCAGGCGATCGAGGCCAAGGAGGGGGTGGAGATCCAGAGTGAGAACCAGACCCTGGCCACCGTCACCCTGCAGAACTACTTCCGCCTCTACGAGAAGCTGGCGGGCATGACCGGCACCGCCGAGACCGAGGCCGCCGAGCTCCACCAGATCTACAAGCTCGATGTCGTCCCGATCCCGACCAACCGCCCGAACCAGCGCGAAGATCTCGTGGACCGGGTGTACAAGACCCAGGAGGCCAAGTTCGCGGCCGTCTCCGACGACATCGCCGAGCGGGTGGAGAAGGGTCAGCCGGTCCTCGTCGGCACCACGTCGGTGGAGCGCTCGGAGTACCTGTCCCAGCTGCTTCAGCGCCGGGGAATTGTGCACAAGGTCCTCAATGCCAAGCACCATGAGCAGGAGGGCCAGATCATCGCCCAGGCGGGTCTGCCGGGCGCCGTGACCGTGTCCACCAACATGGCCGGCCGCGGCACGGACATCGTGCTCGGCGGCAACCCCGAGGTCATCCTCGACATCCGCCTACGCGAGCGCGGCCTGGACCCCTTCGAGGACGAGGAGGCCTACCAGAAGGCGTGGGACGAGGAGCTGCCGAAGGCCAGGAAGCGGGCGAACGAACTGGGCGACCAGGCCCGCGCCGCCGGCGGCCTGTACGTGCTGGGCACCGAGCGGCATGAGTCCCGCCGCATCGACAACCAGCTGCGCGGCCGTTCCGGGCGTCAGGGCGACCAGGGCGCGACCCGTTTCTACCTGTCCATGCGGGATGAACTCATGGTCCGTTTCGTGGGGCAGTCGATGGAGAACATGATGAACCGGCTCAACGTGCCGGACGATGTCCCCATCGAGGCGAAGATGGTCACCAACTCCATCAAGGGCGCGCAGGCGCAGGTGGAGAACCAGAACTTCGAGATGCGCAAGAACGTCCTCAAATACGACGAGGTGCTCAACGAGCAGCGCAAGGTGATCTACGCCGAGCGCCGCGAGATTCTCGAGGCCAAGGACATCAGCAAGCACATCCGCAACATGGTCAACGAGACCGTCTCGGCCTACGTCGACGGCGCCACCGCCGTCGGTTACGTCGAGGACTGGGACCTCGATTCCCTGTGGAACGCTCTCGATTCCCTCTACGGCCCGGGCTTCACGTGGCAGGAGCTGGTCGACGGCTCGGAGTACGGCGCCCCGGGAGAGCTCACCGCCGATCAACTCCGCGAGGCTCTGCTCGCGGACGCCAACCGCGAGTACGACCGGCTGGAGGAGAACGTCTCTGCCATCGGCGGCGAGGCCCAGATGCGCAACATCGAGCGCATGGTGATCCTGCCGGTCATCGACACCAAATGGCGCGAGCACCTCTACGAGATGGACTACCTCAAGGAGGGCATCGGCCTGCGCGCAATGGCGCAGCGAGATCCGCTGGTCGAGTACCAGAAGGAGGGCGGCGACATGTTCAACGCCATGAAGGACGCCATCAAGGAGGAGACGGTCCGCCAGCTGTTCCTGCTGCGCAAGCAGTTCGAGCCGCAGCCTGCGCCGCAGGTCTCCGAGGCCTGATCCGTCAGAGCACGCGGAAGCTGACCAGGCGCCGCCCGGCCATGCGGGCAGTGAAGGCGTGTGCCCGGCCGGCGGAGACGGCGGTGCCGAACATCTCTCCGCCCGGCCGCAGATGGAGGGTGTCCACCCGGACGGGGCCGCGGATGCCCTGACGTTGCCGTGCGGACGCGTGCAGGCGCACCGGCGCCGCGAACTGCGCGGGCTTGAGCTGGGGGAGGGGCCGCATGCCGAAAGCGGCCTCCAGTGCGATGCGCACCAGCGCCTCCGCCCGGCGCTGGGATCCATCGGGGGGCGGCGGGGGTGACGGAGGGGTGGCGCCGGCGCGCGGCGGCCCGGGAGTGAGCACCTTGAGGTGCGTCAGACCGGGTACGGGGGACAACATGGCTGCTCCTGAGAGGTCTCTAGGGGCAGACGCGGGTGGGCTGGGTATCATTGTGGCACGCAGACAGCGAAAACACATGTGAGGGAGCAGCGAGTGCGCGGATTGATCGTCGACTTTGTCGGAGTATTGGACGGACCGGAGGAAGAACAGCGCCGGTGGAAAGATCTCTTCGCCGCCGCGAAGGCGAACGGTGTCGCCACCGCCATCCTCTCGAATAACCCGGGCGGCCCCGCCGCGGAGGAGATCCGCGAGTGGGAGTACCGCGGCATCGTGGATGCTGTGCTGCTCTCCGGTGAGATCGGCGCCGAGAAGCCCGAGCCGGCGGCCTTCGCCGCGGCCGCCGAGGCGATTGAGCTGACGGTCAACGACTGCGTGCTCGTCGACGACTCGATCCTCAACGTCCGCGGCGCGGTCGAGGCGGGTCTGGTCGGTGTGCTGTACCAGGTGTTCGACCGGGCGGTCATCGAGATCTGCGCGATCTTCGACATCGAGGGCGAGTTCTAGGTGCGCGTCTACCTGCCCGCCACCTTCGCCATGCTGACCGGCCTCAACGAAACCGGGACAATGACGGCCCGGTCGGGCTGGGGCTTCGCCGCCACTCCCGCGCTGGTGGAGTTCTACACCGCCGGCGACGAGGACGAGATCGGTTACGCCGCTTTCCTCGACGCCGCCGAGGCCTCCCTCCGGCTGCTGGCCGTCGGTGATGAGGAGACTTTCCCGTATCGGCGGGTGGTCGTCTCTGTCGACGTGGACGACGCTGCGGTGACGCTCGCGCCGGAGAACGGCGAGTCCGTGGTCGCTCTGTCGCCGGCCCAGATCTCTCTGGCGGACATCGCTGCGATCCACATTGACGTGGCGGAGTCGGAGGCGGCCACCCGGGCGGCCATCGACGCCGTCGACGCCGCTGACCTCGGCGACGAGGACGCGGAACTTGCCGTCGGCGATGCACAGGACAACTTCATGGCCTTCTATGATCCGACTGAACTGCCGTTCCTCGTCGAACTTCTCTGAGGAAGTCCCGGCGGGGTGATGGACAAGTAGGTTACGTTGACGTAAGCTACGCGCTCGTAAACAATGCTATTCCTTCTGAGGAGGGGTCGATGACCGAATCACCCGACGGACTCGCACGCTTCCGCAACGTTCTGCGCCGTTTCACCACGCCGCTGCTGCCGGACGACTACACCGTCCTGGCAAACCCGCTGTGGTCCAAGCGTGAACTGCGGGGCAAGATCGAGCGTGTCGAACGCTTCCCGGACGACACCATCCACCTGGTCATCCGCCCCGGTTGGGGTGTTCCGGTGAACTTCAAGGCCGGCCAGTACATCGGCATCGGCCTGCGGGTTGACGGCCGCTACACCTGGCGCAGTTACTCGCTGACCAACGCCCCCGACACGCGGGACGGGCTCTTCGCCATCACCATCCGCGCGGTGGAGAAGGGCAGGTTGTCCAACCACCTGGTCGGCACGGCCCAGCCCGGC
Source organism: Corynebacterium marinum DSM 44953 (assembly GCF_000835165.1). Lineage (NCBI taxonomy): Bacteria > Bacillati > Actinomycetota > Actinomycetes > Mycobacteriales > Corynebacteriaceae > Corynebacterium > Corynebacterium marinum. Next base: position 554,537 of record NZ_CP007790.1, read on the forward strand.
ATCAATGTGCGCCTGGCCGCGCCCGCCGGCGATTTCCACCTCACCGATCCGGTCCCGGAGAAGCTGCTCTTCGTCACGGCCGGTTCCGGCGTCACCCCGGTGGTGGCCATGCTGCGCACGCTCGTCGACCGCCGCCAGGTCACGGACATCAAGGTCGTCCATTCCGTCCGCAACCGCTCCGACCTCATCTTCGAGGACGTCCTCGAGGACTTCGACGCGCACATCCAGGTCACCTCCGAGCAGGGCAGGGTCTCTCCGGCGGTGCTGGAGGAGCTGGTCCCCGACTACCGCGAGCGCGTCGTCTACGCCTGCGGCCCGGCCACCATGCTCGATGAGCTCGAGACCTGGGCCAGCGACAACGACATCGAGATCCGCGTCGAGCGTTTCACCCTCGAGCGGGCCTCCGACGCCAAGGGCGGCACCATCACCTTCGCCCGCCGCGGCATCCAGACGGCCGCCGACGGCGCGACCACCATCCTCGAGGCCGGTGAAGCAGCGGGCGTGCAGATGCCCTTCGGCTGCCGCATGGGTATCTGCCAGACCTGCGTGCGCGAGCTCGTCGACGGACACGTCCACGATCTGCGCACCGGCGACACCAGGGAACCAGGTTCCCGTATCCGCACCTGTGTCGGCGTCGCCGCCGGCGACATCACGATCGACGCCTAGGAGGCGCACATGGCCATCGACAACATCAAGGCATACTCCCACCTCACCGACGAAGACATCCGCGAGATCGGCCGCCGTCTCGACGCCATCAAGGAGGAGTTCGAGGCTGACCTCGGCGAGAAGGACGTCCGCTACATCAAGGGCCTGATCCGCACCCAGCGTTACATGGAGATCGCGGGCCGCGGCGCGCTGCTCTTTTCCGGCCGGAAGCCGTTCTGGCTGGCGGGCGTGACGCTGCTCTCCCTGTCCAAGATCCTCGAGAACCTCGAGATCGGCCACAACGTCATGCACGGCCAGTGGGACTGGATGAACGACCCGGAGATCCACTCCACCACCTGGGAATGGGACAACGTCTGCCCCTCCTCCCAGTGGATGCACACCCACAACTTCGCCCACCACAAGTACACCAACATCCTGGGCATGGACACCGACGTCGGATACGGCGTCCTGCGCGTCACCCGCGACCGCAAGTGGGCCGCGATGCACAGCTTCCAGCCGGTGATCAACCTCGCTCTGGCGACGCTGTTCCAGTGGGCTGTGGGCTACTACGACGTCGAGCTGGGCAAGGTCGCCGCAGGCAAGGCCACGTGGAAGGAGACCGCGCCGAAGTTCTGGGAGACCACCCGCAAGGCGGGCACCCAGATGCTGCGCGACTACATCCTGTTCCCCGCGCTGTCGGGCCCGAACTTCTTCCACACCGTCTCCGCCAACGCCACCGCCAACTTCGCCCGCTCCGTGTGGGCCTACGCGGTGATCTTCTGCGGCCACTTCCCGGACGAAGCGGAGACCTTCACCAAGGAACAGTGGAAAAACGAGACCCGCGACGAGTGGTACCTCCGCCAGATGCTCGGATCCGCCAACTTCCGCGGAGGCAAGATCCTCACGATCCTGTCGGGCAACCTCAACTACCAGATCGAGCACCACCTCTACCCGGACATGCCCTCCAACCGGCTGTCGCACATCGGTGAGCGCGTCCAGGCGATCTGCGAGGAGTTCGACCTGCCGTACAACACCGACTCCTTCCCTGCGCAGCTGGTCAAGGTGCAGCGCACCCTGCTGAAGCTCTCCCTGCCGAACAAGTACCTGGCGGCCGACCGCGACAATGCCCCGGAGGTCCGCTCCAACGCGGCCTTCACCAAGTACCCGGAGGTCGAGTCCAAGGTCTGGGTCGGCGAGAACGAGTCCGGCGAGCGGGCCGGCCTGCGCACCGGCCTGGGCCTCCTGGCTAAGCTGCGCCCCTCCGTGAAGGAAGCCATGCTCAACTTCACCGGCCGCACCCCGGAGTGGCGCAGCAAGGTTGTCGCCGCGGAGCCGCAGAAGGCGGTGTAGGACACCTTCCGGCCACATAGAGGTAAAGAAATACCCCGTTAACCTGCCACGGCAGGTTCCCGGGGTATTTTTCCGCTTGCGGGTGCAGGCTCCCGGAGATCACTGATCCGGCAGTCCCTACATCTCCCACTCGTTGTTGGAGCTGAGTGCCTCGAGCAGCTTGCGCACCGCGTCGCGTCGCCGTGCCGAGGCCGTGTCGGGGTCGAAGTTGTCGAGCGCGCACTCCGGGTCGGCCGGCGGACCGAGGTGGGTGCAGCCCCGCGGGCAGTTCTCCACGGCGGCTGCCAGATCCTCGAAGACCCCGATGACGGTGTCCGCGTCGACATGCGCCAGGCCGAAGGAGCGGATGCCGGGGGTGTCGACGATCCAGCCGCCCCCGGGCAACCGGAGCGCCACCGACTGGGTGGAGGTGTGCCGCCCCTTGCCCACGCCGGAGACCACGCCGGTCTCGCGGTGCGCATCCGGGACCAGACGGTTGACCAGGGTGGACTTGCCCACGCCGGAATGACCGACCAGGGCGGTGACCTTGCCCTCCAGCATGTCGCGGAGTTCGTCGACGGGGTCGTCGACGCCGGCGTAGACGACGGTGACGTCGAGGTCCTCGAACTCCGCCGCAAAGGGGGCGGGGTCGGTGAGGTCGGACTTGGTCAGGCAGAGGATCGGGTGGACGTTGCCCACGAACGCCGCGATGAGGGCGCGCTCGACGAAACCCGAACGCGGCGGGGGGTCCGCCACGGCGGTGACGATGAGCAGCTGGTCGGCGTTGGCGACGACGATGCGCTCGAAGGGGTCGGTGTCGTCGGCGGTGCGCCGGAGGACCGAGGTGCGCTCCTCGAGCTTCACGATGCGCGCCAGGGTGCCCTCCCGGCCGGAGGTGTCGCCGACCAGGCCGACGCGGTCGCCCACCTCGACGGCGGTGCGGCCCATCTCCCGGGCGCGCATCGTCACGATCGGTTCCTCGCGGCCGTCGAGGACCACGCCCCAGCGGCCGCGGTCCTTGGTGACGACCATGCCGAACTCGGCGTCGTCATGCGACGGGCGGTCCTTGGTGCGGGGGCGGGTCCCCTTGCGGTTGGGGCGGATGCGGATATCGGATTCGTCCCAGTGTCGTTTACTCATGCTCAGCACCCACGGACCATGTCCTCCCACATGGTCTCGAAGCCGGGCAGGGTCTTGGAGGTGGTCTGGATGTCCTCGACCTCCACACCGGGGACGAGCAGGCCGATGATGGCGCCGGCGGTGGCCATGCGGTGATCGGCGTAAGAGTGCCAGACGCCGCCGTGGAGATCGGCGGGGGTGATACGGAGGCCGTCGTGGAGTTCCTCGCACCGGCCGCCGAGCCGGTTGATCTCCGCGCTCAGTGCGGCGAGCCGGTCGGTTTCGTGGCCGCGGAGGTGGGCGATGCCCGTCAGTTCGGAGGAGGTCGCCGCGAGTGCCGCCAGCGCGGCGACGGTCGGGGTGAGTTCGCCGATGTCGGACATGTCGAGTTGGATGCCCTCCAGCCGGCAGTTCGAAGGCCCGGTGACCTGCAGGTCATAACCGGGGCCGGAGTCGGCGGCGATGATCTCGACGTCGCAGCCCATGCGCTCGAGAATGTCGCGGATGACGTCCCCCGGCTGGGTGGTGTCCAGCGGCCAGTGGGGGATGCGGACGGTTCCTCCGGTGACGGCGGCCGCGGCGAGAAAGGGGGTGGCGTTGGAGAGGTCGGGCTCGATCTGCCAGGTTCTGCCCTTGATCGGGCCGGGATGAACCTTCCATATGTTCTCGGAGCAGTCGACCTTCACCCCGGCGAGCCGGAGCATGGCCACGGTCATCTCGATGTGCGGCATGCTCGGCAGCTTGCCGCCGGTGTGGTGGACCGTGATGCCCTTGGTGAAGCGGGGCGCGGCCAGCAGCAGACCGGAGACGAACTGGGAGGAGCCGGATGCGTCGATCTCCACGGCGCCGCCCGCCGGCGCCCCGTCGCCTTCGACCGTGAAGGGGAGGGTGTCGCCCTCGACCTGCACCTCGAGAGCGCGCAGGGCGTCGAGGATGGTGTTCATGGGCCTGGTCCTGGCCTGGGGGTCGCCGTCGAAGACGACGGTGCCGTCGGCCAGGGCGGCGACGGGCGGGACGAAACGCATCACGGTGCCGGCCAGGCCGCACTCGACCTTGCCGCCGTGCAGCGGCCCGGGTTCAATGTGGACCTCCCCGCCGACCTCCCGGACTCCCACGCCGAGGGCGCGCAGCGCGTCCGCCATGAGGGCGGTGTCGCGGGAATGCAGCGCGTTCTCGATCACCGACGGGTAGTCGGCGAGAGCGGCGAGGATGTAGGCACGGTTGGTTATCGACTTGGAGCCGGGGATGTGCTGGGTCCACCGGATGGGTCCGTGAGTAGTGGGCGCGGGCCAGAGGGCGGTCATGTCGTCCATAATAGATCCTATGTGTGGACGTTTCGTTCTCTTCACCACCGACGAGTCCCTGCTCGCCCATGTCGGAGGCCTGCCCGGGGTCTCCGAAGTCCATGCGCCGCAGGGCACTCCCGGGCCCCGCTACAACATTGCGCCGACGCAGATCGTGCCCGTGGTGCGTATCGACGGCCCCGTGGCCCGCGTCGAACCTGCCCGGTGGGGGCTGCTGCCGCACTGGAAGAAGGACGACTCGGGTCCGCCGCTGTTCAACGCCCGAGGGGAGACCATCGCGACCAAGCCGAGTTTCCGGGACGCCTTCAAGCATCAGCGCGGCCTCATCCCCATGGACGGCTACTACGAGTGGCACGACGACGGCGGCGGCAAGGTGCCGCACTTCGTCAGCCTGGGGGAGGGGCGGATCATGTGGGCCGCGGCGCTCTGGGCGACGGGGCTCGGCCGGTTGTCTGCGACGATCGTCACCACCGATTCCGCCGGCCCCCTGGCCTGGCTGCACGACCGGTTGCCGCGTTTCCTCGCAGAGGAGGAGATCGAACAGTGGACGACGGGTACGCCCGAACAGGCCGCGGAGCTGCTCCACCCCACGCCGTTGGATTACCTCGAACACCTCACCGTCCGTCCCGCGGACAGGTCCGTCGGCAACGTGCGCAACGACTACCCCGAGCTGATATCCGAGAACTGAGCGGACGTCAGCCGCGCCAACTGGAGCGGGGGCAGTGCGATGTCCAGTCCCCGGCGCCCGCCGGAGACGTACACCACGGGCTGTTTCTCGACGCCCGCGTCAATCACCGTGCGCAGCGCCGTCTTCTGGCCCAGCGGGGAGATGCCTCCCGGGACATACCCGGTGGCGCGTCGAGCCTTGGCAGGATCGGCCATCGTCACCGAGCGCACTTCCAGGGCCGCGGCCGCCTTCTTCAGCGACAGGCGGCCGGACACCGGAACACAGCACACGGCCAGCCCGCGGCCTGTGTCCACCACCAGGGTTTTCAGTATCAGCTCCGGGGGAACGTCCAGTGCCGCGGCGGCGTGGTCGCCGAAGTGGTCGCGGCCCGGGTCGAAGCGGTGGAGCTGGTGGGGGACCGCGGCGTCGAGAAGCACGCGCACAGCGTTGGTCGGGGCGGAAGGTCGTCGGCTCACTCATCTACAATGGACCGGAATTGATCCGGACCACAAGGAAAGGTGCCGATGTCGGACATCGAGCTCGCCTCCCGTTTCGAGGAGGAGGCACTGCCCCTGCTCGACCAGCTCTACGGCGGTGCCCTGCGCATGACGCGCAACCCCGCTGACGCAGAGGATCTTGTGCAGGAGACCTACCTTAAAGCGTTCAAGGCCTTCGATTCCTACCGGCCGGGGACCAACCTCAAGGCCTGGCTGTACCGGATCATGACGAACACCTACATCAACGTCTACCGGAAGCGCCAGCGTCAACCCGTGCAGGCGCCGACCGAGGTGATCAGCGACTACCAGCTGTACACCACCAGTTCGCACGACTCCACGGGGCTGGAATCGGCTGAGGTCGCCGCGCTGAAGAACATGCCGGACGGCAAGATCGCCGAGGCCATGAACCAGTTGTCCGAGGACTACCGCATGGTCGTCTACTACGCGGACGTCGAGGGCCTGGCCTACAAGGAGATAGCCGAAATCATGGGCACTCCCATCGGCACGGTGATGAGCCGCCTGCACCGGGGAAGAAAACAGCTGCGCCAGTTGTTGAAAGGGGTGGCACATGAACAGGGGATCGGTCTCAACCACCCCGACATGGACATCACTACCCGGGAAGAGAGCAAGAAGTGAAGGAAACCTGCGGATACAGCTGCGACGAGATTCAGGCCCAGCTCTGCACGCTCCTGGACCCCGGCACTTCCCCGGAGCAGGCGCGCGCGCTGTTGGACTCCATCGCCGAGTGCCCCACATGCTACGGCCGGCTGGAGTCGGAGCGTGAGATCCGGGCGATCCTGCAGCGCTGCTGCACCGCGGAGGCCGCGGCACCGGCGAGCCTGCGCCAGCGGATCTCCATGCAGATCAGGGTGACCCGCTTCCAGGGTTAGGCGGGTGCAGGGCAGAAAAAACCGCCGACCGGGCATGTGCTCGGTCGGCGGTCTTTTCGCCGCTTCATGCTCCTGATTTAGGAGTTCGGGCGCTTACCGTGGTTCGCGCTCTTCTTGCGACGGGCACGACGCTTGCTACCACGCTTGCTCATGTGATTCTCCTTGGGTGAGGTGGTTGTAAACTTCCGTCAACTGTAGCGCTCGTGCCCGCCGGCGAGAAAATTGGGTCTGATCCGACCGTTCTAAACTGCGACGCGGGTGCGGCCGCGGCCACGGGAGTTGCGGCGCTTGAGGGCGCGTCGCTCGTCCTCGGACATGCCGCCCCAGACGCCGGCGTCCTGGCCGGTTTCGAGGGCCCACTTGAGGCACTGGGAGGTGACGGGGCAGCGGTTGCAGACGATCTTGGCCTTGGCGATCTGGGTGAGGGCAGGGCCGGAGTTGCCGACGGGGAAGAAGAGTTCCGGATCCTCGTCGCGGCAGATTGCTTCGTGGCGCCAATCAGACATGGGTAAGTCTCCTTAATAAGTGAAATGAAGCGCGGGCGTAGAAATGCGCACCAGATGAGGCCGGTGAACTCGACCTTCGAAGAAAAGTGCAGGCGCTACGGTGTCGGGCCGGGGCTCTGTAAGCCCTTACCTCGGTTCACGTGGCGTTAACCCTCTGATGGCTCGGGGTTAAGGACCGCTTAATTTGCCGGTCGTTTTTGCTACTTGAAGATAATGACACGTGAACACGGAGTGCGCTAGAGGTAAACCTTGATTTGTGAGTGAACTCACATGATTGTATGCAATGTTAACCTTGTAAAGTGTCCTGTGTCACTGTTTGTGTTCTTTTCATCAAAGCCTGTGACCTGCCGAAACAGCCATTTCCCCTGATACACGGCACTGCTCCAAACGCAAAATCTCCTGGAGCTCCTGCGAGGAGGTCGCCCTCCGTCTCGCAGGCCAAGATGAACAGCAAACCCTCCCGTATAGACTCATGAGCCGTGACCGACGTGAATCCCCGCCCCCAGCCGCCCGCCCAGATCCGGTGGGCAGGCCTCATCGCCATCGCGCAATCGGTGATCGCCTTTGCCTTCGCCGGTTTCCTGGTGTTCCGTGACATCACCGGCGCGGAAGAGCGTTCCCTGGTGTCCGACAGCGCGAACATCGCCTGGGTCGGCACCGGGACGGCCGTCTTCATGGCGATCATCTTCGGAACCGTGGCCGTCGGCGCCGTCTCCATGATCCGCGGGCACAAGTGGGGGCGTGGCCCGATCGTGCTCCTGGAGATCATTCTGCTGGGCGTCGCCTACTTCATGTTCACCGGCGGTGCTTGGGCCATGGGCGTGGCCACCGCGGTCTCCGCGGTCGCGGCGCTGGCGCTGCTGTTCAACCGCCGCGCCTTCGAGTGGGCGGAGGAAACCTACCGCTCCTAGGTTAGCCCGACGGTCTGGCCGCCGCGTTTCTCCACGACCGTCGCCCCCGCCACCCCCAGCGTCACCATCCCGTCGTAGCCCCCGCGGTCGACCGGGATGGTTTTCTCCGTTTCCCCGGTGTCCCAGTCGACCACCGCGATTCCCTCGCTCGTGGGCGCGAGCAGCCGCCCCCCGACGGCCACGCCGGTTCCTGCGGCGTCCTCGACCACCTGCCGGACCTCCAGGTCGTCCGGGCCGAGGAGGTAGAGGCGCTCGCCGTCGAAGAACGACACGTGGTGCGGAAGATCTGCGGTGACCGGCGCGAAAGGGAGGGTGCGGCCGTCGCCGTCGCCGGAGGCCGCGGGAACCGTCACACGCCCCGCTTCCCGGCCGTCGGCCAGATAGGTGACCAGTTCGCCGTCATCGTACACCGCGGCCGCTGCCTGGCTGACGGCCACGAGGCGGGCCCCCGGACCGGACAGCTCCACGTCCGCGAGGACCTCGGGGCTGCGGGACTCCTCGGGGGTGGTTTCCTGGAACCGGAGCCAGGTGCCCTGCCCGTCCGGGCAGACTTCCGTGACCGCGAGGTGCTCCGTGCGGGTGAGCGCCGAGGTGATGCGGCAGCCCGGGTGCGGCTGCAGATGCGGTTCCTGCACGCCCTCCACTTCGCCGTATTCGACGGTACGCACCAGATCGGAGCGCCACAGCTCCAGCCGTTCAGCGCCGACCGTGCCGATCCGGTCGTTGGAGGCGACGGCCACCACCTCGTCCGGGGAAATCGAACTCCGGGTTGCCGTGTATTGGCCTGAGTCGGCGTCGAGCGAGACGACATCGCCGCACCCGTTCGCCGCCCGCCAGGTGGTGACCACCCGCCCCCACGCCGCGCCCAGGGAGCACAGATCGAGGTCGCGGCGGTAGGTCCACACCGTTTCCCCCGCCGGATCGGAGGCGGTGACGGTGCGGTCGGCGTAGGTGACCACGAGACCGTCGACGATGACGGGGCGGTGGACGCCGGGCAGGGGTGCGTCGTCAAGCGACCAGGCGGGGCTGAGTGAATCCGGCACGGTGTCCAGGACCGGGGCGGCGGTGAACTCGCCGGCCGCGGGGGTGAGCTCGGAGCCCCGGATCGGCGAGGTGAGCCACACCCCGGCGACCGCGGCGAGGGAGACTGCCGTGACGGCGGCGGTGGCGACGAGGTCGCCGCGGGTTCTGCGCAGCGGCCGGGCCATCAGTGGCGGGACTTTCCCCGGGCAGGGCGCGGAGCACGGCTCCGGACCGCGGCGGCCGCGCCGCCGAACACCCGGCGCGGCTTGCCCACCGATTCCTGGGCGCCCTCGGGAATGGACAGCGCGCCGAAGAGCTCGGGGGAAGTGGAGAACCACTGCGGCGGCTCCGGGGTGCCGAGGCCGAGCTCCTCGTCGATCAACTTCCACTTCGGCAGTTCGTCGTAGCCCACGAGGGTCACCGCGGTGCCGGAGTGCCCGGCTCGGCCCGTGCGGCCGATGCGGTGGACGTAGGTCATCGGATCGTCCGGGGTCTGGTAGTTGATGACGTGCGTGACGTCGTCGATGTCGATGCCGCGGGCGGCGACGTCGGTTGCCACGAGGATGTCGATCGTGCCGTCGCGGAACGCCGCGAGCGACTTCTCGCGCGCAGGCTGGCCCATGTCGCCGTGCACCGACCCGACCGCGAAACCGCGCCCGGCCAGGTCCGTGGCCACATCGGCCGCGGTGCGCTTGGTGCGGGCGAAGACGATGGTCCTGCCCCGGCCCTGCGCCTGGAGAATCCGGGCGGTGACGGCGGCTTTGTCCATCCGGTGCGCCTGGAAGACGACCTGGTTCGTGGTGGAGTGGGTGTGGGCGGCGCCCACCTCCTCGGCGCGGATGTGCACGGGCTGATGGAGGAAGCTGCGCGCGAGCGTGATGATGGGACCCGGCATCGTCGCGGAGAACAGCATCGTCTGGTGTTCGTGCTCCAGGGCGGTGAGAATCTTCTCGATGTCGGGCAGGAAACCCAGGTCCAGCATCTCGTCGGCCTCGTCGAGCACGAGGACCGCCACACGGTCCAGCTGGAGGTCGCCGCGCTGGTAGAGGTCGATGAGACGTCCCGGGGTGCCCACGACGACGTCGACGCCCGCCTTGAGGGCGTCGAGCTGCTCCTCGTAGGGCCGTCCGCCGTAGATCGTGGTCAACCGGACCGGCAGCCTGGCCGCGGCGCGCCGGAGATCCTCTCCGACCTGCACCGCGAGTTCGCGGGTGGGGACGATGACGAGGGCGCGGGGCGTGCCGTCGAGTTCCTCGACATCCGCGGCGTCGAAGACGCGGTCGAGGAGGGGGACGCCGAAACCGAGGGTCTTACCCATTCCGGTGCGGGCCTGGCCGATCAGGTCGGTGCCGTCGAGGGCGAGCGGCAGCGTGAGCTCCTGGATGGCGAAGGTCCGGGTGATGCCCTCGGCGGCGAGCGCCTCGCAGATCTCCTCGGCCACACCCAGTTCAGCGAAGGTGGGGGAGGCCGGCTTGGACGGGGTAGGTGCAGACACAACTTAGATACTATCGGCACCCGTCTATGATGGGGTCCATGGATATCAAGATCGGATTCGCAGATTCCCCGCGTGAGCTCGTCATCACCACCGACACCGACCAGAATGAGGTGGCAGAGCAGGTCGCACAGGCGCTGGACAACGATGCCGCGACCCTCAAGCTGACCAACGACAAGGGCGTCCGCTACATCGTCCGCGCACGCCAGATCGCCTACGTGGAACTCGGCACCACCACCCAGCGCTCCGTCGGTTTCGCCGGCGCCTGACCGCAGCGTCCGACCGCAACATCCGCACCACGTCCCCGAAAGACACCTCAACCCTCCATGAGTCCTGGTTCCCGCGAGGCCGCACTGGCCCGTTACGCCCGTGAACTGGGATGGCGCGCCTACGCCATCCCGGTGCTCGTCGTCATCACCGTCTGGGTGCTCGTCGACGTGTTCAGCGCACCCGCAGACCGGGGCGCACAGGACTCCGGCAGCGTCAACTCCACCGCACAGTCGACGGATCGCGGCGATGCCACGGACACCGCCGGCACGGACGGCGGCCGCCGCCCCGGCCCGGACCCGGCGGACTCCCCCCGGCAGCAGCTGGCGGTCGACCAGCTGCCGCCCGGCGGCCCCTACGCAGAACAGGGCGGGGGAACCTACCGGGTGGTGGGCGCCCCGGGTCTGGCCGCCGGTGAAGGGGCGGAGCAGGTGGTGCGTTTCGTCGTCGAGGTCGAGGACGGCGTGGACACCTCCGGCTCCGGGGGCGACGACGCCCTGTCGGCGATGATCGACGCCACCCTGGCCAACCCCAAGAGCTGGATCAATGACCCCGCCTTCCGCTTCGAGCACGTCGGCCCCGGGGACGATCCGGACATGCGCATCCAGCTCACCAGCGTGGGCACCACCCGGGAGGTGTGCGGCGGCCGTGATCTCGAGATGGAGACCAGCTGCCACATCCGCGTCGACGGCGAGAGCCGGGTCATCATCAACGAGTCCCGCTGGGTGCGCGGCGCCGCCCCCTTCAACGGCGACCTCGGCTCCTACCGGCAGTACCTGATCAACCACGAGGTCGGGCACGGCCTCGGCTTCGCCGAGCATGAGGCGTGCAGCGCGGAGGGGGAACTCGCGCCGATCATGATGCAGCAGACCCTGTCCCTCAACAACGCCGAGCTGTACACCTTCAGCCCGGAGGAGGTCTATCCGGATGAGAACGTCACCTGCCAGTACAACCCCTGGCCGTACCCGCGGCCCGCGGTGCTCTAACCTCCACCGGTCGAGCGGGCGACGATGATCCAGGAGACCGTCCCCGCCCACGTCGTCGCCGCATTCCAGGGCGAGGTCGGCCTGCCGGAACCGGCCGGCCACGCCTGGGACAACGGCTGGCGGGTCGGATCCGTCGTGTACTCCCGCGCCAGCGGCGTGGCCGCCGGATGGTCCGCGAAACTGCGCGGCACCCTCCAGATCGACGGGGTGCGCCTCGCGCGGCCGGTCCGCTCCACCGACGGCCGGTTCGTCGTCGCCGGCTGGAAGGCCTCCACCTGGATCGACGGCGACCTGTCGCGCCGGGTGGATGAGACGGTCCTGGTCGCGCTGCGCCTGGCCGACGCGCTGGCGGAGCAGCCCGCCCCGCCGGAGCCCGAGCAGGCGGATCTTTTCGTGCTGGCGGACCATCGGGCGTGGGAGGAGACCTCGCCCGAGTACCGGCCTGTCGCCGGACCGATGCAGGTCGGTCACGCCGACCTGCTGACCTGCACCCTCTACCACGGCTCGCAGGCCCCGGTGGTGACGGATCTGGTGCCTTTCTCCGTGCCGCGCCCGCGCGGTTACACGGCGGCCCTGGTCATCGTCGACGGACTCATCGCCGGAGCCGTGGACGACGGCATTCTCGACAGATTCCGTCATCTTCCCGACCTCGACCAGCTGTTACTGCGCGCCGTGAGCTACCGTCGCCACGTCAACGATCTGCATCCGCACTCGTCCTCGAACGCCCGTGCCCACATCCGGAGGGTGGAGGATCTGCTCGTGTCGAGGCTTGCTGACACAATCTAGGGCATGACCTCTCTGCCCCCGATTCCCGTCGTCCGGCTCACCGCGCGGGACAAGAACCTGCCCCGGCGCACCTGGGACGCGGATCTGCCCGCTTCCGGGGTCTGGCGGGTCACCGGCCCGGCGGGGTCGGGTGTGACCAGCCTGCTCATCGACACCGTCCTGGCCCGCATCGACGCAGGCGAGGACCCCACCGGGATCCTCGTCGTCGCAGCCTCCAAGGAGACCGGGGCGATCATCCGCCGCGAGCTCACGGACCGTCTCTCCGGCACCGACTTCGCCTCCGAGGCCCCGCTTGTGCGCTCCGTGCACTCCCTGGCCTTCGCGCTGCTCCGCGACGCCTCCGAGGAGCCGGTGCGCCTGATGACGGGCGCGGAGCAGGACGCGGTCATCCGCGAACTGCTTGCCGGTCACGCAGAGGAGGGCCGCGGCACCTGGCCGGACGAGCACCGCCCGGCGTTGACCTTCGTGGGTTTTGCCCGGCAGCTGCGCGACTTCCTTCTGCGCGCCGCGGAACGCGGGTTGTCGCCGGAGGACCTGGAGGAACTCGGGCGCACCCACGGGCGCCCCATCTGGACCGCGGCCGGCGGCTTCCTGCGGGAGTACGAACAGACCATGTCCCTGTCCTCGGCCTCCAGCTACACCAGCTACTCCGCTTCCGAGCTGGTCGCCGCCGCCCTCGAGAAGCCTTTGGCCTCCCGCTGGCACACCCTCGTCGTCGACGATGCTCAGCACCTGGATCCGACGTCGGCTGAACTGGTGCGTAGGCTCATCCCCGGCACGGACCTCGTGGTGGTCGGCGGCGATCCCGAGCAGTCGATCTTCCGGTTCCGGGGTGCCTCGCCAGCGTTCCTCACGGAGCTGCCCGTCGACCATGAGATCGTGCTTACCGGCAGCCTGCGGACCCCGGAGCGGGAGGTGGTCGTCGTCGATTCCTTCCCCACGCAGAACGCGCTCATCGCCGACCGCCTCCGCCGGGCGCACCTGCTGGCGGGCGTCCCCTGGTCCGACATGGCCGTGGTGGTCCGCTCCACCGGCCAGATCGCCCCCGTCCGCCGGGCGCTGCTGGCCGCCGGCGTCCCCGTGCACATCAGCCCCACCGACGTCGTCCTCGCCGAACAACGCATCGTGTCCAATCTGCTGCTGGGTATCCGTGGGCTGACCGAGGAACTCACCTCCTCCGAACTGCAGGATCTCCTGCTCGGCCCGGTCGGCGGGGCCGATCCGGTGACGTTGCGCCGACTCATCCGCGGCCTGCGGCGCTTCGACCCGGCCACCCGGGGCATCGACACCCTCCGCGGCCTGCTCCTCCCGGACGCCGACATGCCCGACTTCGGCGGCCTGCTCACCGAACGGGAACGGTCCATCCTCGCCCGGATCTGCGGCGTCCTCGAGGCGGGCCGGGCGGCGATGAAGACCGGCAGCGTGGAGGAGATCCTGTGGGCGGTGTGGTCGGCCACCGGGCTGTCGGACCACCTGCTGGCCTCCGCCCTGCGCGGCGGCGCCGGCGGTTCCCAGGCCGACCGCGACCTGGATGCGGTGATGTCGCTTTTCGACGCCGCCGGTGACTACGCCGAACGACGCCCCACCGGTTCCATCCGCAGCTTCATCACCCACATCACCGAGCAGGAGCTGCCCACCGGCGTCCGCGACCGGCGGACCGCTGCCCCGCAGGCCGTCACCCTGCTCACCGCGCACGGCACCGTCGGAGGAGAATGGGGGCACGTCATCGTCGCGGGGGCCCAGGAGGGGGACTGGCCCTCATTGGGCGAGACGGGGTCGATCTTCGACCAGGAGGAGCTGGTCGAGCTTCTCGACGCCGGCGTCGATCCGAACGTCCCCGTCTCCCGCACCGCCGACCGGCTGAAGGAGGAGCGGCGCCTGTTCCACGTGGCCGTCACGCGCGCCACCGCAACCCTCCTGGTCACCGCCGTGAACTGCCCGGACGCGGATGAGCCGACCGAGCCGTCCCGCTTCGTCGATGAGTTCGCCCTCGCCCACGGGCTGGCCCCGCAGCGGTTCTGCGCGGACCCGGCCGGGGAGGCCGGCGACTACCAGCGGCTGCACGTCCGGCTGCTGTCGGTCCCGGCGCTGCTCGCCGAGCTGCGGCGGACGGCCAGCGACCCGGCCGCCCGCGCCGACGAACGCGCCCAGGCCGCCCGCCAGCTCGCCCGCCTGGCGCAGGCGGGTGTCCCGGGCGCGGACCCGGCGGAGTGGTGGACCACCACGGCCCCGTCGACCATGGAACCCCTGCCGACGGCGCCCGCCCTGTCGCCTTCGCGCATCGAGGGCCTGCTCAACTGCCCGCTGCGGGAGGTCATCCAGCGGCTCGTCGCGGAGGAGGACACCCCGGCGGCGCTGACCCGGGGAACGCTCGCGCACGCCTACCTGGAGGCGGTGGGGCGCGGCGTCGACACGCAACAGGCGAAGGACCTGACCCTCGCGGCGTGGGACCAGGTGCAGAACGACCCGGAGTGGCGGGTGGCCACGGAACGGGAGTCGCTGGCCCGCCTGCTCGACCGCACCAGCCTGTGGCTGACGCAGTCGCGCAGCCGCATGACCCTGGTGGGCGCAGAACTCGACCTGGACGTCGCGGTGGACGAGGGGGTGCGGATCCGCGGGCGCATGGACCGCCTCGAGGTGGACGAGTCCGGCGACCACTGGGTCGTGGACCTCAAGACCGGGGGCCAGGCCGTCTCCCAGCCCGCCGCCCAGCAGCACGTGCAGCTCACCGCCTACCAGCTGGCGCTGCGCAACGGCGCACTCCACGACGGCCGGGTGACGGACCTGGCGCCGGGGGATGAGGGGCTCCCCGTCGGCGGCGGCGTGCTGGTCTACCCGGGGACGAAGACGAAAGACGTGTCCACGCGTGAACAGGCGGCGCACCCCCCGGAGGTTCTCGATGAGTTCGCCTCCCTCCTGCCGGGCCTGGTCCGCGAACTCCGGGGGCCGACGCTGACCGCCCGCATCAACGACGGCTGCGAACGCTGCCCCGTCCGCGCCATCTGCCCGCTCCAGCCCGAAGGAAAGGCCACCACCCGTGTCTGACATCTCCCCGCTCCTGCTGTCCCGTGTGCTCGGCCAGGAGCACGGCCCCACGCCGCAGCAGGCTGACATCATCGGCGAGGAACCCGGCCCGCTGCTCGTGGTCGCCGGCGCCGGCGCGGGGAAAACCGAGACAATGGCCTCCCGGGTCGTCTGGCTCATGGCCAACGGCTTCGCCACCCCCGACCAGGTCCTCGGGCTCACCTTCACCCGCAAGGCCACCCAGCAGCTCGGCCGGCGGATCCGGCAACGTCTGCAGACGCTCGCCGGCACCCCGAAGGTCCGCGACCAGGACCCCAGCGGCAAGCTGGCCGACCAGCTGGTCAACCAGGCGCCGACAGTGTCCACCTACGACTCTTTCGCGGGCCAGCTCATCCGTGAATACGGCCTGCTCGTGCCGGTGGAACCCACGGCCCGCATCATCACCGAGGCGGAGCGCTACGCCATCGCCCACGAGGTGGTGACCAACTACCGGGGGCGGCTCACCGCGACCCAGTCCGTCGGGCACGTCACCGAATCCCTCATCAACCTGGTCGACGAAATGAACAACCAGGTGGTCACGGCGGAGGAGATCGTCAGCGAATCCCGCGCCCTCGTGGACACGGTCCCGGACCTGCCCAAGGGCCCGCGCCAGGGCGCCGCCCTCAACAAGAAGGTCCAGGGTTGGCTGGACACCCAGGAGACCCGCCTGGAGTATCTGCCGCTCGTCGAGTCCCTCCGGAGCGAACTGGACCGCCGCGGGGTGGTCACCTTCAACGAGCAGATGTCGGTCGCCGCGGCGCTGGCCCGTGACAACGCCGCCGTCGGCGCTGCCCAACGCCGCCGCTTCCGCGTCGTCATGCTCGACGAGTACCAGGACACCTCCCACGCCCAGCGGGTGCTCATGCGCAGCCTGTTCGGGGCAGAGGAGCCCGGCCTGACCGTCACCGCCGTCGGCGACCCGATGCAGTCGATCTACGGCTGGCGCGGCGCGACGGCCGCAAACCTCGCCGCCTTCACGGAGGATTTCCCGGTCGACGGCGCGCCCGCCCCGAAGCGGGAGCTGACGGTCTCCTTCCGCAACCCCCCGGAGATCCTCTCCCTGGCCAACGCCGTCTCCGCGGAAGTGCTGGGCACCGGACCGGACCGGGCGGTCGCGCCGCTGGATCCGCGGGAAGACGCGCCCGCGGGCGAGGTCACGCTGGGCTTCTGGGCCGACCCGGAGGAGGAGATCGCCTACGTCGCGGACCGCCTGGCCGCTGAGTACCACCTCCGGCAGGAGGCGGGGGACAACTTCGACGCAGCGGTGCTCGTTCGCAAGAACCGCCATACCGGCCCCATCGCCGAGGCCCTGGCGGAACGCGGCGTGCCCTACGAGGTGGTGGGGCTCAGCGGCCTGCTCCACGAACCCGAGGTCGCGGACGTCGTGGCCGTGGCCACCATGCTCATCCGCCCGGCCGACACCGCCGCGGCCCTGCGCGTCCTCACCGGCCCGATGGTGGGGCTCGGCCTGGCGGACCTGGTGGCCCTCGGGCAGCGGGCCCGCAACCTCACCGGCCGTCCCGACCGTGTCATCCACCCCGGGGAGCCCCTGGAGCGCCTGGTCTCCCAGCTGGCGGAACTGACCGCCGACCCGCCCGAGCAGATCAGCGGACTCACCGACGCCATCGCGGACCTCGGCGAGCGCTCCCGCTACTCCCCGGACGGCGTGCGCCGCCTGGAGAAGCTCTCCGCGCGGCTGCGCCGTCTGCGCACCCTGAGCCTGGGCAAGTCCCTGCCCGATCTGTTCGCCGACATCGAGCAGGCCTTCGGCGTGCGCACCGAGGTGCTCGCCCGCCGCTCCGACGCCGGCGCCGTCCACCTGGACCGGCTCGCCGAGCACGTCGCCGGTTTCGCCGGGGATTCGCTCAGCGCGCTGCTGGACTACTTCCGGTTGGCGGCGGACCACGAGAAGGGCCTCGCCGCCGGCGAGGTCACCCACCGCGGCGACCGGGTGCAGATCCTCACCTCCCACAAGGCCAAGGGACTGGAATGGAAGATGGTGTGCGTCCTCCACACCGACTCCGGCACGTGGTCGGCGAAGGCCTCGACCTTCCTCACCAACATCACCCGGGTGCCGGACCCGGAGTTCGGCGCGCTGGCGGCCGATGACCGCAAGGAGTTCGAGGACCTGGCCGCCGCATACATCGACGGCCGACGGGCCGCCGAGGCGGAGGAGGCCACCCGGCTGTTCTACGTCGCCATCACCCGTTCCGAGCGCACCCTCCTGGTGACCGGCTCCGCCCAGACCGCGAAGGCTCAACCCTACGAGCACCTGGAACGCCTTCGCGCCCTCGTGCCCGAGGAAGCCGTGGTGGCCTGGGAGGTGGCGCAGGACAGCGGCAACGAACAGGAGAAACAGGGGAAACTTCCTCCGGAGGGGACCTTCCCCGATCTCCACCCCGACCCCCACGCGCAGGCCGGCGCGGAGCTGGTGCGCGCGGCGATGGCGGAACTGCCGCCCGCTGCCGCCGGCGAGACCTATGAGTTCTGGGAGGCGGAGACGAGCGCTCTCATCGCGGAGCACGAGGCGATGCTGGCCCCGGTGGTCGAGGTGGAGCTGCCCGGTGAGCTCACCGCCACCGACCTGGTGGCGCTGCGGCAGGACCCCGTGCAGTTCGCCCGCCGCCAGCGCCGCCCGGTGCCCTTCCGGCCGAACCAGTACGCCAAGCGGGGCACCGCCTTCCACGAATGGCTGGAAGACCGGTTCGGGGGCGGCTCGCTGCTGGACGAGGAGCAGCTGCCGGGCATCGACGAGGAGGTCGTCCACGCGGAGGATCTGGCGAGGCTCAAGGAGTCCTTCCTCGCCAGCGAATGGTCGGAGCGCACGCCGGCCTTCGTGGAGCAGCCCTTCGAGGTGTCGATCGGCGGAGTCGTCGTGCGTGGGCGGATGGACGCTGTGTTCCGCGACCCCGGGAATCCGGAGGGTTGGCTCATCGTCGACTGGAAGACGGGACGCCCGCCGAGAGGTCCCGAGCGTCGCGCCGCCATCATCCAGCTCGCGGTATACCGGGAGGCGTGGCGGCGCATCATCGGCGACGCGCCGGTCCGCGCGGCGTTCCACTACGTCGGCTGGAACGAGACCCTGGAGCCGCGCGACCTGCCCGGAGCAGACGACCTCGTGGCGCTGCTGGCGCACGCCACGGCCGGCAACCAGTAGAGTCTGTCAACAGTAAACTTCAGACGAGACGGCAGGAAGGGGCCAGGAATGCGCAACCGCATCCGGGAACGATTCCGCGGCGACACGGAGCTCAGTCAGCTGCCGGATCACGCGCTGCTCGGGATCATCAACATCCCGGGGGCCATCGCGGCGAGCCCGTGGTCGCTCATCGGGCGGCGGGTGCTCTACGCGTTCCTCCTGCTGTTCGTCGTGGCGTTCATCGTCTACGTGGACAAGGACGGCTACACCGAGCACCTGACCTTCATCGACGCCTTCTATTACTCGGCGGTGTCCCTGTCCACCACCGGGTACGGCGACATCACCCCGGTGACCCAGTCGGCGCGGCTGATCAACATCGTGATCATCACGCCGATCCGTATCGCCTTCGTTATTCTCCTGGTCGGCACGACGCTGTCGGTGCTGACGGAGAATTCCCGCAAGACCCTGCAGATCCAGCGTTGGAGGAAGACCGTGCGCAACCACACCATCGTCATCGGCTACGGCACCAAGGGGCGTTCTGCCGTCTCGGCGCTGCTCGCCGACGGCGTGCCGCCCACCCAGATCGTCGTGGTCGACACCGACAAGTCGGTCCTCTCCCGCGCCGAGAACCAGGGCCTGGTCACGGTGTACGGCTCCGGCACGAAAGCGGACGTGCTCAAGATCGCCGGCGTCACCCGCGCCCGGTCGGTGGTGGTGGCCCCGAGCTC
Source organism: Corynebacterium marinum DSM 44953 (assembly GCF_000835165.1). NCBI lineage: Bacteria > Bacillati > Actinomycetota > Actinomycetes > Mycobacteriales > Corynebacteriaceae > Corynebacterium > Corynebacterium marinum. The sequence goes on from NZ_CP007790.1 coordinate 573,886, forward strand.
CGACGACACGGCCGTTCTGGTCACCTTGTCGGTGCGTGAGCTCGCACCCTCGGCGATGATCGTGGCCAGCGTGCGCGAATCGGAGAACCAGCACCTGCTGGAGCAGTCCGGCGCCGACTCTGTGGTCATTTCCTCGGAGACGGCGGGCCGGCTGCTGGGGCTGGCCACGGTCACGCCCACCGTCGTGGAGATGATGGAGGACCTCCTCAGCCCCGACGAGGGCTTCTCCGTCGCCGAACGCCCGATCGGGGAGGACGAGGTGGGCGCCAACCCCCGGCACCTCGCCGACATCGTGCTCGGCCTCGTGCGATCGGGCGAGCTCTACCGCATTGACAGCCCCGAGGCCGAGACAGTCGAACCCGGCGACCGTCTGCTGTACATCCGCCGCGTCACCGGGGAGGACGTGAAGCGTCCGTGACGCGTTTTCTGGCCATCGGCCCCGCCGGTGAGGTCCCCGTCTCCGCGGCCGGCGAACCGCTCTACTTTCCGGCGCCCCCGCACCCCGGGCCGCTCCACACCGTCGCCGTCAGCCCGGACCTCATCGCGCTGGGTGTGTCCGCGGAGGCGGCGGCGGCGCTGGCTGAGGCGGCCGGCGGCCGCCTGGAAGACCCGCGCCACTTCGGCCGCGACCGGGAGGTCTCCCGTGCGGTCGCTCTGCTGCGCCACCGCGGCCAGATCAGTTTCGACCCCGTCGACGGCACCCCGGTGACGTTCGCCGCGGACGGGGTCGTGGCCGTGGGCGGCCAGGGTCGACGTATCTTCCCGCGGGTGGACCCGGCAGTGATCGGCCTGGTGGAACTGGCAGGCCAGGAGCGTATCCTCCTGGCGCGCAACGCGAATCGGGGACAGTATTTCTCCCTCATCGCCGGCTATGTCGACGCGGGGGAGAACCTGGAGGAGGCCTTCATCCGCGAGGTCCGGGAGGAGACCGGCCGCCGGATCTCCGGCGTCACCTACTGGGGCAGCCAGCCGTGGGCCCCCAGCGGTTCACTCATGGTCGGGTTCACGGCCCTGACGCGGGACGAACACCCGGTCGGCCGGACAGACGGGGAACTCGTGGAGATCCGCTGGGTGTCCCGCCCGGAACTGGGGGGCCTACCCCTGGCCCGCCCCGGTTCGATCGCGCATGCGATGATCACGGAATGGAGGAACGCCCGGTGATCGACCTGAATGAACTGGACGACGACCAGCGAGTCGCCGCCACCGCGCCCCGCGGCCCGGTGTGCATCCTCGCCGGCGCGGGGACGGGCAAGACCCGCACCATCACCTACCGGATCGCCCACCTCATCAACCAGGGCTTCGTCAGCCCCAACCGGGTGCTCGCGGTGACCTTCACCTCGCGTGCGGCCGGCGAGATGCGCCACCGCCTGGGGCTCATGGGCGTCGGCGGGGTGCAGGCGCGGACCTTCCACGCCGCCGCGCGCCGGCAGCTGTCGTATTTCTGGCCGCAGGTCGCCGGCTCCCTGCCGTGGCGCCTGGTGGACAACAAGTTCCCCCTCGTCGGCCGCGCGGCCCGCGGCGTGGGCGTCGAGTCGACCACGGAGAACGTCCGCGACCTCCTCGGTGAGATCGAGTGGGCCAAGGCGACGCTGATCACCCCGGACCAGTATCCGGCGCGCATCGAGAACACCGACCGCACCCCGCCCGTCCCGGCGGAGAAGGTCGCCGAGGTCTACCGCCGCTACGAGGCGGCCAAGACCACGGAGGAGGGCATGCTCCTGGACTTCGACGACCTGCTCCTCCACGTTGCCGCCGCCCTGGAGAACGCCCCGGGTGTGGCGGACGAGTTCCGCGAGCAGTACCGCACCTTCGTCGTCGACGAGTACCAGGACGTCACCCCCCTCCAGCAGCGCGTGCTCGACGCCTGGCTGGGGGACCGGGACGATCTCACCGTCGTCGGCGACGCCAACCAGACCATCTACTCATTCACCGGCGCAACCCCCGCGTTCCTGCTGGATTTCCCCCGGACGTACGAGAACGCGACCGTCGTCAAGCTCCAGCGCGACTACCGCTCCACCCCGCAGGTCACCGCGCTGGCCAACACGGTGATCGGCCGGGCCACGGGCAGGGTCGCGGGCACGCGCCTGGAGCTGCAGGGAATGCGGCCGGACGGGCCCGTGCCGACCTTCAACGCCTACGACGACGAGCCGACGGAGGCCCGCGAGGTGGCCGGGCAGATCCTCACCCTCCTCGACCGCGGGGTCCCCGCCAGCGAGATAGCGGTGCTCTACCGCATCAACGCCCAGTCGCAGGCCTTCGAGCAGGCGCTCGCCGACGCCGGAATCATCTACCAGGTCCGCGGCGGAGAAGGCTTCTTCAAGCGGGCGGAGATCCGCCAGGCACTCAGTGAACTGGTCCGCGTGGCGCAACGCACCGACCTGCCCGACGACCCGGTGGCGGTCACCCGCGCGGCCCTGGCCCCCTTCGGTCTGACCCCCACCGAACCGGAGGGCGCGCAGGCGCGGGAACGCTGGCAGTCGCTGGCCGCGCTGGTCGACCTCATCGAGGAACTCATCCGGGCCACCCCGGACCTGGACCTGACCGGGGTGCTGCGGGCCCTGCGCCAACGCGCCGATTCGAAGCATCCGCCCACCATGGAGGGCGTGACGCTGGCCAGCCTGCACGCGGCCAAGGGCCTGGAGTGGGACGCGGTGTTCCTCGTCGGCCTGGTGGAGAATACGCTGCCGATCTCGCACGCCATCAAGGCGGGCAACCACCAGATCGAGGAGGAACGCCGCCTCTTCTACGTCGGCATCACCCGTGCGAGGGAACACCTCCACCTCTCCTGGTCCCTGGCACGGCAGGAGGGCGGGCGGAAGTCGCGGACCCGCTCGCGTTTCCTCGACGGGATCGTCGCCGAACTGGAGATCGAGAAAGTTCCCGCCCGCACCGTCCGGCCGAAGCGCTGCCGGGTCTGCGGCGGGGAGCTGGCCACGCCCGCCGAGAAGGTCGTCGGCAGGCACGAGGACTGCCCCTCGGGCGCGGACGGGGAGGTCTTCGAGACCCTGCGGGCCTGGCGTGCCGAAGCCGCCCGCGAAGCCGGCGTGCCCGCCTACATCGTCTTCTCCGACGCCACACTCATGGCCCTGGCAGAGACGCTCCCGGCCAGCCGCGCCGAGCTTCTCGACGTCCCCGGCGTGGGGCCCGTCAAGGTCGAGCGTTACGGCGCGCAGTTGCTGGCTGTTCTGTCGGCTTTCCGCTGAAGCTGAAGCACACCGGGCACCGCGGGTGCACCGACATGGCCTCCCGGTGCAGCCCCGACCAGGGGTCCACGGAGATGACCGCGCCGGGTTGGAGCCCCATGGGCGAGTACCCCGGCGGGGGAGGGCACCCGGCGAGTTCCGCGATGACCGCCGAGGCCTGCGCCGCGGTGGCGGCCAGCACTGCGGGATCGGGCCGGGCGGGTCCGCCGGGAAGCTGCGTGACCACGCGGTGCCAGAACCCGTCCGCGTCGGTGCGGTGCAGATCGGCGCAGAGGGGGCAGGGGCCCTCTGCGTCGATACGCAGCGGCCCGATGACCCCGCGGTGGTCGACCACGGCGCAGCTCGTCCAGGTCCGGGCGAAGCGGGTGAGCATCGGCGCCGTCGCCCGGGAATGGGCCAGTCGGTCCACCAGCACCACGGGTGCGTCGACCCTGGCGGCGGCCAGGTACGCGAACTCTGATTCGCCGCGGATGGGGGAGCGGACCCGGATTCCCGTCAGGGAGAGCAGCTCCGTGATCGACTGCGCCAGCCGCCCGCGGCCGAGGAGGATCACCTCCCGCTCTTCGCAGGGAACGAGGATGCGGTAGGCCACGAGATCATCGATGAGGCTGTGGGCGGCCGCCGGGCCGAGTCCGGCGGCGACGAGCCCGTCCACGAGTTCGGATCGTTCACGGGGGCCGCGCGCCGACAGGAGGGTGGCCAGGAGCATGGGGGCGTGCGGGGTTTCGATGATCCCGGCGCGGGTGGCGTCCAGGCCGAACTGGAGGGCATCACGCCCCCGCAGGAACACGTGGACCCCGGCCGCCAGCTCGAACATGATGCATCCCCCCTGCATCCAGTTGAGCACAGATACAATCCCGTGTCATGCCGTCCGAGATCGAGGTCATCCGTTCCCCCCGCCGACAACGCACCGTACAGGCCCGCATCGTGGGCGAGAAGGTCGTGGTGCGGATCCCCGCCCGGATGACGGTGGCGGAGGAGGAGAAGGCCGTGGCCGATATCGTGGCGAAGCTGCGGCGCAAGGCCACGTCCACCCGCACGTCCGACGAGGACCTGCTGGACCGGGCCGCACAGCTCAACCGGGAGCTTCTCGACGCCCGCGCCACCGTCCGCTCGATCCGCTGGGTGGCCAACCAGAACACCCGGTGGGGGTCCTGCACCACGTCCTCCGGTGACATCCGCATCACGGACCGGCTCCGGAACGTCCCCGATTATGTGCTGGATGCGGTGCTCGTCCACGAGCTGGTGCACACCTTCATCCCGGGGCACGGGCCGGACTTCTGGGAGTGGGCGGACCGCGCGCCTAAGGCGGAGCGCGCGAAGGGGTATCTCGAGGCGTACCAGCGCTTCTCCTGAGACGCGGGCCGGGCCGGACGGGGTAGAAGTGCAGTGAAAGTGAAACTTTGCACTACTTCTGCAAGTTGTTTTAGGCTGTCGGATGTTCGGCGTGGTTTTTCCGCGCCCCATGTCCCGCCCCACCCCGAAGGATCTCCCACCACATGGCCATATTCCTGTACAAGCTCGGTAGCCTGGCCTACCGGAAGAAATGGCCGTTCCTGGCCTTCTGGCTGATACTGATGATCGCGATCGGCACCCTGGCCGGCGCCTTCGCGAAGTCCCCGTCCACCAGCTTCACCATCCCCGGCCTCGACTCCGTGGTCACCATGGAGAAGATGCAGGAGCGCTTCCCGGGAGCCGAGGACGCCACCACCACCGCGTCGGGCACCATCGTCGTCCAGGCCCCCGAAGGCGGGACGCTGACCGACCCGGCGGTGCTGGCCGAGGTCAACGAAATGCTCGGCGAGGTCCGGGCGACCGGTGTGCTCGCCGATTCCGAGACGATCGTCGACCCGGTCATGGCGTCCCAGGGACTGCAGGCGCAGATGGTCCCGCAGCTCGAGGCGCAGGGCACCCCGCCCGAGAAGATCGCCGCCGACCTCGCTGCGGTCAGTCCGCTGAGCGGGGATGAGACCACCGGCGTCATCGCCGTGAACTTCGATGCGGCGACCGTGGGCGACATCGCGGCCGAGGACGTCGACGCGGTCACCGCCATCCTCGAGGACTACGACGAGGGTGATCTGAAAGTGGCCTACAACGGCAACGCCTTCGGCGCGGCCGCCGCCGAGATCAACATGACCTCCGAGGTGGTCGGCCTGCTGGTCGCCGCCGTCGTGCTGATGGTCACCTTCGGTTCCTTGGTCGCCGCCGGCATGCCGCTGATCTCCGCGGTCATCGGCGTGGCCATCGGCATCCTGGGCGTGCAGCTGACCACCGCTTTCTCCGACGACATCAACGAGATGACGCCGGTCCTGGCCTCCATGATCGGCCTGGCAGTGGGCATCGACTACGCCCTGTTCATCGTCTCCCGTTTCCGCAACGAGCTGATCAAGGCGGCGGGCGGCAACGACATGGAACCGAAGGACCTGGCGGAGAAGCTGCGGGGCATGAGTGTGGCCACCCGGGCGCACGCCATGGGCAAGGCGACGGGTACCGCCGGTTCCGCCGTCATCTTCGCGGGCCTCACCGTGCTCATCGCCCTGGTCGCGCTGTCCATCATCAACATCCCCTTCCTGACGGCCATGGCACTGGCTGCGGCGGCCACCGTGGTCGTCGCCGTGCTCGTGGCACTGTCCTTCCTCCCCGCCCTGGTCGGGCTTTTCGGCACCCGCGTCTTCGCCGGCCGCCTGATCGGAGTGAAGGCCCCCGACCCGGAGGACGAGTCCCCGACCATGGGACTGCGCTGGGTGCGCCGTGTGCGCAAGCGCCCGGTCGCGCACCTGATCGTCGGCGTCCTGTTCCTCGGTCTGCTGGCCATCCCGGCCGTGAACATGCGCCTGGCGATGCCCACGGACGGCACCGCCAGCCCCGGCACCCCGCCGCGCATCGCGCACGAGATGATCGACGACGCCTTCGGCCCGGGCCGCAACGCCCCGATGCTCGCCGTGGTGGACACCATCGACGTGGCGGCCGAGGAGCGCCCGGCTGCCCTGGCCGCGGCAATCCAGGAGTTCGTCTCCACCGACGGCGTGGTCAACGCCCAGGTGGCCGCCACCACCGAGAACCTGGACACGGCCCAGGTCCTCATCACCCCGGAGTACAGCGCCACCGATCCGCAGACCTCCGAAACCCTGCAGGCCCTGCGGGACGCGGAGACCGGCTTCGCCGACGCGACGGGGGCCAGCTACGGCATCACCGGTGTCACCCCGATCTTCGACGACATCTCCGACCGGCTGCAGGACGTGCTGCTGCCCTACATCGCCATCGTGCTGGTCCTGGCGTTCCTCATCCTGCTGCTGGTCTTCCGCTCGATCTGGGTGCCGTTGATCGCGGCCCTGGGCTTCGGCCTGTCGGTCGCCGCCACCTTCGGCGTCACCGTGGCCATCTTCCAGGAGGGTTGGCTCGGCATCATCGACGACCCGCAGCCGCTGCTGAGCTTCCTGCCGATCATGCTCATCGGCCTGGTCTTCGGCCTGGCCATGGACTACCAGCTCTTCCTGGTCACCCGCATGCGCGAAGGCTGGGCACACGGCAAGACCCCGGGCAATGCCACCGCCAACGGCTTCAAGCACGGTGCCCGCGTGGTCACCGCCGCCGCGCTGATCATGATCTCCGTCTTCGCGGCGTTCATGGCGCAGGAGATGGTGTTCATCAAGACCATGGGCTTCGCGCTGGCCGTCGCCGTGCTTTTCGATGCCTTCGTCGTCCGCATGATGATCATCCCGGCCACCATGTTCCTGCTCGACGAACGCGCCTGGTGGCTCCCGGCATGGCTGGACCGGATCCTGCCGAAGGTCGATGTCGAGGGCGAGGGCATCAGCCACATCACCGTCGAGAACGCCGAGGCGCCGGCTCTGGAGCCCGCCGCCTCCCGCTAGGCTGGAAGACCATGTCCAGTCTTCGGGAAACCAAGAAGGCTGCCACCCGCGCCACCCTGGCGCGGGCCGCCGCCCAGATCGCCCTCGACCACGGGGCGGAGGGGCTCACCGTGGCCGCCGTGTCCGAGGCCGCAGGGTTTTCGCCCCGCACCTTCCACAACTATTTCGACGACATGGTCGAGGCGTTGGTGGAGTTCATCACCGACCGTGTCTCCTCCCTCACCGGGCTGCTCAACGAGATCCCGGCCGACACCGGACTGTTCGAGGCCGTGGAGGAGATCGTGGTCGACGGGTTGCTGCAGGACCGGGTCGGGGCCGGGGAACTCGATTCCTTCGCCGCCCTGTTCCGCATCGGCGGAATTCTGCAGACGCTGACTGGTGCGGATGCGCGACCCCAGTTCACCCGGCACCTGCAGCCGGTGTTCGACACGGTCCACCCCCGGGCGTCCGGCCTGGACGACTTCGAGTCCCACGTCGCCGTCAACGTCGCGGTGGCTGTGTCGACCACGGCCCTGGAGACCTACTACGCGCTGCCGGAACCCCGTGACCCGGCCGTGGGGGAGAGCCTCATCCGCCGGGCCTTCTCGCTGGTGCGCCTGACATAGAAACAGCTGCACCCCCGGCCTGAATGCCAGGGGTGCAGCTGTTTCGGTGTTACAGGCCGCGGCTACCTGCCGACGTCGTCCCCGCCGGAGTTCTTGTCCCCGTCGTCCTGCCCGTCCTGCTCACGCAGCAATTCCTCGAGCTTGGCGAACTCGCGGTCGAACTCGTCGCTCTCCCCCTCGTCGAGGAGGCTGTCGATGAAGTCGGCGGAGTTGTCCAGGTGCTCGGCGGAGGGCAGGAGATCGGGGTGATCCCAGACCCCGTCGCGGCGCTTCTGTCCGACGGCGACGTCCACGCGGCGCCACAGCTCCACGGCCTCGGCGACCTTCGGGGCGGCGAGCTCGATACCGACGATCTTGGCGAAGGCCTGCTCCGCGGAGCCTCCGGTGGCACGGCGCCGACGCCATGCCTCGGTCATCTTGCCGGTGGAGGGGATACGCTCACCCATTGCATTGGTGACCACGTACTCCACCCAACCCTCGACGAGCGCGAGGAGCGTCTCCAGCCGGGATACGGCCTGGGCGTTGCGCGAGCTGATGCGGGGAGAGAGGTCCATGCCCTGCAGGCGCTGCATAGCGTCCTGGATGGCGGCCGGATCACCGGACTCGAGGTTGAGTTCGCGGGTGGCCTCCTCGATGTGGGAGGTGTCGATGACCAGACCCGCCGCGTACTCCTCCACGGAGGAGACCAGGCGCTCCACCAGCCACGGCACGTGATGGTAGAGGCGCTGGCGGGCGGATTCGCGGGCCGCGATGTAGACCATCAGCTCCTGGCCCGGCACCTCCAGCTCGCCGCCGGCGGCGGTGATGTTCGCGGGCAGGAGGGCGGTGACGTCGGTCGGGGCGACGGGCAGTCCGAAATCGGAGCCCGTCAACGCCTGCTTCGCCAGGTCGCCGAGAGCATTGCCCAGCTGCATGCCGAAGTTCATGCCCGACATCTGGTTCATCATCTGCAGCATCGGGCCGACCATCTCCCGCGCCTCCTCCGGGAGGGAGGCCAGCTGCGCCTCGTTCATGTGCTCCGCGACAGGGGTGACCAACCGCTTCCACATGGGCAGGGTCTGGGTCAGCCAGTCTTCCGCGTTCCAGGCCACGACCCGCCCGCCGGCGGTGGGCAGCTCCGTGGTCTCGTCCAACCACAGCTCAGCGAGCCGGACCGCTTCCTCTACCGCGGAGGTGTCCTGGTCGCGTACGGGAGCGGCCTGGCCGATCTGCTGCCGCGCGATCCGCTCGGCCAACGTGTAGTTGACGGGGCCCTGACCCTCCGGGGAGTTCATTGAGGAACCCATCCCGGAGAGCATCTGGCCGAACTGGCTGAGCATGTCGCCCAGCCCGCCGGATCCGTCCGCCCCGCCGAAGCCGAACGGGCCGAACGGATTCTGTTCGCGACGCGACTTGTCGTCGTCGTCATCGTCGCCTGGTCCGAAGTTGAAGCCGAATCCGCCTGTATTCATGCGTCCCAATCTACCGGCCCACCCGCGCCCGGGGCCATGACGTGAACAACGCTGACAGCGAACACAGGTACCCTGATACACCGTGAATGCAACGCCAACCCGTGCCAGCCGTCGAATCCGGACCCTTGTGTGGGGCGCCGTGCCGGTGGTGGCACTCACCGCACTGGTGTCCGTGGACCGTATCCCGGGCACGAACATCTCCTTGACCGTGCCTTATGCGGCGGAGGGGCCAGGCCCGATGTTCGATACCCTCGGGGAGGTCGACGGTGTACCCGTCGTCGAGATCGACGGCGCCCCCGTCGACGGGACCGCCGGGGAACTGCGCATGACCACCGTTTCGGTGCGCTCCAACATGACGCTGGCACAGGCGCTGGGGAGGTGGCTGACCACCGACGACACGCTCGTCCCCGTCGAGCAGGTGTTCCCGCCGGACCTCAGCCCCGAAGAGATCGACCAGCTCAACCAGCAGTCTTTCACCTCCTCGGAGGCAGCGGCCACCGTCGCCGCGATGAATCACCTCGGCCGGCCCGTGGAGATCGTGGTGGTCGACGTCCTGGCGGACTCCGCCGCCAGCGGCCGCATCGAGGCGAAGGACGTCATCGTGGGCGTGGACGGCAACGGCGTCGACAAGCCGGGACAGGTCCAGGAGTTCGTGCGCGGGAAGCAGCCGGGTGACCGGATCACCCTCGAGCTGCAGCGGGGCGACCGCCAGGTCACGGAAGTGATCGAGCTGGGCGCCAACCCCCAGGACAAGAAGATCCCCATGCTGGGCGTGCTCATGGGCTCCCAGCCGACCGACGGCGTCGACGTCACCTTCAACCTCCAGGACATCGGTGGTCCGAGCGCGGGCATGATCTTCTCGCTGGCCGTGATCGACAAGCTCTCCGACGGGCAGCTCAACGCCGGCCGGAACGTCGCCGGAACCGGCACCATCGCGGAGGACGGGACAGTCGGACCGATCGGCGGAATCGACCACAAGGTGCGCGCCGCGTCGGCGGAGGGGGTCGAACTCTTCCTGGCTCCCGCCGCCAACTGCGCGGAGGCGGTCACCGGCGACAAGGACGGCGACATGGTCATCGCCAAGGTGAACACCCTGGATGAGGCGATCACGGCGATGGCGGACTTCGGCGCCGGCCGAGACGTCGCCGCCTGCTCTTAGTTGCCGGATTCCCTGGATTCCCCGGCGGTCTCGCTCTCGGCGGGCTCCGCGGGGTCCTCGGTGGCCGGCCGGTCGACCAGGCCCAGCTCGTAGATCCGCTCCTCGGGGTCGACCCGGTCTGAGGAAACCATCTGCTGCATGACCAGGCCCTGGTCATTGTCCACGACCGTGATCACCGCGGTCGTGCCCAACGTCGACCAGCCCACTACCCGTCGGCCGGTGTCCTCCATGACCCGGGAGCTGCGGAGCTCCGTTATCAACTGGGTCGTCGAGGCGGCCTTCGACATCGAGTCGAAGAACTGGAACTGGCCCACCTCCCGGCCGGAGCACTCCCAGGCATTGTCGATGCCGCTGGAGTTGCAGGAGTCGAACTCCCCGAACAGGGACGCCGGCGCGATCGACCCGAAGATCTCCCGCACCTCGGCGACATCCTCCGGCAGACCCCCGCTGCTCTTCGACGTCTCCGGGACGGCCTCCGACGTCCGGGACGGCGGCGGTGTTGTCGTCGTGGTTGCTGTCACCGTGACCGAGGTGGCCGGTGCAGCGGAGCTCGGTGCAGCGGCGGGGGAGGATTCCCCGGTGGACTGCGGCGGGGCATCCTGCCCGGGCGGATCCTCAGTGGCGCACGCCGACAGTCCGACACTGAGCAGCACCGCCGCGGAGACGGCGGTCAGGCGGGCGGGGCGTGGAAGTCGCACGTGGTACAGGCTCCTTGAAAGTGACGGTTCCGATCAGTCTAGTCGAGGAGTTCCGGGTCCTGCTCAAGTCCGTAGCGCAGCGCCTGCAGCACTCCGGGAGCGACCTCCGGGCCGCCCCGCAGGTCGATCTTGTCCTCCGCGAACGGGCCGGACTCCTCGATCTCCTCCGGAGTCGGCCGCAGCTGCAGGAGCGTCAGTTCGACACCCTCCGGGCGCAGCACGCCGGAGAACAGGCGGGCGGGACGGGCCGGGGCGTCGGCAAGCGACGATTCCCGGAACATGATCTCCTGGGCCAGCACGACGCCCTCGATCTCGGCGGGCCAGGCCAACCGGGAGAGGTAATCGCCCAGCTCATCCGAACCCGGCAAGATGTGCTCCGGCAGCTCCTGGACCACCAGGGTCAGGGGGGCGGCGTCGTCCGGATCGGCGAGCTGATCGCTGATCAACAGCGTGGGGACCAGTGCAAACAGGGTCGGCGCCGCGTCCCACCCTTCGGAGTGGACGAACTCGACGGCCTCGAGCATGGCCTTATTGAGCGCGGGGGTGTTGAACTCGGAATGCGTCACTATCAATCCTTCGTTGGTCACGCGGGGGTGAACTTCTCTAGGCTAAGGACAGTACACCGGCACAAAACTACACATGAATGCTTAGGAGAAGGACTTGGCCACCGGCCTCTCGCAACCCTCCCCGTCCATTAACCGGCCACCTCGGGTGCTGAGCTGGATCATCGGCATTATCGCCGCGCTGTTCATCCTGGCCCCCCTCGCGGTCGGTTTCTACACCGACTGGCTCTGGTTCGGTGAAGTCGACTTCCGCGGAGTCTTCACCAAGGTGCTGCTCGTCCGCATCGCCCTCTTCTTCGTGTTCGCTCTCGTAGCGGGCTTCGTCGTATGGCTCGCAGGCTTCTTCACCTGGCGCAACCGTCCGGACAGCCTCGAAAACGTGGATCTGAACTCGCCGGTCCACCAGTACCGGCAGGCACTGGACAAATCTGTCCGCGGCCTGCTGATCGGCATCCCCGTGATTGTCGGCGTCTTCGCCGGTTTCATCGGCCAGGGCACCTGGCGCACCGTGATGATGTTCCTCAACGCCGAACCATTCGGGCAGACCGACGCGCAGTTCGGCCATGACCTCGGTTTCTATGCCTTCACCCTGCCGCTGCTGCGCCTGCTCGTGGACACCTTCTCCATGCTGCTTGTCGTCGCCTTCATCATCGGGCTGGTCGGGCACTACCTGCTGGGCAGCATCCGGATCGGCAACCAGGCAATGGGAATCAAGGGCCACATCTCCCGCGGCGCCCGCGTCCAGCTCGCCATCACCGGCGGCCTGTGGATGCTGCTCCAGGTGGCCTCCTACTTCCTGGACCGCTACACCCTCCTCTACGCCAGCCAGGAGACCTTCACCGGCGCCAGCTACACCGACATCAACGCCGTGCTGCCGGCCAAGATCATCCTCATGATCATCGCGGCCTTCGTCGCGGTGGCGTTCTTCTCCGCCATCGTGCTCAAGGATCTGCGTATCCCCGCGCTCGGCGTGGTGCTCCTGCTGCTGTCCTCCTTCGTCATCGGCGTCGCCTGGCCGCTGCTCATGGAGCGCTTCTCCGTCCAGCCGAACCGTGTGGCCAAGGAGTCGGAGTACATCGCCCGCAATATCGAGGCCACCCGCCACTCCTACGGTCTGACGGATGACCAGGTCACGTACCTGGACAACTGGGGGTCCGCCGGGGCCTCCGACGACGACGTCGCAGCCGACGAGGCGACCATCTCCAACATCCGTCTGCTGGACCCGGAGATCCTCGCCCCGACCTTCACCCAGATGCAGCAGCTGCGCAACTTCTACGGCTTCCCCGAGACCCTCAACGTCGACCGCTACCAGGTGGACGGCGAGCTGCGCGACTTCGTCGTCGCCGCCCGCGAGCTCGACCCGAACGCCCTGCGGGAGAACCAGCGCGACTGGATCAACCGCCACACCGTGTACACCCACGGCAACGGCTTCATCGCGGCGCAGGCCAACACCGTCGACGAGGCGGCGCAGGACGCCGGCTCCACCCGCGGCGGTTTCCCGGTCTTCACCGTCTCCGACCTGCAGAGCAACGCCGCTCGCGAGGCCTCGGAGGAGGCTGAGGAACTGGGCATCAAGGTCGATCAGCCGCGCATCTACTACGGCCCCGTGATCGCCAGCTCCACCGACGGCGCGGACTACGCCATCGTCGGCGACAACGGTTCCGACCCGGTCGAGTACGACACCGACAACTCCTTCTTCACCTACGACGGTTCCGGCGGCGTGGACGTGGGCAACATGATCAACCGTGCCGCCTTCGCCCTGCGCTACCAGGAGATGAACCTGGTCCTCTCCGACCGGGTCCACGGCGACTCGAAGATCATTTTCGAGCGCGACCCGCGTGCCCGCGTCGAGAAGGTCGCACCCTGGCTGACCACCGACTCCAAGACCTACCCCGCCGTCATCGACGGCCGGATCAAGTGGATCGTCGACGGATACACCACCCTGAGCGCCCTGCCCTACTCTGAGCAGACCTCCCTGACGGAGACCACCGTCGACGCCCTCAACCCCGACGGGACCAACCAGCGGCTGATCACCGATGAGGTCGGTTACATCCGCAACTCGGTCAAGGCCACCGTCGACGCCTACGACGGCACCGTCGAGCTCTACGAGTTCGACACCGAGGACCCGGTGCTCAAGGTGTGGCAGGGTATCTTCCCCGACACGGTCAACCCGGAGAGTGAGATTTCCGAGGAGCTGCGCCAGCACATGCGCTACCCCGAGGACATGTTCAAGGTCCAGCGCGAACTGCTCGCCCGCTACCACGTCTCCGACCCGGGCGTGTTCTTCACCAACGACGCCTTCTGGTCCGTCCCCGGTGACCCGACCGCACCCGAGGGCCGTCAGGAACTCAACCAGCCTCCGTACTATGTCGTCGCCTCCGACCCGGAGACCCAGGAGTCCAGCTTCCAGCTGATCACCCCGTACCGCGGCCTCAACCGCGAGTTCCTTTCCGCGCACATGACGGTCAGCTCCGACCCGGAGACCTACGGCAAGATGACCGTCCGAGTCCTGCCGACCAACACCCAGACCCAGGGCCCCAAGCAGGCGCAGGATGCCATGATGTCCTCCGACCAGGTGGCCCGGGACCGCACGCTCTGGGAGGGCTCCAACGACCTCCACAACGGCAACCTGCTCACCCTGCCGGTGGGCGGCGGCGAGATCCTCTACGTCGAGCCGATCTACTCGCAGCGCAAGAACCAGGAGTCCGCGTTCCCCAAGCTGCTGCGCGTGCTCGTGTCCTACAAGGGGCGCGTCGGTTACGCTCCGACCATCTCCGAGTCCCTCGCACAGGTGGGCATCGACCCGCGTGCCGCCCAGGACATCGCCGGTACCCCGACGGCCCCGACTACCCCGGCCGAGCCGGAGACCGGGGAGGAAGGACAAACCCCGGAGGAGGATACTCCGACGCCGCCGGCAACCGCCGCAGGCACCGAGGGTGAGGCCATCGAGCGCATCAACGAGGCCCTGAGCAACCTCGAGACCGCCCAGAACGGCTCCTTCGAGGAGTACGGCAAGGCTCTTGATGAGCTGGACCGTGCCGTCGAGGAGTACCAGTCGCTCACCGCAGGTAACTAAAACCATCTCTGGCCGGGGGATTTGCGAGGATCCCCCGGCCGTGGGTATAGTTCTACATCTGCAGCAGACAATGTTGCACGGTGTAAGTGAATGGCACCCGTCGCGGGGTGGAGCAGCTCGGTAGCTCGCTGGGCTCATAACCCAGAGGTCGTAGGTTCAAATCCTGCCCCCGCTACCACTTCACACAGAAACCCCCTGGACCAGCTGGTCCAGGGGGTTTCTTCGTGCCCGGTCAGGCCGTGACAGCGCCGACCGACGCAGACTGGACCAGCTTGGCGTACTTGCCCAGCACGCCGTGCAGCCGCGGGTTCTCCGGGATCTGCCACCCGGCCTTTCTCCGGGTCATCTCCTCATCCGTGATATCGACGTCGATGGTGCGCTCCGGGATGTTCACCCTGATCGGGTCGCCGTCCCGCAGGAAGGCGATCGGGCCCCCGTCGACGGCCTCGGGGGCGACGTGGCCGATGCACAGCCCGGTGGATCCGCCCGAGAAACGGCCGTCGGTGATCAGCAGGACGTCCTTGCCGATGCCGGCACCCTTGATGGCGCCGGTGATGGCCAGCATCTCGCGCATGCCCGGCCCGCCCTTCGGGCCCTCGTAGCGGATCACCACGACGTCGCCCTTCTTCAGCTCGCCGTTGAGGACCGCATCCATCGCGGGCTGCTCACGGTCGAAGACGCGGGCGGTGCCCTCGAAGACCTCGGCGTCGAAGCCCGCAGTCTTGACGACGGCGCCCTCCGGCGCGAGGGAGCCACGGAGGACGCTCAGGCCGCCGGTGGCGTGGAGCGGGTTGTCCAGGGCGCGGAGAATCTTCCCGTCCGGGTCGGGGGTGCGCACGTCGGCGAGGTTCTCGGCGACGGTGCGGCCGGTGACCGTCAGGCAGTCGCCGTTGAGTAGGCCGGCGTCGAGCAGTGCCTTCATGACGACGGGGATCCCGCCGATCCGGAAGACGTCGGCCATGACATACCTGCCGAAGGGCTTGAGGTCGCCGAGGTGCGGGACCTTGTCTGCGACTGAGTTGAAGTCGTCGAGATCCAGGTCGACGCCCGCCTCGTGGGCGATGGCCAGCAGGTGGAGCACGGCGTTGGTGGAACCGCCGAGCGCCATGACCACAGCGACGGCGTTGAGCAGTGAATCACGGGTGATGATGTCGCGGGCACGGATGCCGCGGCGCAGCAGTTCGACCACGGCCTCGCCCGACCGGCGGGCGTGGACGGTGCGGTCGCGGTGGACGGCCGGGGGAGCGGCGGACCCCGGCAGCGACATGCCCATCGCCTCCGCGGCCGAGGCCATCGTGTTGGCGGTGTACATGCCGCCGCAGGCTCCCTCGCCGGGGCAGATGGCGCGTTCGATGACGTCCACCTTCTCCTGCGAGAGCTTCCCGGCGCGGCAGGCGCCGACGGCCTCGAATGCGTCGATGAGGGTCACCTCCTGCTCGGTGCCGTCCGCGAAACGGGCGGTGCCGGGCATTGTGGAGCCGTTGTAGAGGAACACGCTCGAGAGGTTGAGCCGGGCGGCTGCCATGAGCATGCCGGGGATGGACTTGTCGCAGCCGGCCAGCAGGACCGAGCCGTCGAGACGCTCGGCGCTCATGACCGTCTCCACCGAGTCGGTGATCACTTCGCGGGACACCAGGGAATAGTGCATGCCCTCGTGTCCCATGGAAATGCCGTCGGAAACGGAGATGGTGCCGAACTCCAGCGGGTAGCCGCCGGCGGCGTGCACGCCCTCCTTCGCGAAACCGGCCAGCTTCTTCAGGGTGAGGTTGCAGGGGGTGATCTCGTTCCAGGAGGAGGCCACGCCGATCTGCGGCTTGGCCCAGTCGTCGTCGCCCATGCCCACCGCGCGGAGCATGCCGCGGGAGGCGGTACTCTCCAGTCCGTCGGTGACGTCGCGGGAGCGGGGTTTGATGTCCACGGAGGTGCCGTGGTTGTCCTTGCGGTCGTCTGTGGGTTTCGTCATGTCTCGAGTCTAGGCACGTGCGCGCTGCGGGGGCCGGAGATCGGGGCCAGCCGGCCGCGGCCGCAGGGAAAGCCATGTGAACAGCGCATTTGGGTTATCCGTGAGTGGTGGGTTATAGTTTCACATGTCGTCAGGGCGAGATTAACAGTCTTGTGTTGGCGCGGTGAAGTGAATATCACCCGACGCGGGGTGGAGCAGCTCGGTAGCTCGCTGGGCTCATAACCCAGAGGTCGTAGGTTCAAATCCTGCCCCCGCTACCAATTCACACGAGACCCCCGGATCCTCAGGATCCGGGGGTCTCGTCGTTCGTGGGGTGCCCGGTATTGTCCCGGCACCCCCCGTGCCCGGTGGCCCGGTAACCGTTCGGACACGACATTCATGTGCACCTGCCGACCCGGAGCGGGCGTGACATGATGTCTGGGTATTCGTTTGAGCATCACCAGAAGGGGCACCACCTCACATGCGACGGCACTCCCGCGTTAGAAGCATCCTGACCGCGACCATGGCGACGGGTGCGGTGATGCTGGCGGCGCCCGCTTTCGCCGGCGCCCAGGCCCCGGCCGTCCCCGCCGCGCCGGTGGCGGGCGCCTCCTCGGAGGTTGCGGCGGAGGTGCCGGTGAACCAGGTGGAGGTTGTCTCCGCCGACGTGGTGAACCACATCCGCGGCCAGCTGGCTAAGTTTGGCGTGCAGACCCCTGCGCCGGACACGGCCCTGACCGACGCGGTGGATAACGCGATTGTCGCGCATGTGCCGAACACACGGCTGCGCCAGACCGTAATCGACGAAGGTGCGTCGGAGACTCCCGCCGGGACGACCCGTGCCGAGTACGCCGACCCGGCGGATGTGCCGTCGGAGACACCCGTGGAGATCACCGACGACATCCGCGAGCGGTTCGTCCAGGAGGAGGCCGTTCCGCTGGACCCCAACTACCGCTGGATGAATGACCCGGTGTCCAAGGTGATGGCGGGCAAGCCCCTTGAGGAGTGGATCCTGCACCGGGTGCCGGGTTCCTGGTTCGACGCACCGCGGATCCCGGAGGAGTCGATGGTGGTGCAGAACCAGGACGCGTCGTTGTACGGTCCGGGCACGCCGATCTACCTGGGCGAGAACATGATGTGCACGCTCGGCGCGGCGGGCACGGATGCGCAGGGCCGGAAGGTCGGTATCACCGCCGGTCACTGCGGTCAGCCGGGCGACGAGGTCTGGTCCGCAGACTCCTGGCAGGTGGGCCCCACCGGCACGGTGGTGGCGAGCAACCAGCTGCACGACTACTCGGTCATCGAGCTGGGGGCGGACGCTCAGATCTCCCGCACCTACAACGGCGTGACCGTCAACAGCGTCGGGGGACCGGTCGCCCCGGGCGACATCCTCTGCAAGCAGGGGGTGGCCACCGGCCACACCTGCGGAAATGTGTGGGCGGCCGACGACCAGGTGCAGATTTCCCAGCTGTGCGCGATGGTCGGCGACTCTGGCGCACCGGTGCTGGCAGGTGACCGCCTGGTCGGCATGGTCTCCGGCGGCGTCCTCCCGGACCAGCGTCTCTCCTGCCAGACGCCCCTGCAGGGGCAGCTGTTCATGCCGACCGCCTCGCAGACCATGGACTCAGTCCTCGCGGACGTCGACGCCCGCGGGGGCGTCGGCGCCGGCTTCCGACTGGCCGACTAGCGTCGGGCTCGAATTACGGTTTCTTCAGCCCTCGCCGCGCAACGCGGCGAGGGTTTCGTCGTGCAGCAGGCCGTTGGTGGCCACCGCGTCTCCGCCGTGCGGGCCGTCCTCGCCGGCGAGCGAGGTGAAGCGGCCGCCGGCTTCGGAGACCAGGATGGACAGCGCGGCCAGGTCCCAGAGGGAAACCTCGGGCTCGGCGGCGATGTCCACCGCGCCCTCCGCCACCAGGCAGTAGGAGAAGAAGTCTCCGTAGCCGCGCAGGCGCCAGGTGGCGTCGGACAGGGCGATGAAGTTCTCGCGCAGGTCGCGTGCAGCCCAACCCTCGAGGGAGGAGAAGGCCAGGGAGGCGTCGGCAAGCGAGGAGACGCCGGAGACGCCGAGCTTCTTCGGGGAACCGCCGTTGAAGGTGCGCCACGCGCCGGACTCCTCGGCGGCGTGCCAGCGGCGTGCCAGCGCCGGGGCGGAGATGACGCCCACGACGGGGTGCCCGTCGACGAGCAGGGAGATCAGGGTCGCCCACACGGGCACGCCGCGGACGAAGTTCTTGGTGCCGTCGATCGGGTCGATGACCCACTGGCGTCCCTCGGGGGTGGCTTCACCGCCGAACTCCTCGCCCAGGATGGCGTCGGAGGGGCGGGCCTCGGCGAGCTTCGCGCGCAGGGCCTCCTCGCAGGTGAGATCAGCGTCGGAGACGGGCGTCATGTCAGGCTTCGAGGTGACGTTGAGGTCGGTGGCCTCGAAGCGCTCGATGGTCAGGGCGTCCGCGATATCCGCGAGTTCGAGGGCGAGGGCAAGGTCATCGGCGTACGTGCTCATGCTCACATACTAGCCAGCGCGGCGGCGGCCTGGTCCACTGCGCGAGCGTTGCCCGCCACACACCACGTGACCCCGCCGGCCTCAACCTTCACGCCCACCCCGCCAGCACCTTCGACCAGGGCTTTTCCAGGCAGCCAGTCCCAGTCGGCGACGGAATGCTGCATCCACACACCCATTGATCCGTCCGCGACGGAAGCCAGGTCGACGGAACCGGCGCCGAGCATCCGCAGCGTCGCGAACTCGTTGACCACACGGATCCAGGCGTCCCGGCGCTCCGGCTGCCCCAGCGAAGTGGGGTGCAGGTAGGTGGCCAGGCAGAGCTGGTTCGCGTCCGTCTGCGGGAGCTTCCCGACGCCCCGGCCGTCCCGCGTCGTCGGGATCTCCGGGCCGCCGAACCAGGTGTAGCCCATGGCCGGGCGGTGCACGGCACCGAGGATCAGGCGGGACGGGTCGGCGGGGTCTCCTTCGGCCAGCGCCAGGGCGGAGCACCAGTAGTCCGAACCCGCGGTGAAGTTGTAGGTGCCGTCGACCGGGTCGACCACCCAGGTGCGGCCGGAGGTCGAGGGCTGGTCGGTGCCCTCTTCGCCGACGATCCCGTCCTCGGGACGCAGTAGCCGGAGTGCACCGGCGATGAACTCCTCGGCCGCATGGTCCGCCTCGGTCACCACGTCGGAGACCGAGCTCTTGAGGTTGGTGGACACCCCCTGCTCGCGCATCCGCCAGGCCAGGCGGCCGGCGTTGTACACGAGTGCCTGAGCGAGGTGCTCGTCCGAATCCTGGTCGTGGGCGATGGCGAAGGTCTTCGTGATCGCGGCGATCATCTCTTCGAGGCTTGCGGCGGGATGCTGATTGGTCATGGGCCTATTGTGCACCGGCCGGGTGCCGGCTTCCGGACGAGGGGCGTACTCGCCGGTGGGTCACGGCGCGAAAGCGGGCGGGGAGGCCGGGGCGTGCGCGGGAGGCAAGTAGACTGTCGGGTTATGCGACCGGAAATCTCTGCTGCACTTGAAGACCTGGACTCCACCCTCACCACGATCGAGAAGGTGATGGACCCGGAGGAGATGTCCGCGCGTGTCCGTGAGCTCGAGCAGCAGGCCTCGGATCCGGGGTTGTGGGACGACCCGGACCATGCCCAGCAGGTCACCTCCGAGCTCTCCGCTGTGCAGGGCAAGCTGCGCAAGATCGAGGATCTCCGGCAGCGGCTGAACGATCTGCCGATCATGTACGAGCTTTCCGAGGAGGAGGGCGACGGCGACGAGGTCGTCGACGAGGAGCTTGCCGACCTCAGCGAGCAGATCGAGGCCCTCGAGGTCACCACCATGCTCTCGGGGGCGTACGACCAGCGCGAGGCCGTGATCAACATCCGTTCCGGCGCGGGCGGCGTCGACGCCGCCGACTGGGCGGAGATGCTCATGCGCATGTACACCCGCTGGGCGGAGAAGAACGGCCACAAGGTCGACGTGTACGACATCTCCTACGCGGAGGAAGCCGGCATCAAGTCGGCGACCTTCGTGGTGCACGGCGAGTACATGTACGGGCAGCTCTCGGTGGAGCAGGGAGCCCACCGCCTGGTGCGCATCAGCCCCTTCGACAACCAGGGCCGCCGCCAGACCTCCTTCGCCGAGGTGGAGGTCCTGCCGGTGGTGGAGAAGGTCGACTCCATCGATATCCCGGACAACGACGTCCGCGTGGACGTCTACCGTTCCTCCGGCCCGGGCGGCCAGTCCGTGAACACCACCGACTCGGCGGTGCGCCTCACCCACATCCCGACGGGCATCGTGGTCACGTGCCAGAACGAGAAGTCCCAGATCCAGAACAAGGCCTCCGCCATGCGCGTTCTGCAGGCCAAACTGCTGGAGAAGAAACGCCAGGAGGAGCGCGCCGAGATGGATGCGCTCGGCGCCGGCGGCCAGGCGTCCTGGGGCAACCAGATGCGTTCCTACGTGCTGCACCCGTACCAGATGGTCAAGGACCTGCGCACCAACTACGAGGTCAACGACCCGTCGAAGGTGCTCGACGGCGAGATCGACGGTTTCCTGGAGGCCGGTATCCGTTGGCGCATGGCGGAGGCGCAGGCGCAGTAGCGCCGCCCGGCAAAATCATGGCACATTCGTGGCACCTGCCTGGGGCCTTGCCGGGAGGGGCCATCCGTCCCGTCCGGTTGGCTACAGTGTGACGGGTGATCACCTTTGATTCCGTGACCAAGGTCTACCGGACCTCGACGCGCCCGGCCCTGGACAACGTCTCGCTCCATATCGACAAGGGCGAGTTCGTGTTCCTCATCGGACCGTCCGGGTCAGGAAAATCCACGTTCCTCCAGCTGCTCATCCGGGAAGAGAATGTCACCTCCGGCGACATCCGTTTCTCCGATTTCCATGTCAACCAGCTCCGTGGGGGGCAGATCAGCCAGTTGCGGCAGCGGATCGGCTACGTGTTCCAGGATTTCCGTCTCCTGCCCAAGCTGAATGTCCACGACAACGTGGCTTTCGCGCTGGAGGTGATCGGGAAGAAGCGCCATCAGATCGAGAAGGCCGTGCCGGAGGCGCTGGAGATGGTCGGTCTGGCGTCGAAGGCGGACCGCATGCCCAACGAACTCTCCGGCGGCGAGCAGCAGCGCGTCGCCGTGGCTCGGGCGGTGATCAACCGTCCGCTTCTCCTGCTCGCCGACGAGCCCACCGGCAACCTCGACCCCGAGACCTCCGACGACATCATGTCCCTGCTCAGCCAGATCAACCGCGGTGGCACGACGGTGGTCATGTCCACTCACAACTCCCGGGCGGTCGACGACATGCGCAGGCGCGTCATCGAGCTCAACCTGGGCAGGCTCGTCCGCGATGACGCGCACGGCGTCTACGGCGAATCCCGTTAGCCGACGAGGAAGAAGGAGCACACACTGATGAACACCGGATTCGTCCTCCGCGAGGCTTTCCGCGGCCTGGGCCGCAACTTCACCATGACCGTCGCCCTGGTCATCACCACCGCCATCTCCCTGGCTCTGCTCGCCACGGGATTCCTGGTGACCCAGATGACCGAGGACACCAAGGACATCTACCTCGACCGCGTCGAGGTGATGATCCAGCTCGACGAGGAGATCTCGGCGAACGACGCCGACTGCTCCTCGGCGGCCTGCCTCGAGGTGCGCGAGCTTCTCGACGGCGCCGAGGGGGTCGACTCCGTCACCTACCGCTCGCGTGAGCAGTCCTATGAACGCTTCGTCGAGGTCTTCCAGGACAGCGACCCGCAATTGGTCGCCGAAACCTCGCCCGATGCGCTGCCGGCCGCCCTGCACGTGCGGTTGAGCGACCCGCTGGACCAGTCCCCGCTGGAACCGGTGCGTGAGTTGCCGCAGGTGGACACCGTCGTCGACCAGGTCGACGATCTCCGCGGAGCCACCGAGAACCTCGACGCCGTGCGTAACGCCACCTTCCTCGTCGCCGCAGTGCAGGCCGTCGCCGCGGTCTTCCTCATCGCGAACATGGTGCAGATTGCGGCGTTCTCGCGGCGGGACGAGATCTCCATCATGCGCATGGTCGGTGCCTCCCGCTGGTTTACGCAGGCACCTTTCGTGCTGGAGGCGGTCATCGCCACGGTCATCGGCGCGGCCCTCGCCACCGCGGGGCTCTTCCTGGGTAAGCAGTTCGTCATCGACAAGGCGCTGCGTGGCCTCTACGAATCCCAGCTCATCGCCCCGGTGACAAACGACGACATCTGGCTGGTCGCGCCGGTCGTCGCCGTGATCGGAGTCACGTTCTCCGCCATCACGGCGCAGGTCGCGCTGCGCACTTATGTGAGAAAGTAGACGAATGACCTGGACCCTGGCACTTGCCGTCACCCCCTCCGGAATCGGGGCCGCGAAAAATGGCGCGAACGACGTCCCGGAGACCACCGGATACTTCCCGGAGATGGACCGTGCGGTGAGATTTTCCGCCGGGGGCGAGTCCACGACCAGTCCGGAAAAGACCGTGCTGGTCGTCGAAGCCGGTATTCAGCCGCAACAACTCCGATGGTTCCTCGGGGAGCTGATCATCGAGGGGGTCCCCGCCGAGACCGTCCAGGTGCGTAGCGACGTCGAGGTGCTCACCGCCGCCTTCGGCGGCCCGGTCCTGCTCGTCGACGCAGACAACGAGACCATGGTCCTCCCGTCCGGCACCGGCGGGGAGCCTCTGCACGCGGGCCGCGCCGGGGAGATCGTCGCCGACACTGGCGCGCAACTGCTGCTCGTCGGCCACGGGGACATCCGCGGCAAGATGCTGGCGGCCTTCCGGGATCTCGGTCCGGTCGAGCTGGACCGCCCGGGCGTCGCCAGGTTGGCGCTGGAGAACCCCGTCACCGGATCTCTGGTTTCCCTCGATCCCGCGCAGGACCCCGTGGAGGTCGCGAGCCGGGCCACGAACAGGAGTGTCGCGGGTTACGCGACGATTATCGTGGTCGCACTCGCAGTCATACTCGCACTGTCCTTCTTCTTCTGAAGATGACCTGGTCCCTCGGTCTCTCGGTCGGCCCCGGCGGGGTGGGTTCTGCCGTGGGCCTGGCCGGGGGAGGGGTCCACCTCATCGGGGCGTTCCCCACGATCGCCCGGGCCGTCCACGCCGCCGCGCAGGTGGGCGACGGCGCACCCGCGCGGATTGTGCTCGTGCACCCCACCGGCGTCACCGTCGGCGAACTCGGCCGCCATCTCGGGAACCTCGCACTGGCCGGAGTCACGGACGATGACGCGCAGCTGCGCACCGACGTCGAGGTGCTGCACGCGCTGACCGGCCGCCGGGTCCTGCTCATCGACGCCGACCGTGATCTGATCGCCGGCCACCCCGGAAAGACCGAGCCGTTTGACGCTGACAGGTTGGCCGCGCTCGTCGCAAAGCAACCCTACGAGACGACGGTAGCCCTGACCGGGCACCCGGAGACCAGGGACCGGTACCACGTGGCTGGCCGCGACTACGCGCCCATGATCGTCGAACGTCCCGCGCTGGCGGCGCTGGCCCTGCAGGTCCCCGCCACCACCGCGTTGGTGAGCACCCCGCGCACTGCCGGGGCGCTGCGCCGGCGACCGGCTCTTCCCCTCGTCTGGACCGTCGTCCCCATGATCGCGGTGATCCTGCTGCTTCTGCTGTTGTGACGCGCCGGGTAGCATGGACCGGACTATGGGCAAGAAGAAGAAGACACAGGACCGCAGTGTCCTGGCCACCAACCGCCGGGCCCGGCACGACTTCCAGATCCTGGAGACGTTCGAGTGCGGCGTCATGCTGGTGGGAACGGAAATCAAGTCCCTGCGCGAGGGCAAGGTGTCCATCGCCGACGCCTTCGCCACCGTCGACGGCGGCGAAGTGTGGCTGCGCAACCTGCACATTCCCGAGTACTCCATGGGGTCGTGGACGAACCACTCGCCGAAGCGCACCCGCAAGCTCCTGCTGCACCGCCGGGAGATCGACTCCATCATGGGCAAGGTCCGCGACGGCAACCGGACCCTCATCCCGCTGCAGCTCTATCTCAAGGACGGCCGCGTGAAGTTGGAGCTCGGCCTGGCGCAGGGCAAGCAGGACTACGACAAGCGCCAGGACATCAAACGCCGCACCGAGGAACGCGAGGTCACCCGCGAGCTCGGCCGCCGCGTGAAGGGCATCAAGGGTTGATCCGGGCGGTCAAGCTGCACGACGTCCGGCGGGGCGAAGCCGCCGCGCAGGGCAGGGCAGTGCTGGTCGACCGGCTGTGGCCCCGCGGGGTGGCCAAGGAAGACCTGGACTGCGAGTGGCTCAAGGATGCCGCCCCGTCCCCGGAGTTGCGCCGATGGTTCAACCATGACCCGGCCCGGTGGGAGGAATTCCGCCGCAGGTACCGCGCGGAACTGGCGGAGGGGAATGCGGACGTGGAGAGGATGGTCGGATGGGCTGACACCGATGTCACCCTCCTCTACGGCGCCGCCGACCGTGAACACAACCACGCAATCGTGCTCGCAGAATGGTTGACGGAACAGGCGGCAAAGCGTTAAGATGAACCATCCTGCGGACAGATTGCACAATCCCGCCGCAGAGTACGGGGCTGATTTGGTTTCGACTTCGTATATTGAGCCAGGGGAAGCGTGCCGGTGCAGGCTGAGGACCACCGTAAGCGTCGCAGCAAACCTATAAGCGCCGAGAACACTCAGCGCGACTACGCCCTCGCTGCCTAAGTAGCGACCGCGTGTCTGTCAGACCGGACTTGCCTCTGATCCGGACCCTGGCATCGACAAGGAGGCTTGCCTTCCGGCCGCGTCAGCGGGACCGGACGGGACACCCACCGCTGACTGGGCCCATCATCCGGGACGAGTTCGTCCGAGCCGGAGGGCCGAGTAGAGATCTGGCGCGAACTGCGCACGGAGAAGCCCTGGCGAGGTAACGGAGGACCCGGGTTCAATTCCCGGCAGCTCCACTAACAGCATTTCCCCTGGTCGTTACTGACCGGGGGTTTTGTTGTATCTGTGCTGGTAGTGCCAACAATAGGACATTGCCACTATGTGCCACAAGGGGCCATGAGTACACTTAGGTATTGCACGTAGATTGCACGCGTGCAGCAGCTCCAGCACCTAGGAGAACCCCATGGCAACGACACGGCAGCGCACCCGGCGCGGGTTCGGGGCTATCCGCCGCCTACCATCGGGCCGCTACCAGGCGACCTATCAAGGGCCCGACGGGGCGCGACACAAGGCCCTGAACACGTTCGCCGCCAAGGTAGACGCCGAAGGGTGGTTATCGGCAGAACAACGCCTCATCGACCTGGAGACATGGACCCCACCGGCGGTGCGACGGGAACAGGCCGCACAGGACGCGACCACCGTAGGGGAGTGGTTGGAGCAGTTTCACACCAACCTGGAGCACCGCCCCACCCCGCCGCGGGCCTCCACCATGCAGAACTACCGGCGAGTCACCCGTAACCGGATCACCGCCCCCCTTCCCCCCGGCGACGACGTACCGGACGTTACCCGCCTGTCCTCCCTGCCCCTGGTGAAGTTGACGAAGGGCGACGTCTACCGCTGGTGGGACGGAGTGCAACGGGCCTATCCTGACGCCCATACGATCAACCAACAGGCCTACAAGCGCTTACGTGCGGGATGTGCCGAGGCCGTACGCCGGGAGATGCTACCCACCAACCCTGTAGAGGTCCCCGAGGCCGGTAGACGGGTCAAGACGAACGAGAAGTACCTACCATCGGATGAGGAGCTACAGGCCATTCTGGAGGCCGTCCCGGCGCGCTATAAGGTGCTCACGTCCCTCATGCTGTTCCACGGGCTCCGCATCGGTGAGGCTATCGCCCTGGAGCGCCGTCACGTGGCCGTGGAATGGCTTCCCGTGCCCTATATGCCGCGGGTGACGGTGACAGTGGAGCAGAACGCCCAACGGCTCACGGGCGATGATGGGCGTGTGTTCATGCACGTCCAGCCCCCGAAGTCTGACGCAGGCTACCGGGAGGTACCAATCATGGCTAACCACGTGCCCCTGTTTCTGAGCCACCTGGACGAGCACGTACCCGGCGCGCCCACGACGGTGGAGACGTGGCAGGGGCCGCGGAAGATGACGCTACTGACCGCCACCCGCACCGGGGGGCTGGTCATGGATACGTCCTACCGGTCGGTGCTGGAACGCGCCGAGATCCGCGCCGGGGTCACCACCGAGATCGACCCCCACTGTGGACGGAACTGGTTGATTACCCGCCTCGCCGAGCAGGGGGCACACCTCAAGGAAATTGGCCGACTACTGGGTCAGGCTGATGTGGCGACGATCCTCGATGTGTACATGAAAGTTCGCGCCGGGCGCACCACGGCGTTGATGGATCGAGTGAACGCATCGGTCATGCCCGCCGCGACGACCGGGAAGACAGAGCAGTGAACACACCTGAGCGGAAAGACCGGTACTTTGAGCCGCTACAGCAAGAGTTAGGAACGCGGGATGAACGGTACCGCGCCGCGGTAAGCCGTGAACACCACCGCCTCGATGCCACCCTCCGCGACGGTGAGGGGGAGGTATCCGGCAAGTGGTTCGCGGGTGCCCTGGAGCCGGGAACATACCGGTGGGTGACGGTCCACCACGACGACGGGAAGGCGGTGGGTACGTTCTACCTGCATACCGTTGACGGGGAGCTACAGGGGATGTGGTTGGCGCGGGTACGGAAGGGACTACCCTACAGCCCGTTCGACTCGGTGGGGGAGGCGTTCTACCCGTCGAATCTGGGGACCCCTGAGCAGCCCTACCCGGATGGGTTCACGGAGTACGTGATCCCGGATGAGTTCGGTTCCCAAGGGATGAAGGGTGTACGCCCGACGTTGGTACGGCAGGAACCGGACCCGGCGCGCCGTCATGACGTGCGGTGGCGGTTCCCGGCCAAGGGCGGCGGATGGGTGGTCCGGTCGTCGAAGTTGGCCCCCGCCCTAGTGAAGGTACGGGACGCTGGTCAGCAACACGTGAGCCTGAGTGTTCTCCAGCAGGGAGTAGCCAGACCGTGAGGTAACGCCGTGTACTCATAGGCCCCGTGCGGCCATGGGTGTATGATTGTGGTAATAGCCGGATGATCCAACGACCGGCTCGTGTGCTCCAACTCGCGGAGGCGCGGCGTCACTGCTCGAATAACTCCGGGCGGTCGCGCCAGCGTGCCTTAACCGCTGGAGATAGAGACACACCCCCATGGCTACTCAGCCAACCACCACCTCCCAGGCCTACGAGACTCTGGCACAGGTGTCAGAACGTACCGGCCTCGGTTCCCGTACCATCCGCCGCTACGTCGCGGAAGGAAAGTTGGTTGCCTACCGGGCCGGTAGGAACCTCCGGTTCAAGCCCCAGGACGTCGACGCCATGTTCACTCGAACCGACGGGTTCGGGGGCGATCGAGCATGAACGACAGGAAAACCCCCGCGCCGGGAAACACGGGGGCAAACATCGAGCACAGGGCTGCCTTCACCCCCAATTCTACCAGCAGGGAGCTGGAAGCCGCATTCCTCCGGGCCCTCCTCGGCCTCCCAGCGCGCCGGGTCTTGACCGTCCTCAACGGCCTGGAGCCGGACGACATCCACCACCCTCACCATAGGCTCATCCTTGATGCCGTCGCCCGGTGCGCGAGGAAACAGATCAACGACCGTGACGGGAACCAGCCGGTGCCCCCGACTGCCATGCAGCTCGACCTGACGCGCGCCGGGACCCTCGACCACCCCGACGTCCGCGCCGTCCTCCTCGACGTCACCGCCGGGGTCAACCCGGTGCCCGACTGTTGGGTGATCGACCTCGCCGCTGAACTTCGTCTCTACCGTCTGCGCCGCGCCCTGACGACCGTGGGGGAGTCCCTGATCTCAGCCGCCCATGGCGGCACCGACGAACTCACCCGCGCCCTAGCCCACCTCCTCGCACTGCTCGGCCTCGCCCGGCGCGCCGGGATCGACATGGAGGTGGACCGATGAACGCTGACTACCTCACCTCCCCGGAACACTCCGCGGGCCGTCGAATCACCCTTGAGTCCTTCGCAGGCATGGACTGGGATGTAGCGACATGGGCATGGGAGCCGGAGTTCGACGGACAACCCCACGGCGCTATTCCCGTGGGATCTCTGTCTATCTTCGCTGGCCGTCCTGCCGCCGGTAAATCGTCTGCCGGTCGTTACTTCGCCGCGCAAGTCAGCCGGGGTACTCTCCCCGGTTGCTGGGAAGGCACCCCGCACGGTGTCGCCTACATCGCCGGGGAAGAGTCACTGAAGTACAACGTCATCCCCAGCCTGATCGCCGCCGGTGCGGACATGGAAAAGGTCTTCCGACCGCACGTCACCTTCACCGCACCGGATGGGGTGACCGAGGTTGTCGCCCTGGTCCCGGAGAAGGACATGCGGGAGCTCACCGACCAGCTGAAGGCGATGGGCACGAAACTGGTCATTGTTGACCCGCTGATGGAGTACATGGGCGACGGCTCCGACATCTACAAGAACAACGAGGTCCGCGCGAAAGTCAGGCCGTGGTCCAAACTTGCCGAGGATATTGACGGCGTGGTCATTGCGATCATGCACCTGAACAAGTCCGGTAACGGTGACGTAGTGGCCGGCATCAACGGATCTTCCGCTTTCGGCGAAGTCGCCCGGTCTGTCTTCGGTTTCGCGAAAGACCCGGAGAGCGAAGACCTCGACCGGGTCATGAGCCAGGAAAAGAACTCGATCGGCGCTGAGGGCGCGGCATGGGTGTACCGGATTGAGGGGAAGGCGATCACCAACTCCGAGGGAAAGACCGGAGAGTTCGGAACCTTTGTCATGGTCGGTGACTCTGACCGGACCGTGGGTGAAGTCCTCCGAGACTCATCCTTCGGTTCCGGTGGGGACGGAGTGGGTGGGGTGAAGTCCTTCGTCCTGGATCTGCTCAAGGATGAAGGCGGTGTCGCCCCGGCCTCGACGATCAAGAGTGGCGTCACTGAGGCCGGCTACTCGTGGAAGACGGTTCAGAACAACCGGGGGAAGTGGGGAATCGCCACCCGCAAGTCTGAATCCGGTTGGGTGTGGGAGCTGGAATCAGCGGGGAAGGCTGCACCCTCCCTGTATGTATCCAAGATCCCGGAAGGTGATGAAGGTCCTTACGCGCGGGATCCCGGGACCTTGGGATCTTCAAAGGTCACGGGTATAAATCAAGATCCCGACGGGGCAAGATCCCAAGATCCCGCACATATAGGCGCGCCGGGATCTTCCCCGAAACCGGGGGTCTTCTCTCAGCCGGAACTCTCGGGTGACACCGAGCTGGAGGACATCGTTATCGGGTGCTTTCCTGCTGAGTGCCCCATGAGTTTGCAGACCGTTGAACAGTCTGTCCCGCCGGAGCACCGCGACCAGGTCGCTGAAATTCTCACTCAGTTGGTCGCCGACGGCCGGGTCATCCAAGATGTCGGCGGCCGCTATCTCCGCAATTTTCCTCCGGCCCTCGTTGCCACGGGAGAGGTCGAGGATCGCGGAGATATCACCTCCTCCCCGGAGGCAGACTGATGACCGTCTACGGCTACCACTGCGCCGAGTATCACGACCGCCGGAACTCTGTCTGGGGGATCACGAGCCGACATCGGAGACCTGGAAGTGGATACCCGGATGGGAGGGGTACTACTTCGTCAGTATCCACGGGCGGGTGATGGTGACTGTCTCGCCGATTTTGCGCAGGTGTACGCTGCTGGTGGATATGGTTACCTCATGGCGCGGAGCGCGTCGGGGTTGATGACGTCGCCGAAGCGCTGGATGAGCCCGTCGATGGCATCGGCAACGTCCTGCTTGGCCGCCTGACGGTCGTTGCCCGGGGAGAAGAGGCTCATCTTCGGCAGGAGCTCGGCTAGAGCAGTGCCCTCAGCATCGACGGTGCCGATCTGAAAGCACTTGGCGACGAACCCATGGGCGTTCGGGGTTTTGAGCCGGTGGGCTGCGACCATGGCGCGGATCTCGCCCTCGGCCTTCTCATGCAGATAGTCGACCAGGCTATCGTCGTATCCGGTGCCGTTGACCTGGTCGAGGAACTCGAGGATCAGATCGCGCTTAGGGCGCAGGTGCGGCGATGCATCGATGAGTCGGCGGACTTCTTGCTGCTCATCGTCGTCGATCTCGCCGTCGCGTCCACGTTCCTTCTCGATGAGCGCGTTGATGTAGTCGAGGGTCACGGCGATGTGTCGGACCAGCTCGATCTCGAACTCAAGGTCCGCGGAGATGTCGACGTCGGTCTCGCCGCCGTCGCCGGACTCGGCCTCGCGCTCCTCCCTGCGACGGTCACGGATCTCCAGGTAGCGGGAGATGTAGTCGGCGAAGTCGTACTCGTCCAGCGGGTTGTCCTCGTCGAAGGCTTCAAAGGACGTCAGGACGTTGTGGTGGCGCAGAAGCGCGGAGAAGGTCTCGACGAACAGCTGCTCGGCTGCCTCGCCGTAGACGGACGCTCCCGGTGCCGCGATGGCCTGCAGCTGATCCAGATATGTCAGGTACTCGGCCAGCAGCTCCTTGTAGGGGCGGACGACGGAGACATTGGTAGCGACGTCACCGTCGCCGAACATCGTCAGTGCCGCGTCTGTCTGCTCGGATAGGTCGCGGTAGGTGACGATCATGCCCGCGTCCTTGATGGGGTTGAGGATGCGGTTAGTGCGCGAGAACGCCTGGATGAGGCCATGGTCGCGGAGATTCTTGTCGACGAACAGGGTATTGAGGGCCGGGGCGTCGAAGCCGGTGAGGAAGATGTTGACGACGATGACGAGGTCGATCTCACGGTTGCGGATGCGTTCGGAGAGGTTCTTGTAGTAGTTGTCGTAGCCGCTGGTTGTAGCCTGGAAAGACGAGCCGAACATGGCGTTGTAGTCGGCGACTGCGGCGGCAAAGTCGGCGCGGTCGTCAGCGTTCATGGAGTCGACGTCGAAGCTGTCGTCCTCGATCGCGCCGGCTGCGGTGTCCACGGTCTCTTGGCGCTGAGTCTGAGAATAGATCACGCCCACCTTAATAGGGTTGACCAGTTCCTCCTGCTGCTTGGCAAACTCGTGGTAGTAGGCGCGAGCAGCGGGGATACTGGCGGTCGCTAGCAGCGCGTTGAAGCCGTCGACGCGACGGCTTTCGCGGGTCGTCTCGCCCGTGGCGAGGTCACGGAAGCTCAAGTTGTGGACATAGCTCTTGCCGCGCTTGGTGTAGCGGGCGAAGTTGTCGAGGATGTGCTTCGTGACGAGCGTAATCCGCTCGGGCGCCAGCAGTGCGCTCTCGCGGTCGATGGACTTGATCTCGGGGTTGTTCTGGACCTCCTCGTGCATCGTCGAGTGCGCGTCGATCTTGAACTTGAGGACGTTACGGTCCCTAATGGCGTCGACGATGGTGTACGTGTGCAGACGTTGGCCGAAGACGTAGTCGGTGGTGAAGACGCGGCCAGAGACGTCCTTGCGGGCGATCTCCTTGAAGATGGGGGTGCCGGTGAAGCCGAAGCTGTGGCGCCGCTTGAAGTACCGGGCGATGGATTCGTGCATGGACCCGAACTGTGAGCGGTGGCACTCGTCGAAGATCAGCACTACGTGGCCGGGGTAGCGGGCGTTCTTCGTCTTGCCGGAGATGTAGGTGTTTAGCTTCTGGATGGTTGTGACGATGATCTTGGACTTCTCATCCTCGTCTTCCAGCTGCTCACCCAGGATCTTCGTGGAGGTGTTGGAGGAGACGGAACCCTTCTGGAAGCGTTCGTATTCCTTGATGGTCTGGTAGTCGAGGTCCTGGCGGTCGACGGCGAAGATGACCTTCTCGATGCCGGGCAGGTCGGCGGCGAGCAGCGCGGCTTTGAAGCTGGTCAGCGTCTTGCCTGAGCCGGTCGTGTGCCAGATGTAGCCGCCGGCGTCGGTGGTGCCGAGGAGCTTGGTGTTGCTGGTGGCACGGATCCTGTCAAGGATGCGCTCGGTGGCGGCAATCTGATAGGGCCGCATGACCAGCAGGTTCTCGCTCGTGTCAAAGATGCAGTAACGGGTCAGGATGCGCAGGAGCGTGGCCTTGACCATGAAGGTCTGTGAGAAGTCGAGGAGGTCGAGAATGACCCGGTTCCTGGCGTCGGCCCAGTAGGACGTGAACGCGAAGGATTTGTCCGCTTGCTGGGAGCGAGTCTTTGCAGAGGCGCTGTTGGCGCGCACGGCCAGGTCACGGGTGGTGTTGGAGTAGTACCGTGTGTCAGTGCCATTGGAGATGACAAACAGTTGCGCGTAGCCAAAGAGCTTGGTGCCTGCCTGGAAGGACTGCTGGTAGCGGCTGATCTGCGTGAAGGCCTCTTTGAGGCTCACGCCGCGACGTTTAAGCTCGATGTGGACCATCGGCAGGCCGTTGACCAGCACCGTGACGTCATATCGCTGATTCCTGTTGTCTGCGGTGGTGGTCCGGTACTGGTTGGT
The DNA here is from genome assembly GCF_000835165.1 of Corynebacterium marinum DSM 44953. Classification (NCBI taxonomy): domain Bacteria; kingdom Bacillati; phylum Actinomycetota; class Actinomycetes; order Mycobacteriales; family Corynebacteriaceae; genus Corynebacterium; species Corynebacterium marinum. The sequence goes on from NZ_CP007790.1 coordinate 606,820, forward strand.
CACCTGCAACCGGTTGGACATGAGGTTGCGCTTGTCGATGAGTTTGACGTTGACCTGCGTGTCGTCGTCGCGGGTGATAGTCACCACGGGGTCGTCCTGCTGGATAAGGGCGGTCCGCTTGGCCTGGGTCATCGTCGGGTTGGCGAGGTGGACGTGGAAGATCTGAGTCCATTCGTCGGCGGTGTAGACGGTGTGGTTGAGCGCCTCCAGCTGGGCCTTGAGGTTGTCGAGCAGTTCCGCCTCGCTGCGGATGGTGGCTTTGGTGTAGCCGACCTGGGTTAGCGAATCCATGAACAGCGCCTCCAGCTCGGCCTCGGACTGCTTGCCCGTGGGCCTCGGCCGTGATTGGTCAGCCTCGTACTCCGCGAGGACGGTGCTGTAGTCAGACTCAGCGACGTTGTCGGTCGCCTGGCGGGGCTGCTGGGACGGCGTGCTGTTCATGGTCTCGGCACCTCTGGTCGGCTACTCGGCTACGGGGAAGGTCAGTAGCTGGTCTCGATAGTATTCGAGCTGCTGGAGGCGCAGGTCGAGCTCGCGGCGCAGATTGGTGGTGTAGTCGGTGAACATGTCGAGAATGGCGACAATCTGTTCCTGGACATCGGGATGCGGGAGTGGGACCTCGAAGTGAGAGTACGTCTGTATCCATTGACGTTGGTGTTGGGTTGGCTGATAGGGGATTGTTTGCATTACCCAATAGACATAGCGGAGGTTGACATCGTCAGTTTGGGGTAAGAGCATCTTCATTGCCGACGACTTAACCTTGAACGGGAAATCAACCCAATGGAAGTTTGTGGTGAAGTCATCGAAGATGATCGTGGGATTGCTAGACGAAGCGTCGAATATCCCATCGGTTTCGTTGGTGTAGCCGAGGAGGAATCCTTTTCCGGGGCTAAGCACTGGGGTGGGTGCTGAAGGATCATAGGCTGCGGACTTCACCTGGTATCTTCCGGGCTGGACGTGCTTAAGTAGTTCCAGTAGAGGAACCGTAGGCACCCCTTCTAGACAACGTTCTTCGAGTAATTCTCTGATAGCTGGCACCGGGTAAGAGTCATACTTACTCATTGATAGTTGCCTCCTCGCCCTGGATGAACGCGTTGATGCGCTCGCGCAAGTCGGCCTGCACGATCTCCAGATCCGCGAGCTCGGCGTTGACGGCATCGATGTCGAGGGCCTCGCGGGTGTCTTCCCTTTTCACGTAGGTTGACACCGACAGATTGTAGTCGTTAGCAATGATTTCTTCGTTGTCGACTACTCGGACGAAGTGGTCCACGTCAGCGCGGTTGACGACGGCCTTGACGATGCTGTCCTGGTTCGCTTTGCTGAGGCGGTTCTTGGCTCCAACCTTCTCGCACCTGTCGCTGGCGTCGACAAACACCACGGTGTTGTCTGGCTTAGACTTCTTGAGCACCAGAATGGCCGTCCTGATGGTGACGCCGTAGAAAAGGTTCGGCGGCAGCTGGATGACGGCATCGACGACGCCTGAGTCGATCAGGTACGTGCGAATCGCGATCTCACCCTTGCTATTGATGCGGTGGAGCACGCCCGGGTAGGAGACGATGGCGGCAGCGCCGGTGTCCTTGAGCCAGTGCAGGATGTGCATGACAAAGGCGAGGTCGGAGTTGGCTCTGGGGGCCAGCTCACCGGCCGGGGAGAACCGGGGATCGTTAATGAGCACCGGATCCGAGTTGCCTGGCCATGACGTCGAGTACGGCGGGTTGGAAACAATGGCGTCGAAGGGCTGCTCGTCCCAGTGGTAGGGCTTGGTCAGCGTGTTGCCGTTGTAGATGTCAAAGCGTTCGTAGCCGATTCCGTGCAGGATCATGTTCATGCGGGCGAGGTTGTATGTCGTCAGGTTGAGCTCCTGGCCGAAGTAGGACACGTCCTTATTGTCCGCGAGCTTGGCGAATTTGAGCAGGAGGGAACCGGAGCCGCAGGCTGGGTCGTAGACGCGCTCAACGGTGTCACGACCGATCATGGTGAGGCGGGCGACGACGTTAGACACCTCGGGTGGTGTGAAGTACTCGCCGCCGGAGCGGCCCGCGTCGGAGGCGAACATTCCCATGAGGTACTCGTAGATGTCGCCGAACTGGTCAATCTCGGATTCCCCGAAGCGGCCGAGGTCCAGCTTGGAGATGTTCTTCATGAGCCCACGGAGGCTGGCGACACGGTCCGTTGTGTCGCGTCCCAACTTGGGTGAGTTGGTGTCGATGTCGCTAAAGAGGCCCTCGAAGTCCTCCTCGCTGCCTGTGCCGACAGTCGATGCCTCGATGCCGGCGAAGATGTTGGCGAGATCGACGTTGAGGTTGGGATTCTGTTCGTCCTTCGGGCGATCGTAGTCGACCAAGTTCTCGAAGAGCTTGCTCGGCGGGATGAAGTAGCCGAGCTCCTGGACGAGGGGCTCGCGAGCGAATTCGGCGGCATCGTCATCCATGGTGACGTAGTCGAAGCCGGTCTCGCCGGCCTGGGCCTGGTTGTCGTTGATGTAGTCCGTGATGCGCTCGGAGATGTAGCGGTAGAAAAGGATGCCCAGGACGTAGCCCTTGAGATCCCAGCCATCGACCTGACCGCGAACCTCGTCCGCGATAGTCTCAAGTTGTTTGTGTAGTGCTGTTGTCTGGTCTGCCACCGTTGTCGGACTCATACCGTCTCCCAGTTCTGCGTGAAGCTACAGGTAAATGGCAAATTGTAACATATTTGAGACATAGCCGGGTATTGAAATGCGTGCTGTTACTCGAGCGGGGACACGTACATCGGCCGATGGTGTTCTGGGGTGCTGACACATGTCCATCCCAGCGATTCCCAGAACCGGTCCGAGCCTTCGGGCAGTGCAATGAGCTGACGGTCGGGGTACTGGTCCACGACCCATCCGAGCCCGGCGCGCCCAGGCCGCCCCGGTCACCGGTCGGAACGAGGAGATGGCACCCCCGTCCCCTACGCTGACCGTTAGATGGAAACACCAAACACACGGACCCAAAACCCCTGGAGGCCACCGTGAACAACCAGACCGCCGCCACCGCGATCCAGCGTGCCGACCGCCGCGCCCAGGCCGTGCATCTTCGCCGGGAAGGCCTGACCCTGAGGGAAGTAGCCGATAGGCTCGGAGTGAGCGTCTACACCGCATGGAACGACATCCAGACCGCCGTCCGTGACATCCCGAAGGAGGAGGCGGACCTGTTGCGTCAGCAGGAAGCCGACCGCCTCGACAACCTCCAGCGCGCCGTGTGGGATGACGCGATCGCCGGGGATCTTCACGCCGTGGATCGCGTGTTGAAGATCATCGAGCGACGGTGCCGTCTATTAGGTCTTGATGCCCCGACCCGGATCGAGTACCCGGCCGCTGATCTCGACTTGGACGCTGCGGTGCGGGACCTCGTCGCCGCGGCCCGTGGAAAGACCGTCGAGGGCGGTGGATGGGCGGTGGATGTGGTGGCCGGGGCACTGGAGCGTGGCTCCGGGAGGGGTCGGGATGAGGACTTCATCGACTACACCGCCGACGAACTCAAAGGGGAGGACTAGCCGATGGGATTGTTCACCACCCCGGATCACCCACGGCGGGGCCATAACCCGGCGCGCCGGGGTACGGGTTGGGTGGGGCGGCACTCATGGCGGGTGCCCCCTTAGCCTTTATTGCACGTGTATTGCACGCGGTGGGGAATTGGGCTACTTCCACATGGTTTTACCTGCGTCGTTACTGCTTTGAGGTGAGTTCCCGGCAGCTCCACCGAAGAGGGAAACCCCAGACCATCACTGGTCTGGGGTTTTCCTCTTTTACACTGCCGGTGTCACCCAGTAGTCGAGGTGAACGTCCTTGAGCCTCTTCCACGTCGGGGTCGTGGGATCGTCCGGGTGTGCCACGGCGACCATGACGCCCGGACCGTGGATCGCGAGACGCTCCCGGCAGACCCCGCAGGGGTTGAGAACCAGGTACCGGCCGTCAGGGTGCCGAGCCAGGCAGATTGACGCCACGAGGCGCTGGCCCATGCGGTAGGCGGCGCAGAAAGGCTCGGTCTCATGGCACAACTCCACACCGGCGTTGAGGACCTCGGGGGCGGTGCCGACCAGCACGGTGTCGTCGGCAAGCAGCATCGCCGCGGCGCCCGGAAAGCCCTCAGCGGCGGGGAAACCCGATTCGATGGAGGCCTGGCATTCATCAAAAAGCCCGGGCCCAGAGGGCTCGGGCTTCCCCGGCGCAACGTCGGTTGCGGTGTTAAGTTCTGGACATGCAGAAGCCTTTCGAGGATCTGTCCCGGGAGTTTGCCGCGTCCATCGCCGATGTGGTGGACGCCCACGCCGGGACATTCGACGGGCAAAAGGTCACGGGGCTGGCGCTGTGCCCCGCCGATGACCACCTGGTGCCGTACCTGGGTGTGGTGTTCGCCGGGGACACGGATGACCCGGACGCCCCGATCGAAGAGGTCTATGGCCAGTGGAGCCCGGAGGAATCCGGGGAGGAGATCAGCAACGAGCGCCTGGATGCTGCCAGCAACAGCACCAATGATCTCGCGTCGGCCTGGCCGGAGGAGGGCTGGGCCAGCTTCGGCCCGCTGCTCCGCCAGGCTCTGGTGGAGGCCCTCGGTGCCCCGGCGGTGCGGGAGGCACTCACTCGCAACGGGTGGGACCCGTTCCTGTACCTGTTCCTGGCGGGTGAAGGTGTGGTGGATGGGGAATCGCTGCCCGTGCTCAACCCCGGTCGCCAGGCGGATCCGGATTACCGGGCGCTTGAGCGCCTGACGGGCGTCTAATTACCGGCACCGGGCACACGGACTGCGCAAGAGTAGTAAAGATCAGGGTTTACGGGGCCCGAATTCGGACCATCTTCACTACTCTTGCGCAGTCCGCGCCCCTGATCACTCAGGGACGCGGCGGGTGGTGCCACTACTCCCGGTGCCCAAGGGGTGCGGCACCGGGAGCGGACGGGCTATCCCTTCACCGCACCGGTGATGCCGGAGACGATGTAGCGCTGCAGGATGATGAACAGCAGCACGACGGGGGCGGCGGCGATGACGGCGCCGGCGGTGAACACGCCCCAGTTCTCGCCGAACTGGACGGAGACGAACTGGTAGAGGCCGACGGCCAGGGTCCACTTCTGGGGATCCTGCAGGACGATCTGCGCCATGAGGAAGTCGGAGAAGCTGGCCACGAAGGCGAGCATGCCGACGACCACGAGGGACGGGGTGATCAGGGGCAGGACGATGCGCCAGTAGACCTGGGCGTGGGAGGCGCCGTCGATGACGGCGGCCTTGTCGATCTCGGTGGGCACGGTGTTGAAGAAGCCGAACATGAGGAAGGTGTTCGAGCCGAGTGAGCCGCCGAGGTAGATGAGGATCAGTCCGGGCAGGGAGTTCAGGCCCAGCCAGGGGTAGACGGACTTGATGGAGAACATGAGCAGGAAGATCGCGACGAAGGCGAGCAGCTGCGGGAACATCTGCACGATGAGCAGGGCGATGAGGCCGGGGCGGCGGGCCTTGAAGCGGTAGCGCGAGAAGGCGAACGCCGCCGCGGCACCCATGAGGACGGTGCCGATGGCCGTCACGGAGGAGACGATCATCGAGTTGATGAACCAGCGCATGTAGGGGTGCTGTTCGTCGGTGAGCAGGTTCTGGTAGTTCTCCGGTCCGATGGACTGGAAGAGCTGGTTGGATCCGGTCAGGGTGCCCTCGGAGGACAGGGACGCGGAGACCACGTAGAGGACGGGGAACAGGGCGTAGACAATGATGAGCCACGCCACGATGTGGCGCCATCCGCCCCGCTTGAACTGCAGCCAGGGAGAGCGGCGGTTGACCTCGAAGTCGGTGTCGGTGACCTGTGTGGACATCAGTCGATCTCCTTCAGGGAATTGGAGCGGATGAGGGTGATGGCGGCGACTACCGCGACCATGATGAAGATCATCAGGGAGATGGCGGAGGCGACGCCGTACTGGTTCTCACCCGAGGCGAACGCGATCTTGTAGACGAAGCTGATGAGGATGTCCGTCGCGCCGACTCCGGTGGGGGAGTCGAGATCGCGGGGTCCGCCACCGGTGAGCAGGTAGATCACGTTGAAGTTGTTGAAGTTCATCGCGAAGCTGGCCACGAGCAGCGGGCCGACGGCGACCATGAGCAGCGGGAGGGTGATCTTCCGGAACGTGGTCCACGCCCCGGCGCCGTCGATCTTGGCGGCCTTGTACACGTCGTCCGGGATGGACTGCAGCGCACCGGTGGTGACGAGGAACATGTAGGGGAAGCCCAGCCACAGGTTGACCATGACGGCGGAGAAGCGGGCGAGCCAGGGGTCGCCGAGCCAGTTGATGTCCGCGCCGCCGAAGAGGATCTGGTTGAAGAAGCCGAAGTCGGTGTTGAGCAGACCGGCCCAGATGAGGATCGACAGGAAGGCGGGGAAGGCGTACGGCATGATGACCAGCGCGCGGTAGAAGCCGCGGAACTTCATGTTCGGGTCGTTGAACAGCAGCGCCATGAGCAGGCCGGCGAAGAAGGTCAGGGCGACGGAGAGGAACGCGAAGACGAACGTCCAGGCGGTGACCTTCATGAAGGGGCCGGCGTAGGTCGAGTCGGCGAAGACCTGCGTGAAGTTGGACAGGCCGACGTTGACGCGCCAGCCGGGGAGGAGTTCCTCGCCGGACTCGGAGGCGAAGCTGCCGGTGTCGTTGGGCGTGTAGACGGTGCCGTCGGCGGCGATCATGGCGTCCTGCGCCTCGTCGTAACGCATCGTCGAGATGTAGGTGGTGGCGGTGCGCGCGTCGTTGGTGCGCACGACGTCGCCCTCGTCGGGGGACAGCACACGGACGTCGAGGACCTCCTGCTGGCGGGCCATGGCGTCCTCAGCGGTGAGGACCTCGTAGCCGTCGACGGCGGTGATCTGCCCGTCCTCGACGGTGGCCTCGACGGGGGTCAGTTCCTCGCCGGTGGTGGCGGCGAGGACCCGGTCGGCGTCGTCAAGCACGGCGAGGCCGAGGCCGTCATCGCCGGAGATGACGGTGACGGGGCGGGCCGGGGCGTCGGGAACGGGCTCGTCGTACTTGAGCTCGATCGCCGTGATGGCGTCGTCCTTGGTGGAGTTGTGCCCGTCGCCGTAGTTGGTGAACGCGATGCCCGCGGTGTAGATCACCACGAACACCTGGAAGATGAGCAGCATGACGGCTGCCGGGTAGAGGTACTTCCAGGGTCGGGCGCGGCGGTCGTTCCAGAAGTAGATGACGTTCGCGCCGATGAGGCCCGCCACAAGGAAGACTAGTATGCCCCACTGCCCGGCGAGCCAGGAGGCGGCGATGCCGTAGAAACCGAAGGCGTTGATGGCCGCCATGATGAGGAGCTTGATCGCCAGACCGGCTCCTGCTTGACGACGCCGCGGGGCCGGCGCCTCATCCGCCACGGGGCGGGAGTCCAGTGTGGTGGTCACGATTCAATCGCCCTCTCGATGTTGGTGATCATGGTGTCCCACAGTTGCTCGGGGTCGCCGGCACCGTTGACGATGCCGTTCTGTGTGATGCCCCAGAAGTTCCACACTGCGCCCATCTGCGGAATGGACGGCATGGGGGCGCCGTCCTCCTGGGCGATGCGGGCGTACTCGGCGAGCACAGGGTCCCCCATGCTCTCGAGTGCCTCCTTATTGGCGGGGGGACGTTGGTTGCTGGAGAACAGCTCGAGCTGGACCTCGGGCTGCGACAGGTAGTTGAGCGCCAGGTCCCTCGCCGCGAGCGGGGAGGAGGAGTTGGCGTTGATCATGAAGGAGGACACGCCGACGAACGGGACCGCGGGCTGCCCACCGGCTGAGGGCACGGAGAGAACCTCGATGTCCATGTCAGCGGCCTGAATGTCCGACAGGTTCCAGGGGCCGGCGATGAAGTAGGGGGATTCGCCGTCGATGAAGGCCTGCTTGGAGATGTCCGGGGTCATCGTGACGATGAGATCGCGGTTGGCCCCCATCTCGGCGAGGTAATTGGCGAAGGCGTGGCCCCCGTCGCCGCCCATTCCCAGTTCGGCGGTGTAGGCGCCGTCGGCGTCGCGCTCGAAGACCTCGGCGCCGAAGGAGGACTGGATGGGGTAGAGGTGGTACGGATCACCGGAGGCCTCGGACTGGCTGGTGGTGAAGGGATACTTCGCGACGCCGGCGTCCATGAGCCGGTGGCCTTCGGCGAGGAGATCGTCGAAGGTTTCCGGGGTGTGATCGGTCATCGCGTTGTTCCGCAGGAGGGCGACGTTCTCGATGATGAAGGGCACGCCGTAGTAGCGGCCGTCGTACGTGACGGCCTGCAGGGCGATGTCGACGAAGTTGTCCTCCGGGTCGATGAGGTCGACGGGGGATACGGCACCGTTGTTGACCACCTGGCCGAGCACGTCGTGCGGGGCCACGATGATGTCGGGGCCTTCCCCGGTGGGGACCTGGGTGAGGAAGTCGGAGAGCATCTGGCCGTTGTAGTTGCGCTGGATGACGCGGATGCTCACACCCGTGTCCTCCTGGAAACGCTCGGCGACCTTCTCCAGGCCGGGGACCTCGTACTGGGAGGCCCAGATGGTCAGGGGGCGGGGTCTGCCGAGGAGGGCACCGGAGCCGGCGACCTGACCGCCACCGCTGCCGCAGGCGGTGAGTGCTCCACCCGCGACGAGCAGTCCGGCCGCGCCGAGGAACCGGCGGCGGGAGAATCGGGGGGAGGTCACTGGGCACGCACCTCATCGGTGCGCAGCGACTCGCCGGTCTCGCCGTCGAAGAGGTACAGGGACTCGGGCGTGAACCACAGGTCCATGGTGTCGCCGCCGGCCACGCGGGTGGCGTTGGTGAGGCGGGCGACCAGCTCGCCGCCGAGCTCATCGACGCCGGCCTCGCGGGCGGCGTCGCGGGCGGCGTCGGTGGGCTTCTCCACCTCCGGCGGGGAGAAGTAGACGAAGCGGTCGGCACCGGTGGACTCGACGAGGCTGAGGTTCGCGGAGATGGTCATGCCCTGGTCGCGCCTCTCCGGGGCGACGAGGTAGGCGTCCTCGAAGGCCTCCGGACGCAGGCCGAGGATGACGGATTCGGAGGTGGCGCGGGAGGCGGCGTCGACAAGCGACTCCGGGAGGTGGATGTCACCGAAACCGGTGGAAACCACGTCTCCGCGCAGGCGACCCGGCATGAAGTTCATCGACGGCGAGCCGATGAAGCTGGCCACGAAGAGGTTGGTGGGGGAGGCGTAGAGCTCGTCGGGGGAGCCGGCCTGCTGGATGACGCCCTTGCGCATGACCACGACGCGGTCGCCGAGGGTCATGGCCTCGGTCTGGTCGTGGGTGACGTAGACGGTGGTGACACCGAGGTCCTGCTGGAGGCGGGCGATCTCGGCGCGCATCTGGACGCGGAGCTTCGCGTCGAGGTTGGACAGCGGCTCATCCATGAGGAAGACCTTCGGACGGCGGACAATGGCGCGGCCCATGGCCACGCGCTGGCGCTGACCGCCCGAAAGCTGCGCGGGCTTGCGGTCGAGGTACTCGTCGAGGCCGAGGGAGGCGGAGACCTCCGCGACCTTGTCCTGGATCTCGCTTTTGGGCATGCGGGAGAGCTTGAGCGGGAACTCGATGTTCTCGCGGACCGTCATGTGCGGGTAGAGGGCGTAGGACTGGAAGACCATGGCGATGTCGCGGTCGCGGGCGGAGAGGTCGTTGACGACCTGGTCGCCGAAACGCAGCTCGCCGCCGGTGATGTCCTCGAGCCCGGCGATCATGTTGAGCAGCGTGGACTTTCCGCATCCCGACGGCCCGACGAGGATGACGAACTCGCCGTCACGGATGTCGAGGTTGGCGTCGGTGATGGCGTGGTAGCCGTTGGGGTACAGCTTGTCCACGTGGTCTAGGGTGATGGTGGCCATTCGATATTCTTTCTGTGGGGGAAGTGCGAACCAATGAGCCCGAGTCTATCTGTGAGGACTGGCTATCGGTATTGGTCGATGTGATGTACACCGCAGTGCTTGACGTGTCACCATCGCTCGGTTATGTTGTGGATGCGTCAACAACAAGAAAAGGGGAACCCAATGTCCTTTATCTCTGATGCCATTCTCCGCGGCGTGACCGGCGCCTTCGTCACCAACGCAGGCGTGGGCAAGATCGGCATGCCCGCCGAGTACTCCGCCGGCGTCCAGCAGGCCGCCGCCTCCGGTATCCCGGCCCTGGCCAAGCTGCCCTCCGACAAGTTCGGCACCTGGCTCGGCTACGCCGAGACCGTCATCGGCGCCTCCCTGCTCGCCCCCTTCGTCCCCAACAAGGTGGCCGGCGCCGCCCTCACCGCCTTCTCCGGCGGTCTGCTCTCCATGTACTTCCGCAACCCGGAGAATACCGAGGCCGACGGCATCCGCCCGTCCCAGGAGGGTATCGGTCTGGCGAAGGACGTCTTCATGACGGCAATCGGCCTGGCATTGGTCACGCAGGGCAAGAAGAACTAGTCGGCGGCCTGTGTCCCGGCAATGCCCCGACCAGATCTGAGAGGATCTGGCCGGGGCATTGTTGTGCCTGTGGGGCGCAGTCAATGTGATGGCGGGTAGTGGGGCGGTGCGCCCGCCGTCCGGAGGTGGCGGGCAGGCTAGGGAATGTCCCGAATCTTGCCCGGGGTTGCCGTTCGAAGCGCAAGGTCAGGGGGTCGGGGAGTGGTGGGGGAATTGCAAATCTGAGGAAGGCTGTGTCTTTCGGCACTGCTCTTTGGGTAAGGTGAGCCAAAGCATTCTTCCCGGAGCGAGCTGCGAAAACTTTCTCTACCTGCTGGTTTCGGGGTGGGGGAGCGAGGCGGGAAGGATATTCATGAAGATAGGCTTGCCTTACTATGGCTCCGCTTGTACGGTTTCCGCTTAGGGTTCCCTAATCTAATCCCGCCAGGACGCTGGTCCCCCATTACACGACCGAAGGACACGAAAGACATCATGGCACGAATCCGTCACTCCCTGATCGCCGCAGTCGCGGCCGCCGGCCTGCTGCTCACCGCCTGCTCGGACGCGGAGAGCACCTCCGCCAACGGCGAATCCGCCGCCACCGCGGCGTCGGAATCCGGAACCGTGACCGTCGAGGACAACTTCGGCACCCAGGAGATCGCACTCCCGGTGGAGAAGGTCGCCTCCACCGACAACCGGACCTTCGAGATCCTCAACGAGTGGGGCATCGATCTCGTGGCGGCTCCCAAGCAGCTCGTCCCCTTCACCGTCCCGGAGTACAAGGACGATGAGGCCATTCAGGACCTGGGCACCCACCGCGAGCCCAACCTGGAGATCCTCACCGCCGCGCAGCCGGACCTCATCGTCAACGGCCAGCGCTTCACGCAGCACCGCGACGCCATCGTCAAGCTCAATCCAGGGGCCAGCATCGTCGAGTTCGAGCCGCGCGACGGCGAGCCGCTGGACGAGGAGCTCAAGCGCCAGGTGACCGAGCTGGGCAAGATCTTCGAGAAGGAGGACGAGGCGGGGCAGCTCATCGCCGACTTCGATGCAGCCGTCGAGCGCGCCAAGGCCGCCTACAACCCCGGGCAGACCGTCATGGCCATCAACGTCTCCGGCGGCGAAATCGGCTACATCGCCCCCTCCGTCGGCCGCACCTACGGCCCGATCTTCGATCTGGTGGGCCTGACTCCGGCCCTGGAGGTGGCAGAGTCCAGCGACAATCACCAGGGCGACGACATCTCCGTCGAGGCCATCGCCGAGTCCAACCCGGACTGGCTGCTCGTTCTCGACCGCGACGGTGGCACCAGCACCCGCGACACCGACGAGTACACCCCGGCGAAGTCGGTCATCGAGGACAACGCCGCGCTGTCCAACGTGTCCGCGATCAAGGAGGGCCGCGTGGACTTCGCCCCCGAGGACACCTACACCAACGAGTCGATCATCACCTACACCGAGATTCTCAACCAGCTCGCCGACGCCTTCGAGGCCGCCGGAGAAAACCAGTAACACCAGTTCCCCGGGCAGGTTGAGCCCCGAACAGGCGGGACCCGGCCCCGGGTTCAGGCCGTGAAGGACTCACCTGAGACACTGGGAGAAAACAGGCAGGGAAGGAGCGGCGATGACCGCGACACAGTCAGTGGAGCCGCGACAATCGCGGACCCGGACACAGCTTTTCGATTGGCGGCTGCTACTCGGCCTGGCCATCGTGCTCGCCCTGCTCGCCGTCAGCCTCTTTGTCGGACAGTACAACATCCTCAACGGCGAGGACGGGTGGCGGATGTTCGCCATCACCCGCATCCCCCGGACCGTGGCTCTGGTGCTGGCCGGCGCCGCCATGGCGATGTCCGGCCTGGTGATGCAGCTGCTCACCCAGAACCGTTTCGTCGAGCCGAGCACCACCGGCACCACCGAGTGGGCGGGGTTGGGCCTGCTGTTCGTCATGTACTTCATCCCGGCCGCCAACATCCTGGAGCGCATGCTGGGGGCCGTGGTGTTCTCCTTCATCGGCACCATGGTCTTCTTCCTCTTCCTCCGCCGGGTCTCCCTGCGGTCCTCGCTCATCGTGCCGATCATCGGCATCATGCTCGGCGCCGTGGTCAGCTCCGTCTCCACTTTCTTCGCGCTCCAGACCGACATGCTCCAGAGTCTCGGAGTGTGGTTCGCGGGCTCTTTCACCTCCGTGATGCAGGGACAGTACGAGGTGCTGTGGATCGTGCTCCTGGTCGTCATCGCGGTGTTCTTCTTCGCCGACCGGCTCACCGTGGCGGGACTCGGCGAGGAGATCGCCACCAACGTCGGCCTCAACTACAACCGGATGGTGCTCATCGGCACCGGGCTCATCGCCGTCGCCACGGGCATCGTCACCGTCGTCGTGGGCAGCCTCCCCTTCCTCGGTCTCATCGTCCCCAACATCGTCTCGATGTTCCGGGGCGACGACCTGCGCTCCAACCTGCCCTGGGTGGTCCTGCTCGGCGTCGGCATCGTCACCGTCTGCGATCTCATCGGCCGCACCATCATCGCGCCCTTCGAGATTCCGGTCTCGGTGATCCTCGGCATCGTCGGTGCCGTCGTCTTCGTCACCCTGATTGTGAGGCAGCGCCGTGGATAAGAACCGCTACGTGGACCGGATGGTCGACGAATCACCCGCCGAGGACGTGGACTACTACCTCCGCGACGCGACCACCCCGGAGGCCCGGCGCTACGAGCGCACCGAGGACCACTGGCCCGGGTACGCCGTCAAACCGCAGTCCAGCCGCAGCGCCGGTGCCTTCCAGACGGCGCGGGCCGCCCGGAAGTACTGGATCATCCTGGGCGCCACGCTCACCCTCGGGCTGCTCTTCGCCTTCGGCCTGCTGGCCTGGAACAACCCGCTGCCTTTCGGCTCAGAGGGTTTCTGGCTCATCGCCGAGCGGCGGGCCGACGCCGTGATCGCCATGGCGATCGTCGCCGTCTGCCAGGCAGTGGCCACCCTCGCCTTCCAGACCGTGACCAACAACCGAATCATCACCCCGTCGATCATGGGCTTCGAGTCCCTGTACACGGCGATCCACACCACCACGATCTACTTCTTCGGCGCCGCCGGCCTGATCGGCGCGCGCACCCTCGAGACCTTCGTGGTGCAGCTGGTCCTCATGATCGGTCTCTCCCTCATCCTCTATTCGTGGCTGCTCACCGGCCGGCACGCCAACATGCACGCGATGCTGCTCGTGGGCATCATCATCGGCGGCGGCCTGGGTTCGGTGTCCACGTTCATGCAGCGGATGCTCACCCCGAGCGATTTCGACGTGCTCACCGCCCGACTCTTCGGCTCCGTGAACAACGCTGACCCCGGGTACTACCCGGTGGCCATCCCGCTGTGCCTCACCGCCGCGGTTCTGCTCTACCTCAACTCGCGCCGCATGAACGTGCTGTCCCTGGGCCGCGACACCGCCACCAACCTGGGACTGAACTACAAGGCCCTGGCGATCGGCAGCCTCGTCCTCATCTCGGTGCTCATGGCTGTGTCGACCGCCCTGGTCGGGCCCATGACGTTCCTCGGTTTCCTGGTGGCGACCCTTGCCTACCAGTTCGCCGACACCTACGATCACCGCTATCTGTTCCCCATGGCCGTGGCCATCGCCTTCGTGGTCCTCTCCGGCGCGTACTTCATCATGAACCATATTTTCTACGCGCAGGGAGTCGTCTCCATCATCATCGAGCTCGTCGGTGGTTCCGTGTTCCTCTTCGTCATCCTCAGAAAGGGCCGACTGTGATCACTCTGACCAACGTCCGCAAGGAGTACAACAGCGACGTCGCCATCGGTCCGGTGAATCTGGAGATCCCGGCCGGCGGCATCACCGCCCTCGTCGGACCCAACGGTGCCGGCAAGTCGACGCTGCTCACCATGATCGGCCGACTCCTCGGCATGGACTCGGGCGACATCAAGGTCGCCCAGTACGACATCACCACCACCAAGTCGAAGGACCTGGCCAAGATCCTGTCCATCCTGCGCCAGGAGAACCACTTCATCACCAAGCTGACGGTCCGCCAGCTCGTCGGTTTCGGCCGCTTCCCTTACTCCCACGGTCGTCTGACCAAGGAGGACGAGGAGATCATCTCCCGCTACATCGACTTCCTCCACCTCACCGACCTGGAGGACCGCTACCTGGATCAGCTTTCCGGCGGCCAACGGCAGCGCGCGTACGTGGCGATGGTGCTTTCCCAGGAAACGGACTACGTGCTTCTCGACGAGCCGCTCAACAACCTCGACATCGCACACTCCGTCCAGATGATGAAGCATCTGCAGTCCGCCGCCCGCGAGTTCGGCCGCACCATCATCGTGGTGCTGCACGACATCAACTTCGCCGCCCGGTACGCCGACTACATCTGCGCCGTCAAAGCCGGGCAGATCGTCGAGTTCGGCACGCCGTGGGAAGTGATGCGGGACGACATTCTCACCGACATCTTCAACACCCCGGTCCAGGTTCTCGAGGGGCCGAACGGACCGCTGGCCGTCTACCACTAGATGGCCGCCCGGCTGGACCGCCACCAGATCGCCCTCTACTTCGCGGCGATCGTTCTCGGCCTGCTTATCGACGCCCCTTCGCTCCGCGTGCTGGTCACGCCGGTGCTGGGGGCGTTGCTGTTTCTCACGTTCCTCTCGGTCCCGCTGGCCCGGGTGCGCGTCAACGCGCGTTTCCTCCTGGCGCTCGCCCTGCTCAACGGGGCAGTTGTGCCTGTGGTGGCGGGAGTCCTCTCCGCCCCGCTGCGTGACGATGCCGTCGTCCACGCCGCCGTGCTCCTCGTCCTCCTGGCCCCCTGCATCGACTACGCGATCGCGTTCACCGGCTTGGCCGGCGGTGCCCGGGCCGAGCTGCTCGCGGCCACCCCGCTCCTGCTGGGAGGGCAGCTTCTCCTGCTGCCGCTGTTCCTGCGCTTCTTCCTGGGTTCCGACGACGTGCTCTCCGTCGGACCTTTCGCGGAGGCGTTCCTCCTGTTGATCGTCCTGCCCCTCGGCGCCGCCTTCCTGGTTCAGCGGCTGATGCCGCGGCACCGGTGGGCGCGGTGTGTCGACTCTGCCGGCAACGCGGGCATGGTCCCGCTCATGATGGCGACCCTGTTCGTTGTCCTGTCGGGGTACGCGGGCGACGTGGCGGGGGAGTGGCGGCGCCTGGCCCTGCCGGCCGCGGTCTACGTCGCGTTCGCGCTCGCGATGATCGTGGCCGGGACGGCAGTCGGCGCTGCCCTGCGCCTGCCGGCGCCTCTCCGCGTGGCGGCCACCTTTAGCGGAGTCACCCGCAACTCACTGGTGGTCATGCCCTTCGCACTGGCGATGCCCGGCACCCTGGCTCCCGTCGTCGTGGTCACCCAGACGCTCGTCGAGTTGACGGTCATGGTGGCCATGGTCGCCGTCATGCCGGGGATACTGCGAAGAATTAGCCATTGAGCTGGCGATTTGCTTCTTTGGTCGGTGAGTTCGTATAGTCATTCCCGTCGCCACGAACGGTTACCGAGAGGTTACCGGGACGGCAACGGAACAAGAACTTCACCGGTTGGATTTGACGCTGTCAGTCCGATACAGTAAAGTAGAACAAGCCGCTAAAAAGCCTTAACCCGTGAGGGTGAGGGTGGATGGTGTGCGTGTGTTGTTTGAGAACTCAATAGTGTGCCAATGTACTTTTGTTTGTGACTTTGGTTGTGTCGTTCATCGGCTGCATGTCCCCCTGGTGGGGGGTGTGTGGTGGGTGTGTGCCGGGTGGTACCTGCTGCAATGGGTGCCACTGTAAATAATGCGCGCGGTTGTTGTGATCGTGTGAGTTGTTGTGGTGCAGGCATGGATCATGGTTGCGTTTGGAAAGTGGCGGCCTCCGTATGCTTTTTCCCCGTCAGGGTTGGAGTGGGGGTCGCATGTTTTTTGTGATCATGGCGTTTCCTGCTGCGCGGTTGTGTGGTGGGGGGTGTCTGTGGTTTTTTGATGGACAATTTTGTGTGCCATCGTCTCCTTGTGGGGTGGTGGTGTGCTGGTTGTTTGTTTTTGGTTGGGTTTTGGGCTTTTCACAGCTCTGATTTCTTCTGAAGTTTATTTTGTGGAGAGTTTGATCCTGGCTCAGGACGAACGCTGGCGGCGTGCTTAACACATGCAAGTCGAACGGAAAGGCCCCGCTTGCGGGGTACTCGAGTGGCGAACGGGTGAGTAACACGTGGGTGATCTGCCCTGCACTTCGGGATAAGCCTGGGAAACTGGGTCTAATACCGGATATGACCTCCTTTAGTGTGGGGGGTGGAAAGATTTATCGGTGCAGGATGAGCCCGCGGCCTATCAGCTTGTTGGTGGGGTAATGGCCTACCAAGGCGTCGACGGGTAGCCGGCCTGAGAGGGTGGACGGCCACATTGGGACTGAGATACGGCCCAGACTCCTACGGGAGGCAGCAGTGGGGAATATTGCACAATGGGCGGAAGCCTGATGCAGCGACGCCGCGTGGGGGATGACGGCCTTCGGGTTGTAAACCTCTTTCGACAGGGACGAAGTGAAAATGACGGTACCTGTATAAGAAGCACCGGCTAACTACGTGCCAGCAGCCGCGGTAATACGTAGGGTGCGAGCGTTGTCCGGAATTACTGGGCGTAAAGAGCTCGTAGGTGGTTTGTCACGTCGTCTGTGAAATTCCGGGGCTTAACCTCGGGCGTGCAGGCGATACGGGCAATACTTGAGTGCTGTAGGGGAGACTGGAATTCCTGGTGTAGCGGTGAAATGCGCAGATATCAGGAGGAACACCAATGGCGAAGGCAGGTCTCTGGGCAGTTACTGACGCTGAGGAGCGAAAGCATGGGTAGCGAACAGGATTAGATACCCTGGTAGTCCATGCCGTAAACGGTGGGCGCTAGGTGTAGGGGACTTCCACGTTCTCTGTGCCGTAGCTAACGCATTAAGCGCCCCGCCTGGGGAGTACGGCCGCAAGGCTAAAACTCAAAGGAATTGACGGGGGCCCGCACAAGCGGCGGAGCATGTGGATTAATTCGATGCAACGCGAAGAACCTTACCTGGGCTTGACATACACCGGACCGGCGTAGAGATACGTCTTCCCTTGTGGCCGGTGTACAGGTGGTGCATGGTTGTCGTCAGCTCGTGTCGTGAGATGTTGGGTTAAGTCCCGCAACGAGCGCAACCCTTGTCTTATGTTGCCAGCACGTGATGGTGGGGACTCATGAGAGACTGCCGGGGTCAACTCGGAGGAAGGTGGGGATGACGTCAAATCATCATGCCCCTTATGTCCAGGGCTTCACACATGCTACAATGGTCGGTACAGCAGGTCGCGAACTCGTGAGAGTAAGCCAATCCTTCAAAGCCGGCCTCAGTTCGGATTGGGGTCTGCAACTCGACCCCATGAAGTCGGAGTCGCTAGTAATCGCAGATCAGCAACGCTGCGGTGAATACGTTCCCGGGCCTTGTACACACCGCCCGTCACGTCATGAAAGTTGGTAACACCCGAAGCCAGTGGCCCAACCCTTGTGGGGGGAGCTGTCGAAGGTGGGATCGGCGATTGGGACGAAGTCGTAACAAGGTAGCCGTACCGGAAGGTGCGGCTGGATCACCTCCTTTCTAAGGAGCTTAAACAAATCCCGCACGACCGGTGGTCGTGTCCATGGTGCCTGTCGGTTGGGGTTGCGAGTGTCAATCCGCCGGCATGAATAATCGGGTGGACGCGCACCGTCACGGTGGGCGATGACAGCCAGAAGATAAGTCATGAACATGTAGACGGGTATGTTGGCACGCTGTTGGGTGTCTGGGACAACATGGTTGTTTCGGTGATCATCTGTGACTTGTCGCCTGCTGGTGGGATGGTCTGCT
The DNA here is from genome assembly GCF_000835165.1 of Corynebacterium marinum DSM 44953. Classification (NCBI taxonomy): domain Bacteria; kingdom Bacillati; phylum Actinomycetota; class Actinomycetes; order Mycobacteriales; family Corynebacteriaceae; genus Corynebacterium; species Corynebacterium marinum. Next base: position 625,033 of record NZ_CP007790.1, read on the forward strand.
GCCTCTTTGTGGGGGTGGTGGGGTGTTTCTGGTGGGTGGTGGGGCAGGTGGTGTGTTGTGTGAGAACTGTATAGTGGACGCGAGCATCTTTATTTTTTTGTGTGCCGTATGCGCCGATGACCGTTGCGGTTCCTGTTGTGGGGGCCGGAGGGGTGGGTGTGTGCGGTGTGTTTTGTTCGAGTAGGTTCACCTGCCGGCGCCCGTTGGGGTGGCCGGTGGATGTGTGTTTGTGTAAGGGCACATGGTGGATGCCTTGGCATACTGGGCCGATGAAGGACGTGTGAGGCTGCGTTAAGCCTCGGGGAGCTGCCAACAGAGCGTTGATCCGAGGATGTCCGAATGGGGAAACCCGGCCGCCGTGATGGGCGGTCACCCTTCAGTGAATTCATAGCTGTTGTGGAGGTTGACGCGGGGAAGTGAAACATCTCAGTACCCGTAGGAAGAGAAAATAACTTTAATGATTCCGTTAGTAGTGGCGAGCGAACGCGGATGAGGCTAAACCGTGTGTGTGTGATACCCGGCAGGGGTTGCGCATGCGGTGTTGTGGGATGCGATGTGGGTGGTCTGCCGGCCATCTGCGCGTGCATGCGTGGTCAGCGGAAGTGGTCTGGGAAGGCCCACCGGAGTGGGTGAGAGTCCCGTACGTGAAGACTGTGTGTGGCGTGTTGTCGTATTCCCGAGTAGCAGCGGGCACGTGAAATCTGCTGTGAATCTGCCGGGACCACCCGGTAAGCCTAAATACCCAGTATGACCGATAGCGGATTAGTACCGTGAGGGAATGGTGAAAAGTACCCCGGGAGGGGAGTGAAATAGTACCTGAAACCGTGTGCCTACAATCCGTCAGAGCACCTCTTGTGTGTGATGGCGTGCCTTTGGAAGAATGAGCCTGCGAGTCAGCGGCATGTCGCGAGGTTAACCCGGTGAGGGGTAGCCGTAGCGAAAGCGAATACTAACTAGTGTGGATTAGTGGCATGTCCTGGACCCGAAGCGGAGTGATCTACCCATGGCCAGTGTGAAGCGACGGTAAGACGTCGTGGAGGCGCGAACCCACTTAGGTTGAAAACTGAGGGGATGAGTTGTGGGTAGGGGTGAAAGGCCAATCAAACTCCGTGATAGCTGGTTCTCCCCGAAATGCATTTAGGTGCAGCGTTGCGTGGTGCTTGCCGGAGGTAGAGCTACTGGTTGGTTGAGCGGGACTACAATCTTAGCAATGTCAGCCAAACTCCGAATGCCGGTTAAGTTAGCGCAGCAGTGAGACTGTGGGGGATAAGCTTCATGGTCGAGAGGGAAACAGCCCAGATCGCCGGCTAAGGCCCCTAAGGGTGTACTAAGTGGAAAAGGATGTGGGATCGCGAAGACAGCCAGGAGGTTGGCTTAGAAGCAGCCATCCTTGAAAGAGTGCGTAATAGCTCACTGGTCGAGTGGTCCTGCGCCGACAATGTAATGGGGCTCAAGTACACCGCCGAAGCCGCGGCAATGATCTCTTGGAGATTGTTGGGTAGGGGAGCGTCGTGCACGCGGTGAAGCAGTACCGTGAGGGGCTGTGGAGTGTGTGCGAGTGAGAATGCAGGCATGAGTAACGAATTGGCAAGTGAGAATCTTGCCCGCCGGATGACTAAGGGTTCCTGGGTCAAGTTCGTCTTCCCAGGGTGAGTCGGGACCTAAGGCGAGGCCGACAGGCGTAGTCGATGGACAACGGGTTGATATTCCCGTACCCGTGTATGTGCGCCCATGGTGAATCAGTGATACTAACCACCCATAATCCTTCCGTGTCGGGCTTTGCCCGGTGTGGTCGGGGCGTGCGTGGAGCCTGATCTGGTAGTAGCCAAGTGATGGGGTGACGCAGTGGGGTAGCCGTGCCACTTATTGGATTGTGGTGTAAGCGTGTAGCACGAGGGGACAGGTAAATCCGCCCCTCATATAAGTGTGAGACGTGATGCGTAGCCCCTTTGTGGGTGATGTCGGTGATCCCGTGCTGTCGAGAAAAGCCTCTAGCGATGTACATACATGGCCCGTACCCCAAACCGACACAGGTAGTCAGGTAGAGAATACTAAGGCGTTCGGGTGAACTGTGGTTAAGGAACTCGGCAAAATGCCCCCGTAACTTCGGGAGAAGGGGGGCCTGCGCTGGTGAAGCATCTTGCATGTGGAGCTGGTGTGGGTCGCAGAGAATAGAGGGAAGCGACTGTTTATTAAAAACACAGGTCCGTGCGAAAACGATAAGTTGATGTATACGGACTGACGCCTGCCCGGTGCTGGAAGGTTAAGAGGACCGGTTAGGGGAGTAATCCCCGAAGCTGAGAATTTAAGCCCCAGTAAACGGCGGTGGTAACTATAACCATCCTAAGGTAGCGAAATTCCTTGTCGGGTAAGTTCCGACCTGCACGAATGGCGTAACGACTTCCCTGCTGTCTCAACCACAGGCCCGGTGAAATTGCAGTACGAGTAAAGATGCTCGTTACGCGCGGCAGGACGAAAAGACCCCGGGACCTTCACTATAGCTTGGTATTGGTGTTCGGTTCGGTTTGTGTAGGATAGGTGGGAGACGTAGATCACATCACGCCAGTGGTGTGGGAGTCGTTGTTGAAATACCACTCTGATCGGACTGGACACCTCAACCTTGGCCCATGATCTGGGTCGGGGACAGTGCCTGGTGGGTAGTTTAACTGGGGCGGTTGCCTCCTAAATAGTAACGGAGGCGCCCAAAGGTTCCCTCAGCCTGGTTGGCAATCAGGTGTTGAGTGTAAGTGCACAAGGGAGCTTGACTGTGAGAGTGACAACTCGAGCAGGGACGAAAGTCGGGACTAGTGATCCGGCACCAACTAGTGGATGTGGTGTCGCTCAACGGATAAAAGGTACCCCGGGGATAACAGGCTGATCTTCCCCAAGAGTCCATATCGACGGGATGGTTTGGCACCTCGATGTCGGCTCGTCGCATCCTGGGGCTGGAGTAGGTCCCAAGGGTTGGGCTGTTCGCCCATTAAAGCGGCACGCGAGCTGGGTTTAGAACGTCGTGAGACAGTTCGGTCTCTATCCGCCGCGCGCGTAGAAACTTGCGGAAGGCTGTCCCTAGTACGAGAGGACCGGGACGGACGTACCTCTGGTGTGCCAGTTGTTCCGCCAGGAGCAGGGCTGGTTGGCTACGTACGGAAGGGATAACCGCTGAAAGCATCTAAGCGGGAAGCCTGTTTCAAGATGAGGTTTCATTTGAGGTTCCCCATAGATGATGGGGTTGATAGGCCGGATCTGGACGCACAGCAATGTGTGGAGGTGACCGGTACTAATACACCGACAACAACACACCACCCCCCACGTGTGGGAGGTGTGGACTTACGCACCGTAACAAAATCAAGCAAACACTCAAGGTTTGCCCGCGTCCACTATGCAGTATCTGACACAACACACCCGTATCACCGGGCACACCCCCCCAGGGGGGTGTTGTTCCGAGGGTGTGTCGGTGGTTGATAGCGGCAGGGAAACGCCCGGTCCCATTCCGAACCCGGAAGCTAAGCCTGCCCGCGCCGATGGTACTGCACCCGGGAGGGTGTGGGAGAGTAGGTTACCGCCGACACTAAAACATACACAACTGAATAAACATGACCCCCGGTAGGGGTCGGTACCCGGTCATCCGGGATGCCGGCCTCCACCGGGGGTCTACTCGTCGTTCCCGGCACCGACAGAGACAGATCACTGGCCCTCACGGCTGTCGTCAAGAAAGGTTCGCCTATTCTGAGACGAGGTTGAAGGTTTCCGAGAGCTGCCACATCGCGTGCCGGCCGCCGGCGGCCGGAAGTAGCCGGCTGTGCGTTTCCGCCCGTTCATAGAGCAGGCCGGCTGCCCGAAGGGACTTCTCGTCCGTCACAGGAGGGCACTCACGCAGTCATGACGAACATTGAATAGGACAAGCGCACCGATGAACTCTCTCCCGATCCAGCGCAAGCTCTCCCTGCGCAACATCGGAGCCCACAAACTTCGTCTGATCATGACGGTCCTCGCGGTGGTGCTGGGGACCAGTTTCGTGTCGGGCGGCTTCATCCTCTCTGCGTCGCTGTCGAAGGCCTTCGACGACATCATCACCGTAAGTTACGAAGGTTCGGACCTGGTGATGCAGTCCACTCCCGATTACCCCCTCACACGCGACATGGGCGACGACATCGCCGCCCGCCACGACGTGGAGAAGGTCGAGGTGACGGACATGCAGTCGATCGTGCTCATCGGTCCGGACGGCTCTCCCTACCAGTCCGGCGGAGCGGGTTCCTGGCTGCTGCCTTTCTCTTCTCCCGAGGAGGCTGTCACCGACAGCAGCGCGACGATCCTCGAGGGCCGGTCGCCGGCATCCTCAGGGGAGGCGGTCATCAATGCGGGGGCGGCGGAACGCTCCGGAATCGTCCCGGGGGACACCATCACTGTCATCAACACGGAGAAGCGGGCTGAGCTGGAGGTCGTCGGGCTGACGGAACTGTCCACCTCAACCGGCGGCTGGGCGGGAGTGCAGGTGGCGCCCGAGGTCTACCAGACGGAGTTCTCCGACGGGGAGAGCGCCAGCCGCATTCTCATCCGGGGCGATGTGACCGAGGAGACGCTCGCGGGGATGTACCCGGGTTTCGACGTCGCCACGTCCGAAGAGGCGGCGGAGCGGGAGACGGAGGAGATCTCCTCCCTGCTCGCGTTCTTCACCTACATTCTCGGGGCCTTCGGGCTCATCGCGCTGCTCGTGGGCACCTTCATCATCTCCAACACCTTCTCCATGATCGTCGCGCAGCGGACGAAGGAGTTCGCGCTGCTCCGTGCGGTGGGTATGTCCCGGCAGCAGCTGACTGGTTCAGTGCTGGCGGAGGCTGTGGTTATCGGCCTCATCGGTTCCGCGGCGGGCATCGGCGTGGGCATCGGCCTGGTCCGTGTCATCGTCACCGTGATGGAGGCGTTCGGGCTCGGTTTCCCGGATTCCGGACTCGCGGTGGACGCCGGCAGCATCATCATCCCGCTCGTCGTGGGGGTGGCGGTCACCGTGCTCAGCGCCTGGGTCCCCGCCCGCCGGGCCGGTGCGGTCCACCCCGTGCGGGCGATGCGCATGGGCGACCAGGCGAGCACCCAGCCGGTGAAGGGGCGGAGCCTGGCCGGTGCGGTCCTGCTGCTCATCGGTGTGGTCGTCACGGCTTTCGCCGCCTTCATGACGGAATGGTCCACCACCGAACGGGCGGTGCTCACCGGGGTGGGGGCCCTGGCGCTCATCACCGGTGTGGTGCTTGCCCTGGCGGGGCTGATCAGGGTCATCTACACGGTCCGCCCGCCCGGCGGGGGAGTGGTTCCGCTGCTGGCCGGAACGAACCTGGCGCGCAGCCCCCGCCGTTCCGCGGCCACGTCCTTCGCCCTCACACTCGGTGTGGCACTGGTGTCGGTGGTGGGCATCCTCGGGGCGTCGATCTCGGCGTCGGTCTTCGGTGCCATCGACGAGGAACTCCGGGCGGACACCGTGGTGTCCTCCGGGCTCATCGCCAGCCAGGGGATCCCCGGCCGGGCGGCCGAGGACGTGGCGGCGCTCGACGGCGTGGCCGCCGTCGTACCGAGCATCTGGGTGCCCATGAGCGTCGGCGGGAAGATCGGCAACACGGACGGGGTGAGCGGGCTGACCCTCGCGTTGACCGTGGATCCGAACGCTGCTTACGTCCTCGACGTGGTGGCCGGCGGCTTCGACGGTATCGCCGCCCGCCCGGGGGCGGGTCTGAGCCGGTCCGCCGCGCAGGATCTGGGGGTGAGCGTGGGCGACACCGTGGAGGTCACCTCTCCGGTAACGACGAACACAGCCCGGGTGCCGGTGGTGGTGGTCTGGGAGGACGCTGCGGCGTTCACTCCGGTGGCGGTCACCGAGGCGACCGCGCAGGAGATCCTGCCGGGCCGCGATTCCTGGTTCACCCAGAACCTCTTCGTCACCTTCGATGAGGGGGCCGACGCAGAGGCGGTGCACCGGGCGGTCGTCGACACGATCAACCCCTACGGCGTGCTGCAGGTGCTGACGAAGGACGAGTACGGCGTCTCCAGCGCCGAGCAGATCCGGCAGCTCCTCGCGTTGGTCTACGCCCTGCTGGCGCTCAGCGTGGTCATCGCGGTGCTGGGCATCATCAACACCCTGGTGCTGTCGATCATGGAGCGCCGGCACGAATTCGGCATGCTGCGGGCCGTGGGGATGCAGCGCAGCCAGATCGGCCGGATGGTCACCATCGAGTCCGTCCATATCGCGGTGCTCGGCGCTGTTGTGGGCATCATCAGCGGAGTGTGGCTGGGCTGGTGCTTCGTCCGGACGTTGAGCGACCAGGGCATCACCCGGTGGGCGATCCCCTGGGATCAGATGGCGCTCATCCCGGTGGCGGCCGTGGCGGTGGGAGTCGTGGCCGCGATCTGGCCCGCCCGCCGGGCGGCGCAGACCTCGCCGCTGCGTGCGGTCGAGTAGAACTAGAGGGACTGCAGCTTCTCGACCCCCAGCCGCAGGGTGTCGTGGCGTTTGCCGAAGGCGAAGCGGACCTTCGTCCGCCACGGACCGGGATCGTCGCAGAAGACCTGGACCGGGATCGCGGCCACGCCGATCCTCCCGGGCAACCCGAGACAGAATTCGACGCCGTCGGTTTCCCCGAGGGCGGAGATGTCGGCCACCACGAAGTAGGTTCCGTGGGTGTCGTGGACCTGCAGGCCCGCGTCCCTCAGCCCGGCGGCCAACAGGTCCCGGCCCTCGGCCAGCTCGGCGACCATGCCTGTCAGCCACTCGGATTCTTCGTTGAGGGCGTGGGCCACCGCGGGCTGGAAGGGGGTGGCGCCGACGTAGGACATGAACTGCTTGGCCTTGAGGACGGCGTCGAGAAGCGGCGCGGGGGCCAGCGCCCAGCCGGTCTTCCAGCCGGTGACGTTCCACGACTTCGCGGCCGAGGACACGGTGACTGTGCGTTCGAACATGCCGGGCAGGGCGGCGAGGGCGGTGTGGGCGCGGCCGTCGAAAAGCAGGTTCTCGTACACCTCGTCCGACAGGACCAGCAGGTCGCGCTCGACGCAGACCGCGGCCAATCCTGCCAGCACCTCCCGGGAGAAGACGGAGCCGGTGGGGTTGTGCGGGGAGTTGACGATGATCATCGACGTGCGCTTCGTGACGGCCGCCCGGACGGCATCGACGTCTACCGTCCAGGTCGCGCCGTCCGGCACCAGCGGGACCGCCACGCGCTGCGCGCCGGCCAGAGCGATGGCGGCGGCGTAGGCGTCGTAACAGGGCTCGAGGACGATCACCTCGGAACCCGGCTCGACGAGGCCGAGCACGGCCGCGGAGATCGCCTCCGTGGCGCCCACGGTCACCAGCACCTCCGCCCCGGGGTCGTAGGTGACCTGATGGTCGCGGGCGCGCTGGGCTGCCACTGCCTCGCGGAGCACCGCCATGCCGCGGCCCGGGCCGTACTGGTTGTTGCCGGCGCGGATCTGTTCGCAGGCGATCTCGAGCATGCGGGCGGGACCGTCGGAATCGGGGAAGCCCTGGCCGAGGTTCACCGCGTCGAACTCGGCGGCTTTCGCGCTCATGGTCGCGAAGACGGTCTCGCCGAAGGGGCGCAGCCGGGCGACGGTCACAGGACGAGGAGGTTGTAGCGGGTGGCCTTGGCGTCGTCGAGACGCTTGCGGGCCTTGTCCAGCCGGGCCCACTGGTCCTCCGGGATCGCCCGGCGGGCGGTGTTGACCACGTCTTCGTCGGGGGTGCCCCAGGCGATGGGCATGGGGGAGATCTCGTCCCAGTGCTCTTCGTCGCGCACGCTGCGGCGGCCCTGGACAGCGGCCACGGGGATGCGGGTGCCCAGCTTCGGCTCCTTGATGCCGTTGATGCGCGTTACGGTGCGCAGCGCAGCCCCCCAGCGGGGCGGGAGCTTCGGGTCGACGTTGGTGTTGACCAGCGCCATGATGACGTAGTCGCGTTCGTTGGTCTCGGCGATGACCGCCGGGGCGAGCGGGTAGGTGTCGTAGAGCTGCTGCGCGCCGCCGACCTTGCGGGGCACCGCGACCGCCAGGAAGAAGCTGAGCAACGCGAACGTCAGCGCGACGATGCCGCCGGCCAGCCCCCAGACCTCGCCCTGTCCCACCCAGAAGTACAGGGCCGCGGCGAACCCGAGGAGGATCACCCCGAACACGACCGCCGACGTCTGCAGCCGCCGGGTGTCCTTGAGCATCTCGTTGTTCCGCTTCGCGAACGCCTCGTCCACCTCGAACTTGAAAACCTTCATGCCGAACAGCCTAACCAAGCTGGTCGAGGTCGTCGGCATCGACGATGCGGTAGGCGTAACCCTGTTCGGCGAGGAAACGCTGGCGGTGGGCGGCGTACTCCGAGTCCAGGGTGTCGCGGGAGACGACGGAATAGAAGTGCGCCTCGCCGCCGTCGGCCTTGGGCCGCAGCAGCCGGCCGAGGCGCTGGGCCTCCTCCTGGCGCGAACCGAAGGTGCCGGACACCTGGATGGCCACGGCCGCCTCCGGCAGGTCGATGGAGAAGTTCGCCACCTTGCTCACCACGAGGACGGAGAGCTCGCCCGAGCGGAATTTCCCGAACAACTCCTCGCGCCGTTTGTTGGAGGTGCGGCCCTCGATGAGGGGGGCGTCGAAACGCGCCGCGAGTTCCTCCAGCTGGTCGATGTAGGCGCCGATGATCAGCGTCGGCTGGCCCTCGTGCCTGGCCAGGAGCTTCTCGACGACCCGCATCTTGCCCGCCGCGCCAGCCGCCAGCCGGTAGCGGTCGGCGGTCTCGGCGATGGCGTAGGTCATGCGCTCCGCCTCCGTCATGGTGGTGCGCACCTCCACACAGTCGGCGGTGGCGATGAAGCCCATGGCCTCGATGTCCCGCCACGGGGCGTCATAACGCTTCGGGCCGATCAGCGAGAAGACATCGCCCTCGCGGCCGTCCTCGCGCACCAGCGTCGCCGTCAGTCCCAGGCGGCGGCGCGACTGCAGATCGGAGGTCATGCGGAAGACGGGGGCGGGCAGCAGGTGGACCTCGTCGTAGATGATCAGGCCCCAGTCGCGGGAGTCGAAGAGCTCCAGCGCGCGGTACTCGCCCTTCGTCCTGCGGGTGACCACCTGATACGTGGCGATGGTCACCGGGCGGATCTCCTTCCGCTCACCGGAGTACTCGCCGATCTCGTCTTCAGTGAGCGTGGTGCGGCGCAGCAGTTCGTTGCGCCACTGCCGCCCGGCGACGGTGTTGGTCACCAGGATCAGCGTGGTGGCCTGGGCCCGTGCCATCGACGCGGCGCCCACCATCGTCTTGCCCGCCCCGCAGGGCAGGACGATCACGCCGGAGCCTCCCTCCCAGAAGGAGTCGGCGGCGTAGCGCTGGTAGTCGCGCAGCTCCCAGTCCTCGTTCTCGGTGGACAGGGCGATGGGGTGGGCTTCGCCGTCGACGTAACCCGCCAGGTCCTCGGCCGGCCAGCCGACCTTGAGCAGTTCCTGCTTGAGACGGCCGCGCTCCGAGGGGTGGACGGCGATGTTCTGCGCGTCGATGAGCTCGCCCAGCATCGGGCTGATCTTCTTGTGCCGGCGCAGCTCCGCCAGAATCGCGGGTTCCGCCGACTCCAGCACCAGCCCGTGGGCGGGGTGTTTGTGCAGACGGACGCGGCCGTAGCGGGACATGGTCTCCGCGACGTCGACGAGCAGCGGTTGGGGGACCGGGAACCGCGAGTAGCGCTCCAGCGTGTCCACCACCTGCTCCGCGTCGTGCCCCGCGGCGCGGGCGTTCCACAGCGCGAGCGGGGTGATGCGGTAAGTGTGGACGTGTTCCGGGGCGCGCTCGAGTTCCGCGAAGGGGGCGAGCGCGGCCCGGGCGTCCCCGGCCGCGGCGTGGTCGATCTCCAGCAGGACGGTCTTGTCGGACTGGACGATCAGCGGGCCATCCCCGAATGCCATGTCATGCTCCTGACTGATAAGTGTGCAGCATTCCATTATGGCAGGCGGGTCAAGTCCCCTGCGGGGGTTGTTCAGTCCCCGTCCGCGTTGGAGTCGCCCCGGTTGAACACCAGTGCGTGGCCGACCGCCGGCAGCGTGCCCGCGCACAGGTAGAGGACGATCATGTGTAGGTCCGCGGAGGTGGACTCGGCGGGATCAGCCCAGCAGAACCTCGGTAATGCGGTGCAGCATGAAACGCTGCACCTGCCCCGTCACCTCGTCCAGGGCATCCACCTGCCCGCCGGTCACGGTCAGCGGGGTCACCGTGCGGTGCACCGCGCGCCCGTGCTTGTCGACGAACCCGAGCGTCACCGTTCGTCCGCCCCGCGCGGCCGCCTGGAGCAGGGCGAGCGTGGTCTGGGTGTCCGCGCCGGAGACGGCGGCACCCGCCTCCTTCGCCCCGTCCGCCCGGCGGATCGCAGCGACGGCGGCGCTGATCCGGGACTCGTCCAGCTGGTGCGGCGCCCGCGCCGGAATGTCCGGGGCGGGCAGGCGGGCTGGCTTCGGCCGGATGTCCAGCGCCGCGCCCGTGGCATCCTCGGCGACCGGCTGGAACCCGGCCTCCCGCAGCGCCTCGATGACCCGCACCAGCGGCGCCTGCGCCACCGCGACCGTCGGGGCGATCACCTTCAGCGCCACCCGCTCCGCGGCGGGGGTGCGCGCAGCCTCGGCGAGCAGCGAGGGGTCGTCGCAACGCAGGTAGCTCATCGCCGGTCCGCCCCGCAGGGTCCCGTGCCGGCGCGCGACATCCTCGATGAGGTAGGTGACCGACTGCGGGACCTCCCCGAGGGTGTGGTCCGCCAGCCAGGTGCGGAGCTCCTCTGCCGTACGGCCCGTGTCCAGCGCCCGGCGCACCGAGGTTTCCGTCACGCGGTACACGCTGGCCAGGCCCGCGGACTCCAGTTCGCCGAGCAGGTCCAGCTCGGTCTGCAGGCTCCGGGGCAGGGGGCCCGGGGCCAGGATCGTCATGTCCCCCTGGGCGATGACGCGCTCGACGGTGCCGGGCGTGACCTCCTGGGCCACCGCCAGCGCGTCCGCCTCCGGGTCGAGCAGCGCGCGAAGCACGGAGGTCGCCGTTCCGCGGGACAGTGCGCCGATCCAGCGGGCCTCGTCGACGATGGCGGCGACCGTCGCCTCCGGCAGGAGGGTGGCCGCGACGGGACGGGTGAAAAAGAGATCGTCGCGCATCTCCTCCCCGCCCACGTCCACCCCTTCGGCCGCCAGGGCGAAACGGCTGACCACCAGCCGCCGGTGCTCCGCCAGATGGGGGCGCTTCATCTCGTCGCCGAGCAGCCGGACGGGCTGCCGCTTCTCGCCGGCGGTGCCGATCAGCCACGGCGCCCACGGTGAATCCAGCCATCCGGCCAGCATCGCCACCCATCGGGTCGCCAGATCGGAGTCCAGCCACCCGTCGGCCGCGAGGGTGGGGGAGAGGTAGTCGGAGCCCTCGTCGCGGACGGGCAGCGGGGACGGCTCGCCACGTCCCAGCAGGCCGGCGGCGACGCCGAGGCTGACCAGCCGGTGGATCTCCGCCTCCTCCACGGTGAGCGCACGCGCCAGCGACGTCACGGCGCGGACTCCCACACCGCCCTCCTTGAGCAACGGGGCGGGGGTCTCGCCGAGCAGCTCGATCAGCTGCCGGAGATGCCGCGCCACCTCCAGGCCGGCACCGGCGCCCGCCTGGTCGGCGCGGTCGCGCGCCCGCTCGTCGGCGGGGGTCTCCCCGAGCACGCGGGGGGAGGGGACCAGGGGCCGGCGCACGACGTCCCCGCCCCGCAGGAGCGCCCGGACACGGCGGGGCAGTCGCACGGTGCCCGCATCCACCCGCACGAGCAGACCGGCGTCGATCAGCTGCGCCACGGGGTGAGCGGGGTCGGCGTCCGCCGCCGCGTGCCTGGTGCGCCCCACTCCGCCGGAGTTCAGCAGCGTGTCCAGGATCGCACGCTGCGAATCGGGCAGATCTTCGACGGCGTCCGGGGACAGCGCCGCGGGGGCGTCGTCCAGCAGCTGCCAGTCCGGCGGCAAGGAGGACATGGCCTCCGCCGTGATCCGCATCCCCTCCGCCGGCCCGTAACAGAGCGCCAGTTCGCGCAGCCGCCCCACGGCTGCCTCCACCTGGTCCGGGTCCGCGCCGGTCGCCGGGCACACCGCATTGACGACGTCCGTCTCCGTCACCGCGGCCAGCTCCCCGCCGAGGTTGGCGGCGGCCTCGAGCACCGCCAGCTCCAGGGCGGTCAGGGTGCGCACCGCCCGCCCCACGGAGGCGCGCAGCTGCAACCGGGCGGCCAGGGGGGTGATGCCCGGGGGTAAGGGGAGCGCGACGTCGGGACGGAGGCGGAGCAGATTCGCCAGTTCGTGGTCGTCGCGCTGAGCCAACCAGGCACGGAAATCGGGGCTTTCGGGGGTGGTAGACATGGTTCCGCCGATTTTAGTTGCAGTTCAAGTTACTTTTCCGCGACAGGTTTGCAAGAATGTGGGCATGGCTAACGTTGAGAAAAAGGGCTACGTCGATCCGGGCTGGCCGAAGCACATCCCGCGGACCGACGGCCACGTGGTGACCGAAATTACCTCCACCCTGGCTGGCGCGTCCAGCCCCTACGGCGACGATCTGGTTCTTCCGCGTCCGGCGGAAGAGCTCGGCTACGTCCACCCCTACACCCGCTTCAACTAGCAGTACACGGGAATCCTCTCCCGGACACCGCGGATCCCCCGCGCGCCGGCCTCTCCAGGGGCGGTGCGCGGGGGATTTGCTGTGCGGAAGGCGCCAAAGAGCAGGGCTCCCGACCTCTGGTGAGGTTGGGAGCCCTGCTGCGGCTGGTGCGCTATTAGAGGCCGAGCGCGGAGTCGATGGCGCCGCGGTTCGCGCCGTAGAAGGCGTCGAAGTTGTGGCGGTTGGCGTTGTAGGCGGCCTCGAGGCCGGCCGGAACGGGAGCGCCGTACTGGGCCAGGGTGTCGCTGACCAGGTTGAAGAGGGCGTCGACAGCGAGCTCGTCGGAGGAGGTCCCGGCGGCGGAGGTGGTTGCCTCGGACTTGGCGACGACCTGCTGGACCTGGGCCGGGGCGGCGGAGGCGGCAGACGCGTCACGCGGGGTCGGGGCGGAGTTCAGCCCCAGCTTGGCGGAGCAGGCGGGCCATGCGCCCCAGCCCTGGCCGGCGAGGGTCTTCTCGGCGACGGCGATCTGCTGCTCGCGGGTGGCCTGGTAGGCGTAGGGGGCGAACTGCTGGCCGCCGTAGGCGTTCCAGGTGGAGGGGGAGAACTGCAGGCCGCCGTGGTAGCCGTTGCCCGTGTTGATCTGCCAGTTGCCGCCGGCCTCGCACTGGGCCAGACGGTCCCAGTCGGAGTCCGGTGCTGCGGCGGCGGCGGGGGCCAGGAGGGCGGCCGCGGTGCCGAAGGCGGCGGTGGTGGCTGCGAGCTTGGCTGCGGCGGAGAAGGACTTGCGGTTGTGACGTGCCATGTTGCGTGTTCCTCTCATGGTCGCCTGCGAGGTGAGCTGTCGGGTTCGGGCTGAGGATCACTGTGCCCGGCCTCACTGCTGTGAGGCTTCACCCCGAGGGCGGAGGCTTCCGCTGGAAGCCGCCGACCGGTGCGGGCCTGGGTGGGCCCGCGGTGGTTTCCCCGCCCCTGTCCACATGGATCTGGTGGGTATCTGGTGCACTGTGCTGCGCGGCCGTCCGCCTCCTGGACAGGGTTCGGCGTTGGTGGCGGTAGAACGGTCCTGCGCTGTGCCTGCCGCATACGATAACGTTTTGTAACGTTTCAGTCACGCTAAACTCACAAATGAGCCACTCCCGCGCTGAGCGGAAGCATAGGAAGCCTGAGAATCGGCAGGTCACCGCATCCCGTTCCGTTAATGTGATTCGAGACACACTTATGGGGCCGGCGCATTCCTCCGGGTTTCCCGTGGAGGATCGGGGGCCGCCGAAAGTCGGCGATTCCCCCGTCCGCGGAAATATCGTCGCCCCACCCCGGAGGGGTATACTCATTCCTTCACGAACAACAGGAAGGGACAGGTGAGCACAGTGCCAATCGGCAAAGTGAAGTGGTACGACGCCGATAAAGGATTCGGATTCGTCTCCAACCCGGGGGACGAAGATGTGTTTGTGGCCAAGCAGGTGCTTCCTGAGGGGGTCGAAGAACTGACCGCCGGCCAGCGCATCGAATTCGACTTCGCTGCCGGCCGCCGCGGACCGCAGGCGTTGCGTGTGAAGGTGCTGGACACCCCGCGCCGCCGCCCCGTCCACCGCCACAAGCCCGAGGAGCTGGGCAGCATGGTCCAGGATCTGATGACCGTCCTGGAGTCGCAGATCCAGCCGGGCCTCGCCGCCGGGCGCTACCCGGACCGCCAGGTGGGCCGCCAGGTCGCAGAGATCCTCCGCGCGGTGGCGAAGGAACTCGACAGCTAGTCGGCCTGTTCTCCCATGGTGCTCAGGGACCACACGGTGGCGTAGGGGGTCTCCTCGCCAGCGTCGTCGAGTCCGATCATCGCCGAGGAAATCTCCACCACCATGAGGCGGGGCCGCTCCCCGCCCTCGCTGAGGGGGTCGACGGAACCGGGGATGTCCACCGATTCGGCGTCGTAGGCGCCGTGCAGCTGCTGGTCGTTGGCCGCCGGATCGTCGTAGATCATGAGCAGCTGCCAGTCGTGATCGTGGATCGCCTCGGGGATCTCGAGGACGAGGGTGTCGTCCGGGCCGACGGGGAGGTTGGGGACCTCACCCTCCGGGCACTCCAGCCCGGGTTCACAGACCAGGTACGGGGGGACCTCGAGGGAGGCGTCGCCCACGCGGGCAGTCACGGTGACGTCCCCCGGTTCCGGGCCCGGCCGGTTGTTCCACCAGCTCTGGGCGAGGACCGCGGCGACGATGATGATCACCACGGCGATGAGGAGAGCGAGAAACTGCAGGAGCGACCTCTGCCGCGCCTTCTTGGGTGTGGCCATGGCACATCATCCTACTGGGCGGGGGCGAGCTCGACTTCGTAGAGGTCGGGCCAGCGTTTCCCCGTCATCAGGAAGCGGTCGGTGCCGGGCAGGTGCGCGATCCCGTTGAGGACATGGTTGGGGTCGGCGGCCGCGTTGTTCGGCAGCCCGGAGGCGTCGATGACGGCGGTGACGGCACCGTCGGCGCCGATACGCAGGATGTCGGTGCTGAGGAACACGTTGGCGTAGATGTCCTCCCCGACGCACTCGAGCTCGTTGAGGCCGCTGCGGCCCGCGCCGTCGAGGGTGACGCTGAACCGGCCGAGCTCCTTGAAGGTGTCCGGGTCGAGACGGCGGAGCTGGTCGCTGCCGTCGGACATGATCAGTTCCTCACCGGTCGAGCACAGTCCCCACCCCTCGCCGGGGTAGGCGGCTCGGCCGATCTCGTCGAGCGTTCCGACGTCGCGCTTCACGGCCACTCCGTCCTGCCAGGTCAACTGCCAGATGTGGGCCCCGTGGCGGGTGACGCCCTCCCCGAAGTAGGACGGATCCAGGTCCGCGGAGACGAGCTCCTCCCCTTCGAGGGTGCTGCGGTAGATGCGGGACTGCCCCTGCCATCCGGTGCCCACGAGGAGTGTGCCGCCCTCCTCGACCTCGAGCCCCTGGGTGAAGCTCGACTCGTCGAAGGGGTGGACCGCCACTATCCGGGGCACCAGCTGCTCGATCTCGGCAGCCCCGGGGGTGCAGGACGAGGCGCCGAAAGAGGACAACGCGAGGAGCGCGCCGGCGGTTTCTCGAAGACCCATGCCCTCATCATGCCGTACATGGCCCATAATGGGGGACGTGTCCGCCTCTCAACGCCGCAGGAAATCTGCTCAGCAGCGCAGTCCGCTTCTCGACGCCAGCGCCGTCGACCTCGCCCGAACCGCCCTGGAGGAACTCGGGGAGGGGCCCGTCGGGGAACACATCGGTGTCCAGGGACTCACGAAGAATGTCGCCACCCACCGGTTCGCCGCGGAGGTGCCCGGCTACAGCGGCTGGGAGTGGAACGCCGTCCTGGCGTGCGCCTCCGGCTCGAGCCACGTCACCGTCAACGAACTCGCCCTCGTGCCCGCCCCGACGGGTGAAGCGCTCCGGGCTCCCGAATGGGTGCCCTGGGCCGACCGGATCCGCCCCGGCGACCTCGGGCCCGGCGACCTCATGCCGCCGGAACCCGGCGACGAGAGGCTCGCCGAGTCGGAGGACGGCCGACTGGTCCTGTCGGCGAAGGGCCTGGAGGACGCGAAGCAGCGCTGGCGCACCGGCGACTACGGCCCCACCAGCGAGTTCGCGGAGAAAGCGGCGTTGAGCTGCCGGACCTGCGCGTTCTTCGTCCCTGCGGGGGAGCCGCTCGGCGAGAATTTCGGCGCGTGCGTCAACGTGTTCTCGGCCGACGGGCATATCGTCCACGCCGCCTACGGTTGCGGCGCGCACTCCGAGACCCCGCCGGACATGCTCCTCGAGGAAGCACCCGACGCCTTCGACGACGAGTACCCGATCTTCTAGATCTCCCCGGCCAGCTCCCACATCCGCTGGTTGATCTCCCGGTGGGTGGGGGCGCCCATGCGCGGGGGATTCAGGTTGCGCGGGGCCAGCACCGAGCCGTACTCGCGCCAGCCGGTCACCTTGCGCACGCCCTCCACGGAGTTGAGGAACCAGGTCTCGTTGCCCCGCAGCTGCGGCATGGTCAGCCCCTCCGGGTGTTCCACCACGCTGAGCCCCGCGTCGGTGAGCATCTCCAACGCCGCGTCCAGCGTGATCGAGTCGGAGGCGCGCGGGTGGGCCGAGATGTTGACGGTCCCCTCGCGGAGGAAGAGGATGGCGGAGAAGACGCCCGAGATGACGTTCCCGCGTTGGTCGATGAGCATTCCCGCGTCGGAACCGGAGTGGCGCAGCATATTGAGGTGCCGTATCTGCCAGCCGAAGTCAGGGCCCTTCCGGGTGGGGTGGCGGCGCTGGTCGAGGATTCCCTCGGCGTCGACGGTGATCTCCTCGGCGGGCATGATCGACGGGTGGAGCTCCACCGTCACGGTGGTGCTGCCCACCCGCACCAGTGGCCGGTAGATGCCGTTGCCGGCCTCGCGGAGCTGGGTGCGGACCTCATCGACCATGCCCGGATCGAAAGAGGTCTCTTCCCGGAGGCGGGCGAGGTGGGCGTCCAGATTGGCGACACGATGATCGCGCATGAGAAAGGTCGAGGCGTACAGCACGGGGGCTTCTCCTTGTAGTCGACCATTTAATCTACCCAAAAATTGTGCACTACAGTTCCAGGTGGGAGATTTACGACGTAAGCATATCCTCACCCGGAGCCTGAACAGGGGAACCTCGCATGACCGCTGGACTGAAGACAGAAAATCCGAGTGCCCTAGACAGGTACTTCCACATCACCGAGCGGGGCTCGACGGTCAGCGGTGAGATCCGCGCGGGCGTCGTGACCTTCTTCGCGATGGCGTACATCGTCATCCTCAACCCGCTGATCATCGGCACCACCCCAGACGTCAACGGCACCACCCTGGGCATTCCCCAGGTGGCCGCCGCCACCGCGCTGGCCGCCGGCGTGATGACGATCGCCTTCGGCCTCATCGCCCGCTACCCCTTCGGCATCGCCGCGGGCCTGGGGCTCAATACCCTGGTGGCCGTCACCCTGGTCGCCGGCGAAGGCCTCACCTGGCCGGAGGCCATGGGTCTGGTGGTCCTCGACGGTGTGGTCATCGTGCTGCTGGCAGTCTCCGGTTTCCGCACCGCGGTCTTCCGTGCCATCCCGCCGTCGATGAAGGCGGCGATGGGCGTGGGCATCGGCCTGTTCATCGCCATCATCGGCTTCGTCGACGCGGGCTTCGTCCGCCGCATCCCCGACGCCGCCGGCACCACCGTGCCCGTCGGCCTGGGCATCGACGGGTCCGTGTCCTCCTGGCCGACCGTCACGTTCGTCCTCGGCCTGATCATCTGCGGTTTCCTGGTGGTCCGCAAGATCCGCGGAGGCCTGTTCCTGGGCATTCTGGCCACCACCATCATCGCCATGATCGTGGAAGCTCTCACCGATTCCGGCCCCTCTTTCGTCGACGGCGAGCCCAACCCCTCCGGCTGGTCGCTGGCAGTGCCGGTCCTCCCCGAAAGCTTCGGCGGCGTGCCGGACCTGTCCATCGTCGGCGCGGTCGACATCTTCGGGGCGTTCACCCGCATCGGTGCGATCGCCGCCTCGCTGCTGGTGTTCACCCTGGTCCTGGCCAACTTCTTCGACGCGATGGGCACCATGACGGCCCTGGGCAAGCAGGGCAAACTCGTCGACGAGAACGGCGAGCTGCCCCAGATGAAGAAGGCCCTGGTTGTCGAGGGCTTCGGCGCCATCGTCGGCGGCGCGACCTCCTCGTCCTCCGCCACCGTCTACGCGGACTCCGCCGCGGGCGTCGGCGACGGCGCGCGCACCGGCCTGGCGAACATCGTCACCGGTCTGCTCTTCCTGCTGGCCATGTTCCTCACCCCGCTCTACGAAGTCGTCCCGATCGAGGCCGCCGCGCCCGTGCTGGTCATCGTCGGCGCGATGATGATGGCCCAGATCACCGACATCGAGTGGACGAAGTTCCACATTGCTCTGCCGGCCTTCCTCACCATCGTGGTCATGCCCTTCACCTACTCCATCGCCAACGGCATCGGCGTCGGCTTCATCGCCTTCGCCCTGATGTCGGTGGCCGCCGGCAAGACCCGGGAGGTCCACTGGATCATGTGGCTGGTCTCCGCGCTGTTCATCGCCTACTTCGGCATGGACCCGCTCCTCGAGGCCATCGGTTAGACGCATGCGCATCCGCATCGACGACCCCGCCGACCCGCGTCTCGACGACGTCCGCCACCTCAACCGCTCCGACAACCGCCCCGACCTGCCGGGCGGGAAAGGCCTGGTGATCGCCGAGGGGCCGCTGGTGGTGGGCAGGCTGCTGGAATCACGGTTTCCCGTGCGCCGCCTGGTGGGGTTTCCGGCCAAACTGGACGCCTTCCTCGCGGAGACCGAGGTGCCCGCCGATCTGCCGATCTACGAGATCAGCCGGGAGGTGCTCGCCGCCGTCGCGGGTTTCGACATGCACCGCGGCCTGCTCGCCGCCGCCGACCGGGCGTCCGAACCCGAGCTCGCGGACATCCTCGCCGCCGCCCGCACGGTCGTCGTGCTCGAGGGGGTGGGCGACCACGAGAACATCGGCTCCATGTTCCGCAACGCCGCCGGGATGGGTGCGGATGCGGTCCTGTTCGGCAACGGCTGCGCGGATCCGCTCTACCGCCGGGTGGTCCGCGTGTCCATGGGCCACGTGCTGCGTACGCCTTTCGCCCACCTGGCGGGCAGCCGCACGACGTGGCAGCGTTCGCTCGCCGCGCTTTCCGACGCCGGGTTCCGCCTCGTCTCCCTGACACCGGACCCGGAGGCGGAGCATCTGGCGGACGCCCTCGTCGATGAGCACGGTCGGCCGTGGCCGAAGGTGGCCCTGCTCGTCGGCGCGGAGGGGCCCGGCCTGACGGAGCACGCCATGCGCGCGACCGACGTCCGGGCCAGGATCCCCATGGCGCCCGGGACCGATTCGCTTAATCTGGCCACCTCGGCCGCGATCGCCTTCTACGAACGCGACCGTTCCCTGCGTTAATCCCGGTCGGAGTGCCGGATCTTCTCGTTCACCCAGGAACGGGCCCGGCGTGCCCGGCGGCCCAGGACCGCACCGGCGCGCCTGGCGGCCGCCACCGACTCGTCCGCCCAGCGGGGGAGGCGGGTGTGGTCCTCCTCGGCGGGGGACTCGTAGTCGTCGTAACCCCCGACCAGGTCGGGTTCATCCCGCCCGCGGGACGCGCGCTCGCGTTCCTGCCGCGGGCCGTCCACCGCGCGCGGCGCCGGCCGTCCGTCCACCGCGTAGGCGACGACATGGATGTCCGGGCCCTCCGGTGTGACGTCCACCCCCACCCAGGAGCGCTGGGCCTCGGCGACCAGGTCGACCGGCTCAAAAGGTAGGGAGATGCCCCCGGCGCTCTCGGCCTTCTCCCCGGCCCAGAAAGGCGCCTCGAAGGGTTCCGGGAGCCCGACGTCCTCGTAGGTGCGGTTGCGCTCCGCGCACAGCGACCGTTTGAGCACCCCGCCGCGCCAGTGCGCCACAGCGCCGTACCCGGTCGCGATGTTCACGGCGAAGGCGTAGATGTCGGCGGCCGGCACCGAATTCAGGAGGCGGCGGTCGATCCCGGAGAGCTCGGGCGTGTCGGTGAGCACCGTCTGCACGATGGTCACCCCGGGGAAACCCGCCACGTAGTACTCGCCCGCAGACGCCTGGGCCGAGCGGTTCAGGGGAAATTCACCGATCGGGGTGATCGGCCACGCCGGGTTGAGCTGGGCGAGGTACTTCCGGCCGAAACCTCGGTCCGCCCTCGGCTCCGCGGCGATGATTCGCGCCGGGTCAGCGGCCGTGACAAACCACAGGGTGACGACAGTCTCCACGACCCTCCGCCCCTAGTCCCGCGGACGCTTCGTGTTTGCGCGGACGCCCAGCAGCACGTCCTCCCAGTGGGGGGTCACCGCTTTGCGACGCCTCCGGGCCGGCGCCTTGTCCTCCGCCTCGGGCTCCTTCCCGAACTCTCCCCCTTCGAGCTGTTCCGCCCCCTCGTCCCCGGCCGCGGCGGAGTTCTCCTCCGCCCGGTCCTCGTGGTCCTCCTCGTAGCGGTTGCCCCGCCCGACGGAGGTGAGGGTGCGCACCGGCTGGACGAAATCTGGGTCCGTGAGGTCGGCCGCCACCGGGTTGCGCGCCTCCGCGGTCGACTTCGAGGTGGGCCGCACCTCGATGGCCCATTCGGCCTCGTTCTCCGAGAGTCCTGCGGTCCAGGACACCCTTGCGACCCAGGTGCCGTCAGGCTCCCGGTAGGCGTCCCAGTCGGTGTCGGCGACGGAGTGCCCGCGCGCGGCGAAAGCGGCCGCCAGCACCTCCCACAGGGTCAGTTTCGCGGGGCCGTCCTCGCGGACGGGGTGCGCCTGCTTGGCCAGCTCCGACATCCGGGAGCGTTCCAGCAGCACCGGGTGCGCGAAAGCCTCGACCCGGGACTCGGCGACGCCCATTTCTTCGGCCAGCTGGGCGACGGAGGCGCCTGCGCGGATCCGGGTCTGGATCTCCCGGGGGCGCATGGTCAGCGGGGTGGTGAGCAGCGGGTCGGGGGTCGGCAGCGCGCGCGCCGCAGATGCAGGCCGCGGGACGGGCTCCGGCTCAGGCTCCGGCTGCCGTTCCGGCGTTTCCTCCGGCGCGGCGGTGATCTCCGGTGTCCGGCCGGCGAGAAGATCGCGGGCGGCGTCATCGAGCCGGGTGACGTCGAGGAAGAACTGGTCGCCGTCCTCGGCGCGCAGAACCAGGGAGGTCGGCGTCGATTCGCCGGGGACGAGGAACAACTCGCGCATGCGTTCTCCTTCAGGACAGCTCACGTGATGTATTCCACCCTAACGCAGACATGCGCCGGACCGGGTGAGGTCCGACGCATGTTTGAGATTCGACGCAGGGCGGCTACTTGTTGGCCACGCCCGACTCGAGGACGTGGTCGATCGCCTTGGTCAGGGTCACGACATCGGCGGAATCGATCGCCGGGAACATGCCGATACGCAGCTGGTTGCGGCCCAGCTTGCGGTAGGGCTCGACATCCAGGATGCCGTTGGCGCGCAGGACCTTGGCCAGCACGGCGGCGTCGATGGAGTCGTCGAAGTCGATGGTGCCGACGACCAGCGAGCGCTTCGCCTTGTCGGTGACGTAGGGCGAGGTCTCCTCGCGGGCCTCTGCCCAGGAGTACAGGGCGTCGGAGGATGCGGTCGTGCGGGCGACCATGCCGTCCAGGCCGTCGTTCTCGTTCATCCACTTGACCTGGTTGTCCAGCATGAGCAGGGTACCCACGGCCGGGGTGTTGTAGGTCTGGTTCTTCAGGGAGTTGTCCACTGCGGTCTGCAGGTTGAGGAACTCCGGGATGAAGCGGTCGGAGGAGTTGATCTTCTCGATGCGCTCCAGGGCTGCCGGGCTCATGGCGGCCAGCCACAGGCCGCCGTCGGAGGCGAAGCACTTCTGGGGGGAGAAGTAGTAGACGTCGGCGTTGGTGATGTCCACCGGCAGGCCGCCGGCGCCGGAGGTGGCGTCGATGGTGACGAGTGAGCCCTCGGACCCCTCCGGGCGGACCACGGGAACCATGGCGCCGGTGGAGGTCTCGTTGTGCGCCCAGGCGATGACATCCGCACCTTCGAAAGCCTGCGGCTCAGGGGTGTCGCCCGGCTCGGAGGTGGCGACCGACGGCTCGTCCAGCCACGGCGCCAGCTTGGAGGCCTTGGCGAACTTGGAGGAGAACTCGCCGAAGGAGAGGTGGCCGGACTTCTTCTCGATCAGGCCGAAGGTCGCCGCATCCCAGAATGCGGTCGCGCCGCCGAGGGACAGGATGATCTCGTAGCCCTCCGGCAGGGAGAACAGGTCGGCGAGACCCTCGCGGACGGAGCCGACGACGTTCTTGACGGCCGGCTGGCGGTGGGAAGTGCCGATGATGTCGCGGCCGCCGTCGACGATGGCCTGGATCTGCTCGGGGCGGACCTTGGACGGGCCGCAGCCGAAACGGCCGTCAGCGGGGAGGAGATCGGCGGGGAGGGTGGGGAACTCGGTCATGGAGATGACGTCCCTTTCGTGGTTTGTGAGGTAGCTGTCCAAACGAGATCAACCTTAGTATCTCCCCGTCCGGCCGATAACCGGAACCCGGTTGTGTGCTGGAATACGATGACGGGGGTAGCGGATGGGGTGGCGGGACGGCTGCACGCTCGCAAATTCCACGGGGGTGACCTGCTTTTGTGAAACATGTTGCCCCCATCACATCCTTTGCTAAACTGTGCTCTGGTCCACCCAGGCGGCGGCAGGTCCCGTTCCGGCGTAGCAGCGGAAATGCCTTCTGGTGGGAGCACAACTGCACAGCGACGGCTCCACCGAGATATTCCCCGCACCTGAGTGAGGGGGAGAAGGCGGAAAAGTCGTCTGCATCATCGTGATAGCGTCACCTAAGCTGATACATGACTCACCGTCATGTCGGGACTACGGTGGGCGTCACACTCATTGAAGTTCTGAAGACGGCTGACCCCGACGCGGGGCAAGGTCGACAACGAAGTCTGAAAGGTACACAGTGGCTACTGACAACAAGGACAAGGCCGTACTCCACTACCCGGGCGGCGAGTACGAGCTCGACATCATCAAGGCCACCGAGGGTAACGACGGCGTCGTCCTCGGCAAGATGCTGGCTGACACGGGCCTGGTCACCTTCGACCCGGGTTACGTCTCCACCGGCTCCTGCGAGTCGCAGATCACCTACATCGACGGTGAAAACGGCATCCTCCGCCACCGCGGCTACGACATCGCGGACCTGGCCGAGAACGCCACCTTCAACGAGGTCTCCTACCTCCTGATCAACGGTGAGCTGCCGACCGTCGAAGAGCTGCACACATTCTCCGACGAGATCCGCCACCACACCCTGCTGGACGAGGACTTCAAGTCCCAGTTCAACGTTTTCCCCCGCGACGCTCACCCGATGTCCGTGCTGGCCTCCTCCGTCAACATACTGTCGACGTACTACCAGGACCAGCTCGACCCGATGAACGAGGAGCACCTGCACAAGGCGACCGTCCGCCTCATGGCCAAGGTGCCGATGCTGGCCGCGTACGCCTACCGCGCATCCAAGGGTGCGCCGTACATGTACCCGGACAACTCCCTCAACGCGCGCGAGAACTTCCTGCGCATGATGTTCGGTTACCCGACCGAGCCGTACGAGATCGATCCGATCATGGTCAAGGCCCTGGACAAGCTCCTCATCCTGCACGCCGACCACGAGCAGAACTGCTCCACCTCCACCGTCCGCATGATCGGCTCCGCCCAGGCGAACATGTTCGTCTCCGTCGCCGGCGGCATCAACGCCCTCTCCGGCCCGCTGCACGGCGGCGCCAACCAAGCGGTCCTCGAGATGCTCGAGGAGATCAACGCCAACGGCGGCGACGCCACCGACTTCATGAACCGCGTGAAGAACAAGGAGGACGGTGTCCGCCTCATGGGCTTCGGACACCGCGTCTACCGCAACTACGACCCGCGCGCGGCCATCGTCAAGGAGACCGCACACGAGATCCTGGAGCACCTCGGCGGCGACCACCTCCTCGACCTCGCAATGAAGCTGGAGGAGATCGCCCTCAACGACGACTACTTCATCTCCCGCAAGCTGTACCCGAACGTCGACTTCTACACCGGCCTGATCTACCGCGCCATGGGCTTCCCGACGGACTTCTTCACCGCCCTGTTCGCCATCGGCCGCCTGCCGGGCTGGATCGCCCACTACCGTGAGCAGCTGGCGACCACCACCAAGATCAACCGCCCGCGCCAGATCTACACCGGCCAGACCCTGCGCACCGTCACCCCGCGTGAGGACCGCTAGGACCACCGGTTAGTCCGAGCCTAAGAAACCGGGCACACCGCCACCTTTATACTGGGGGCCGTTGTGCCCGGTTTTCCCATGAACACCCACAAGGAGACACACTCATGACCAAGCCCCAGATCGAAGCCCAGACCGGCCCCGCACCGGAGGACCTCGTAGCCGTCGACCTCATCGTCGGCGAAGGCGAGGAGGCGCAGGCGGGAGGTCTCGTCGAGGTCCACTACGTCGGCGTCGATTTCGAGTCGGGCCAGGAGTTCGATTCTTCCTGGGATCGCGGCCAGTCCATCGAGTTCCCACTCAGCGGCCTCATCGCCGGCTGGCAGGAAGGCATCCCCGGCATGAAGGTCGGCGGCCGCCGTCAGCTGACCATCCCCCCGGAGAAGGCCTACGGCCCGGCCGGTGGCGGACACCCCCTGTCCGGTCGCACCCTGGTCTTCGTGATCGACCTGATCAGCGCCGGTTAACCAGCGCCGACTACAGGACTAGGCCGTGGCCGCCGCCCATGCGGCGGCCACGGCCCTGCTCACTTCGGGGGCGACGCGGGCGTCGAGAGGCGAGGGGACGATGTGCTCGACGTCGAGGTGCTCCGCGGCGACCGCGGCGATGGCCTGCGACGCCGCCTGCTTCATCTCGGGGGTGATGGATGTGGCTCCCGCGGCGAGCGCGCCGTGGAAGATGCCGGGGAAGGCCAGGACGTTGTTGATCTGGTTCGGCAGATCGGATCGTCCCGTGGCGACGACCGCGCCGTAGCGGTAAGCGAGCTCGGGGTCGATCTCCGGGTTCGGGTTGGCCAGTGAGAACAGGATCGGCCGCTCGGCCATCAACTGCAGAGCCTCCTCGGGGACGGAGCCCGCGGACACCCCGATGAAGGTGTCCGCGCCCTCGAAGGCCTCGAAAATTCCGCCGGTGACGCCCCGGGGGTTGGTGGTGCGTGCCAGTTCGTCCTTGACCTCGTTGAGGTCCCCGCGGCCGGCGTGGATGATGCCGCGGGAGTCGAGCATGATGATGTCGCTGATGCCGGCGTCGGCGAGCATCTTCTCGCAGGCCACGCCGGCGGCGCCCGCTCCTGAAATGACCACCTTGAGGTCGGGGAGTCCGCGGCCCAGAAGAAGGCAGGCGTTGCGCAGCGCGGCGAGGATCACCACGGCGGTGCCGTGCTGGTCGTCGTGCATGACCGGCATGTCGAGGGTCTCGACGAGCCGGCGTTCGACCTCGAAGCAGCGGGGCGCGGAGATGTCCTCGAGGTTGATGGCGCCGAAGGAGGGCGCCAGGGCAGTGATGGTCTCGACGAGTTTGTCGGGGTCGGTCTCGTCCAGCACGATGGGCACGGCGTTGAGGCCGGCGAAGCGGTGGAACAACTGGGCCTTGCCCTCCATGACGGGAAGTGCCGCGCGGGGGCCCATGTTGCCGAGCCCCAGGACGGCGGTACCGTCGGAGATGATCGCCACGGTGCGGCCGATACCGGTGTAGCGCTGTGCGAGCGACGGGTCCTCCGCGATGGCGGTGCACACGCGCGCCACTCCCGGGGTGTAGGAGACGGAGAGGTCCCGCTGCGTCTCCAGGGGCCGGGCGGAGCGGATCGTCAGTTTTCCCCCCTCGTGGGCGGCGAAGATCTCCTCGTCGCTCAGGTCGGCGGTGTGGTGGGCGGCGGCATTCGGGTCAGTGGACATAGGCCCAAGTCTAGGACCTGTGACGAGGTGATCCTCTCCCCGTCGCGGGTGAATCGGGGCACAATGGGGTCCATGACTACTCTGACGCTCAACGACGGCACCGAGATCCCGCAGATCGGACTGGGCACCTGGAAGCTGCTGGGGGAGGAGGGGGTCCGTGTCATCCGGGAAGCTATCTCCCTCGGGTACCGCCACTTCGACACTGCATCCGCCTACGGCAACGAGGAGACCGTCGGCCGGGCGGTCGCGGAGGCCGTCGCGGCTGGCGACGTGACGCGCGAGGAGCTGTTCATCACCACGAAGGCGTGGCAGAACGAGCAGGGGAAGGACGGGATCCCCCGTGCCTTCCGCTCGTCGCTCGACCGCCTCGGGCTGGAGTACGTGGACCTTTATCTGGTGCACTGGCCGGCGCCGGACCAGGGGAAATACGTGGAGAGCTTCGAGGCGGTCGCCCGCCTGCAGGGGCTCGGCCTGGCGCAGTCCGTCGGCGTGGCCAACTTCTACGGGGATGTGCTGCGCGAGGTCGTGGACGAGGTCGGCGTTGTTCCGGCCGTCAACCAGGTGGAGCTGCACCCCGGTTTCTCCCAGGCGCCTCTCCGCGCCCTCCACGAGGAGCTCGGGGTGACCACGGTCGCCTGGTCCCCGCTCGGCCGCGGGATCCTGCTGGCGAATCCGGTTCTCGACACCGTCGCCCGCGCCGTCGGCCGGTCCACCGCCCAGGTGGCGCTTCGCTGGGCCATGCAGCTCGGTTGCGTGGTCATC